>CAZRDB010000091.1:0-18695 GCA_964598695.1 uncultured Armatimonadia bacterium
CGAGGAACCCGGCGAGGATGCGGTCGAGGACGGGCGACGAGGTCGGCAGGGCGCCGGCCCACAGGAGGCTGTTCCCCTGCCGGACGAGCAGCGCGCGCCCGCTCGCCTTGTCTACGCCGATCGCCCGCGCGTCCTGGGCCAGGGCATCCGGAGGGAGGGCGGCTGCGCCGATCGGCGCCCAGCACGCGTGCTCCTCGTTGGCGCCGAGAGGCCCGAGGGCCTCCGCAACCCGTAGCGAGACCGTCGGCTCCGGCACGAACCGGATCGCGCCGGCAACCTCGGCGGACAGTGCCTGCCCCTCGCGCAGGCCCAGTGCGAGGCGGTTCGGCATGTCGGACCGCAGTAGCCCCGGCCGGATCGCGAGCGTGAGCGCGCCGAGGGGGCTGGCGCCATCGCTCGGCCCCGCGAGCGCCTGGCCGAGCGGCTCCCCATTCAGCGCGGCCTGGCAGCCCGTCGGGATCGCTGCTGGCAATGCCAGCCGACCGCCGGTCGCCGCGTCGGCCTCGGGCGTCGTGAATGCATACACGTGCCACCGCAGGCAGGGTCGGCCGGCCAGACCAAGCGCGAGAGGACTCTCCTGCGCGGGCGGTGGCCCCGCGTCGGGCTTGAGCCAGCCCGCGCCGAGCGCCTGCTCGAGCGGATCCGGCAGGAGCTGCGCCGGCCCCGTCCCGCACGGGATCACCCGCTCGACCTCGCCCGGCCGCCAGGCCCCCGTCGCGCGGCGAAGGAAGGCGTTCTCGCTCCGCAGGACCGCGCCGGCCTCCGCCCTGCCCCGCCGATCGTTACCGGGAGGCCCGACGAGGAAGAGCGGCACACCCGACCGCCAGGCGACGCGGAAGGCCCTCTCGTCGAGCGACGCGGCTTCGTAGATGAGGGCCCTGTAGGTGCGTGGCAGGGCGCCGGAGTGGGCCAGCTCCAGGTCGACGAGCAGGTCGGCATCGACGTTGAGCCGACGGAGGGTCTCGGTCATCTCGAGCGCGCGGGAACGCCCAAGGACGACCTCGCGCGCGGAGCAGATCAGCGCCACGCGGCGGGGACGGTCTGCCGCACACGCCCGGAGCGCGCTCGCGGTCTCGCTGTCCAGACCGTCAGGCCCGAGCAGCACGCGCCCCTGGTCGAGCAGCGCGATCCCGCTCGTGCGGAGCCCCCCCCCGGGGGCCGACTGCGAGAGCCGCCGCGCGAGTGGGGAGGCGGGGAGCCCTACGACGGCGGGCGTGCCGACGGGACCGGCCGCGGCGAAGAGCACCTCGCGCAGGCCGGGCAGCGCGGGGAACGGGTCCGAGGGCGCCATGAGGATCGGCATCTCGGGCTCACGAGCGCGCACCTCGCGGACGAGGGCCCTCGCGCGGGCCTGCTCCGCCTCCCAGGCCCAGTCGAGCAGATCGGCGAGCCGCACATCGCGCTCCCAGGGCGGGCGCGGGGCCTCGAGGTTGCCCGACTCGAGCGACTCGCGCGCGCCGAGACCGTGCAGGGCCGCATCGCTCCCCCAGGCATCGAGAAGGCACCCGGTCGTCCCGTAGCGGGCCTCCAGCCACTCGCCCCACTGCGCACCCGAGAAGCGGACGGAGCCGCCGGGGTACGGTCCGAGGGCGACGGGCTCGTCCCGCCTGAGCCAGGGCGCCGTGCTCACGCGGTCGCGTGTGTCGCCCACCCAGGGCAGCAGCACGAAGGGCTCGCCGCCGGCCCGTGTCCGAAGGCGTCCATCGGCCAGGACGGGAGTCAGCCCCCCGAACCGCGCCCGTTGCTCGGAGACCAGCCCATCGAGCCGGAGCAGGAGTCCGTCGACTGCGGCGAGGTCGCCCGCTGAGATGCCGGTCCGGCCGGCCCGGGCCGGGTCCAGCCGCGCTGTGGCGCTCCGGGCGGTCTCGCGGGCGTCGGCCACATCGGCGCCGAGACGCTCGAGTCCCTCGATATCGCGCGCGACCCGCGCGAGCCACTCCCGTCGCGCCTGAAGGCTCTGGTCGGCCTCCAGCCGCGGTGGCCACTCGGCCGGGTCAACCGGGTCCCAGGTGGGCCGGACGCCCCTCGTGGCCCGCACGCCGAGCACCTCGAGCGTGCAGGCCTCATCGGTCGTGACCAGCAGGCGTCGATCGGCGCCCGCCCCGAGGGGCAGCACGAGGAGGTGCGGCGCGCCGCCGCGGGAGGCCACGGACACCGCGAGCGCCTCCGTCTCCCCCGGCGGACGGATCGCGAGCGCAACTCGGTCGGGTCTCGCCAGGCGCACCTCGATCAACAGCGAGTCGCCGGCCCCCGCGAGCGCCTCATGGAGCCAGGGACCCTCGCTCGCGAAACCCGAGCGGATCGCGCCGGGGCTGATCGTGAACCGCGCCGCGTAGGCGGGGAGGTCGTGGCCACTGGCGTCTCTCGCGAGAGGCTCGACGGCTACCTGCCCGCCACGCCCGACCAGCGGGTGCCAGGCGGGCAGTTCATCGGGGGCGGCAGGCACACTGCGGGCGAGCACGACGAACCCCAGCGCGAGCATCGGCCCAACCCAGCGGCGCACGGCTCATCCTCCTACCTGACAGGCGATTCCCGGCCTGGCCCGCCCGCCGCGCAGGGAATGCGGGCGAGGCTACCGAAGCACCCCCGCGACACCCGATTGGAGTCTTCGCCCCCGGCGGAGTTACGGAAGGGATAGGTAGGACATGGAACCGATCGTGCAGGTCTCGATCGACCTCAAGACCATCGCGGACGCGATCCCCGTTGCGGAGATCGCCGTGGCGGCCGGAGTGGACTGGCTCGAGGTGGGGACGCCGCTGATCCTGGGCGAGGGTCTCCACGCGGTCGAGGCCTTCCGCGAGCGCTGGCCCGACCACAAGATCGTCGCCGACCTCAAGACGATGGACGCCGGTTTCCTCGAGGCCGAGATGATGGCCCAGGCCGGCGCCGACCTCGTCGTGGTGATGGGGGTCGCCCACTGGTCGACCGTTGCGGGCGCGGTTCGCGCGGGCAAGCAGTACGGGATCCAGGTCATGGGCGACATCATGCTCGCGCCGGACAAGCCGGCCTGCGCGCGTCGGATGCAGGAGCTGGGCGTCGACTACGTCATCGTCCACACCGGCTTCGACGAGCGCGGCGCCGAGGTGGGCAAGAGCCCCCTCGACGATCTCCCGGGCGTGGTCGAGGCCGTCTCGATCCCGATCCAGGCCGTCGGCGGCCTCTCGGTCGAGCAGGCGATCGCGATGCCCTCGATGGGGGCGCCGCTCGTGGTGATCGGAGCGCCGCTCGTCATCGACGGCGAGGAGTTCGCGCCGGGCGATACGGCCGACAAGCTCTACGACCTGCTCAAGCGGATCGTCACCGGCGTCAAGGCGCAGGGGGCCCAGGCATGAAGGCGGTAGTGTAGTACTGCCATCTCGATGGGGTGGTCGAGTTGCGCGAGGTGCCCGAGCCCGAGGCGGGCCCCGGCGAGGTGCTGATCGAGGTCGCGGCCGCGGGCGTCTGCGGCTCCGACATCGAGATGTGGCGCCACGCGATCACCTTCACGGTCAACACGCCGGTGATCCAGGGCCACGAGTTCGGCGGGACGATCGCGGCGCTGGGCGAGGGCGTCACGGGCTGGTCGGTGGGAGAGCGCGCCGTGAGCGAGACCGCGGCATACATCTGCGGCAAGTGCCCCCTGTGCCGCGCCGGCGAGTACAACCTGTGCCCCACCCGCCTCGGCTTCGGCTACGGGACCAACGGCGCGTTCACGCGCTACGTGCGGGTGCCGGAGCGCTGCCTGCACCGGATCCCCGGGGGAGTCCCGTTCGAGCACGCCTGCCTCACGGAGCCGGCGTGCGTGAGCTACAACGCGCTGGTGGCGAAGAGCGAGACGAAGCCCGGGGAGCCGATCGTCATCATCGGTCCGGGCCCGATCGGGCTCTTCGCGGTCCAGATGGCCTCGATCCTGGGCGCCTGGCCGATCGTCCTCATCGGCACGAGCGTCGACCGGGCGCGGATGGAGGTCGGTCGCGCGACCGGCGCGACCCACACCGTGCTCGCCGACCAGGAGGATGCGCTCGCGCTCGTCCACGATCTCACGGGGGGCCTCGGCGCTCCGCTCATCGTGGACGCCGCAGGCAACGAGAAGGCCCTCGCGCTCGCGATGGCCGCTGTCGCGCGCAACGGGCAGATCACGAAGATCGGCTGGGGCCCGAAGCCCGTCGGGCTCTCTCTTGACCCGCTGCTCTCGAAGGCCGTACGGCTCCAGGGCGTGTTCTCGCACACCTGGCGCACGTGGGAGGCCGTCCTCCAGCTCATGGCGAGCGGCAAGCTGCAGATGGCGCCGATGGTCACGCAGGACCTGCCGATCACGGAGTGGGAGCACGCCTACCACCTCGTCGAGGATCGCGAGGCGGTGAAGGCCGTCCTGCGGCCGGTGTAGCGGCAGAGCCGGCTCGGCCCCGACAGGACGCCGGCGCCACCCGCAGCCCAGATCCCTCGCCTCCCCGGCAGGTTCCTGATCGGGGCGGTCGAACCACGACGCGGTGGCCACCGGCCACCGCGAGCCGAGAGGTCAGGAGGCTGCTCCCGGATGGCGTGGCGCTTCGGGCGCGCGCAGTGGGCTCTCCTTCTCCTGGTCAGCGCTTGGCTGGCCGGGCCGAGTCACGCCGGCTTCGGCGGGGTCGATTACGAGCCGCGCATCCGGGGCGACATCGACGCCCTCTCCGCCCTCGGCTCGCGCGTCGCGGGCTACCCCGGCGCCGAGCGGGCCGAGCGGTACGTCCGCGGCCGCCTGGAGGGCCTCGGGTTCACCGGGATCCGCACCCAGGAGTTCGACCTTGTCGCCCCCGTCGACCTCGGCTCCCGCCTGACGCTCGGCAGCGGCGAGGGGGTCCCGCTCCACGCCGTCTGGCCCAACCTGGTCGTCGGGAGCACGGTCGTCGACGACGGCGCCGACCGGCCGGTCGTCTACGGCGGCGCGGGGTCTCTCGATGAGCTGGATGGCCTGCCGCTCGAGGGCTCGATCGTCCTGCTCGAGTTCAACTGCGGCACGCGCTGGCTCAATGCCGCGATGTTCGGGGCGAAGGCGGTCGTCTTCCTCGAGCCCGAGGAGACCACCCGGCAGGACGCCTCCGAGAAGTTCTCGCGCGTCCCCGTGGACTTCCCGCGCTACTACCTGCGACGGGACGAGGGCGCGTCCCTCGTCGCGCGCGTTCGCTCCGCGCCACCCGGAACCGTAACCGCACGCCTCGCCAGCCGCGTCGAGTGGCGCGAGACGCCCGCTCGGACGCTGCTGGTCGAGATCCCGGGCGCCGACCCCGCGCTCGCGGGTGAGACGATCCTCCTGCAGGCCTACTACGACTCGATGTCCGTGGTGCCCTCGATCGCGCCCGGCGCCGAGCAGGCCTGCGGCATCGCCGGGCTCCTGGCGATCGCCGAGGCGTTGCGGGCGCACCCGCCCGGGCGCTCGGTGCTGCTGGTCGCGAGCCCCGGCCACTTCCTCAACCTGGCCGGGATGCGCAACCTGGCCGACGTGCTCGGCGCGAAAGGGCGGCGCCCCGGCGACCAACAGGCGACCTACCGCGCCGGCGTGAACGAGGTGCGGAAGTCGATCGCGCGCCTCGAGACCGGCCTCTCGGACACGCGCCTGCGCCGCGACAAGATCCGCCAACTCGCGGCGAGCGCCGATCCCGACGACATCGCCCGCTACCAGCTCGAGCTGACGCAGCGCGGCGAGGTGGACTTCGCGCGCGAGATCGCGCGCGCCGAGCGGCAGGCCGCCCTGCTCCGGCAGGACCTCGAGCTGATGGAGTGGCTGAGCGCGACGGAGCACATCCCGCTCACGGTCTCCCTCGACCTCACAAGCCACAGCCGGCAGTTCGGGGTCGCCTTCTGCGGCCACTACTACGGCGATTCGGCGGCGATCCGGTTCCTGAGTCCGCTCGGCAAGGAGCTGACGAGTGTCGCCGAGTCGGTCGCCACCGAGCGGGGCTGGTCGGCCGATCGTCTGTGGTTCGACGGCACGAATCCCAAGCAGGAGCGCAACTGGTGGGACTACTTCCCCGGGCGAATCGGCTTCGAATCGGAGATGATCCTGCAGGCTGGCCGCCCGGCGATCACGCTCGCGACGGGTGGAGACAGCCGCGCGGTCTTCGACACGCCGCTCGACACGGCCGACCAGGTCGATGTTGCCTCGGTCGCGTTCCAGGCCGAGGGGATCGCGGAGATCCTCCACCGCTTCTGCTCCGACCCGGAGCTGGATCGCACGGCGTTCAAGCGCACCAAGCGCGTGAAGATGACCGACAAGCTGCAGCCGCAGGTCGGACGCGTGCTGGAGTTCGTCCGGGCCTCGTCGTTTCTGCCGCAGACCCCGGTCCCCGGGGCGCTCGTGGTGATCCGCGGCTCCGCGAAGGGCCTGATGGGGGTCCGAACGGACCTCATGACCTTCGCCGATGGCGCGGGCTGCTTCCGGTTGCAGGGCCACCAGAACGGCGCGACGGTCGATGCCTACTACCTCGACCCCAGCACGGGACGGGTTCGCTACGCGCCTGATCTCGGCCCGGAGGGAGAGCGCAAGTTCAGCCGCTCGATCGGGGCACGGGGCCGGATGGACCGCCCGATCATCCTCTTCCCCTGCGAGTCGCTCAGCCTGTTCGACCTGGTCGACCAGCGGTATCTCCAGACCCTCGAGCGCGTGTACGTCTACGACGCGCGCACCGACGCCGAACCGCTCTCCTATGGCTACGAGGTACCCCTGTTCGCGCCGCCCGCCGGCGAGACCGGAGTCTCGGTGGAGCCCTGCGCGGTGGTGTTCGCGGAGGAGGGCCAGTCGGTCAAGATCGCGCTCGGGATGGGCTTGATGGGAGCGCGTATGCTGCTCCTGAACGCGACCCCCGAGGCGCCCGAGGGGCGCGGGTTCGTGATGGGCGCGCGCGACCGCGTGCCCTTCACGGTCCTGCAGGCCGCGCGGGACATGGCAGCTCTCGACGGCAAGCGGATCCACGACTTCGTCTCGAAGGGCGTCAAGGACCCGCAGGTGGAGTCGCTCCATGCCGCGGCCGCCGAACGGCTGGCGCTGGTCGACGACCACCTGGGCCGCCACGAGTACGCCGCGGCCGCCAGCCTGGCGCGCGCCGCGTGGGCCTACGAGTCGACCGCCTACCCGAACGTCCAGCGCACGGCGCGCGACGTGGTCTACGGCGTCGTCTTCTACCTCGCCCTGGTGCTGGCGTTCACCTACTTCGTCGAGCGCCTGCTGGTCTCGGCGGCCCGCGTTCCCCAGCGCGTCGCCTGGACCGGAGGCATCTTCGCTGCCGTCTTCGGACTGCTGTACCTCGTCCACCCGGCGTTCGACCTCGCCGTGAATCCGATGATCATCCTGCTCGCGTTCGTCATCCTCACGCTCGCGGTCATCGTGGTCGCGATCGTCATCGGCAAGTTCAACGAGCAACTCGAGCGCCTGAAGCAGGAGCTGGGCGGGATCCACAAGGCCGACATGAGCCGGATCAGCGCGGCGGGGATGGCGTTCAGCCTCGGCGTCGCGAACATGCGGCGGCGCAGGACGCGAACGGGCCTGACCTGCGTGACCCTCGTGCTGATCACGTTCACGGTGCTGAGCTTCAGCTCGGTTCGGTCGGGGACGCGGATCAACCGGCTCGAGCGGCCCGGAGCGCCCTCGTACACGGGGATCCTGGTCCGCGACAAGGTCTGGATGCAGCTCGAGGACACGATCCCGGAGGTCATGCGCAACGAGTGGGGCGAGCGGTACGTCGTCTCGCCCCGATCGTGGGTCGTCTCGGGCGACATCACCAAGAAGGGCAACTACGACCTCGCGCGGTACGCGGCGGACAAGCTCCCCCCCGCGCCGCCACCCGCCGAGGGCGCTGCCCCGCAGACTCCCGGAGCGTTCACGGTCCATGCGCTCCTGGGCCTCTCCGACCGGGAGCCGGCCGTCTCCGGGCTCGACCGGCGCCTCCTGCCCGGCGGCCGCTGGTTTCGGGCCGACGACGGCAACGTCTGCATCCTGCCGGCCTCGGTCGCCGACCGGCTAGGCATCTCGGCGGAGGACATCGGGCACTGGCAAGCCCAGGCGGACTCGCCCCCGCCCGACGACACTCCCCCGGCCGAGGCGGCCCGGACGGCCTCAGCGCGGCTCGCGCGGCGGGCGGAGGCGTTCGGGCCTCGCGCCCCCCTCGTCTCGCTCAGCGGGAGCTGGTACGAGGTCGTGGGGATCCTCCCCGACGAGGACCTCGCCGCTCCGGCGGAGGGGTCGGACCGCGGATTCCGCGACCTCGACGGCGAGGCGATCCTCCCCGTCGACTACAGCCAGCTCAAGCCGGAGGTGCTGAACCTCGTCCGCGAGATGATGAGCCAGCGGTTCCGGCTGGGCCGCGGCGGTCTGGCGTCGCTCGTGCAGGAGTATCAGCACTACACGGCCCCGGAGGCGATGTTGGTCCCCTACGCCCAGTGCATCCGCCTGGGAGGAACCACGCGTTCCGTCGCGATCGCGATCGGCTCAGCCGAGCAGACCGAGACGCTCGTCGCGCAGTATATGGAGCGGCTCGCGGTGAGCCTGTACGCCACGAGCCCCGGGCCGGATGGCGCACCGCGCGTCCACCTGCTCAGCTCGATCGGCAGCAAGTCGCTCGACGGGATGGAAACGCTCATCGTGCCGATCCTGATCGCGGCGCTCATCGTGCTGAACACGATGCTCGGCTCGGTGTGGGAGCGCGTGAAGGAGATTCACATCTTCAGCTCCGTCGGACTCTCGCCGACCCACGTGGGCGCGTTGTTCCTCGCGGAGTCCTGCGTCTACGCGAACATCGGCGCGATCCTCGGTTACCTGATCGGGCAGGGCCTCACGAAGGTGCTGATCCTAACGGGCAGCCTGGGGCCGGTGCAGACCAACTACAGCTCACTGGCCGCGGTGTTCTCCACGGTGATCGTGCTCGCCACCGTGCTGCTCTCGACGCTGTGGCCGGCGCGCAAGGCGGCGCAGATCGCGGTTCCTGACATCGAGCGACGCTGGCGCCTGCCGGATCCCGAGGGCGACCGGATGTCGATCCGGCTCCCGTTCACGGTGACGGGGCGCGATGCGCCGGCCTCGAACGCCTTCCTGCTCGAGTTCCTCGAGGCCTACGTCGGCTACGCGGGGGGGGACTTCCTCGCCGAGGAAGTGCGGCTCGAAGCGTGGGACTCCTACCACGGAGCCGGCTATGCCCTGCGGGCCCGGGTGTGGCTCGCCCCCTACGACCTCGGGGTGAGCCAGACGGTCGCGCTGCACACGGAGCCGACGGGGGAGCACCGGATCTACGAGCTGCGACTGGAGCTGGAGCGTCGGGCCGGCGATGTCAGCTCGTGGCGGAAGACGAACTGGCAGTTCCTGAACCTGCTGCGGAAGCAGTTCCTGATCTGGCGGACCCTCTCGGCCGACCACAAGGAGGGGTACGCCCTGCGCGCCCTCGGGCTCACCGAGGACGCCCCACCGCCCTAGAGGGCGCCGGCCGCCTCGGGCGATGTGGGCGTGTAGCAGATCGTGAGGCGCACCTCGCGGCACTCGACGTCGCCGACGGCCAGCTCAGACTCCATGCGCCCGCCGAGACGGAAGCTCCGGCTCTGGGCCAGGATGGCCGTCAGCGCCTCGGTGACGTCGACGCCGCGGCTGACCGCCGGGAACGGGAAGCCCGAGGCCGACACGCGGTCCACCACGGTGGGGTCGAGGTCCTGGCGGGGCTCCGGCGCGGCAACAATCTCGACGCTCGAGGTGAGCGTCGGCACCAGGTTGTCGGCCTTGTAGGTGAGCCGCGCCCGCTGGATCCTGCCGACCTCGATCGCGGCCGGCAGGACCTCCACGGCCGAGTAGGTCGGCACGTGGGAGACGACCTGGAAGGTTGAGACGTACAGCACGGTCTCCGTCCCGTCGCACGTGGGGGTCGAGGAGCCGCCTGCGCAGCCGAGCACCAGCGCGCCGGCGGCGCAGACGAAGGCGCCCGCCAGCGCGAGACGAGCGGGGGTCGCGCAGGGCATGCTCGATCCTACCTCTCGAGACAGGGGGGTCAGTCGGCGATCTTGCGCACGGTGCGCACGGCCTTCTTCCACCACGAGCCGGCGTCCAGGCTGTTCAGTCAGAACGGCGTCTGGAACTCCATGTAGACCTTCGTGTGCGGGTAGTCGGCATACGGGAGCGAGCCGACGAACGACGAGGCCTCCTGGCCCCAGGCGTTGTTTTGGCCCCAGTAGCTGTTGAGCGGGCCGGCATCGGCGAAGACCAGCGAGAAGCGCTTGCCGTTGCCCCAGTCGCGCGAGTAGCGCAGCGCGTAGGCGACGCCGAGCGGGTGGCCGACATCGGAGACCGAGAGCGACTGGCCGTAGATCGGTGAGGCGCCGCGCCAGTCGCGTACGGCCAGGCCGAGCGACTCGTTGGCCGAGAGCTTCCAGTTCAGGTCGGCGGTCCACGCGGTGAGGAGCGCGGCCGTGCGGTTGAAGCGGGTCCGCGAGCGTCCGAGCGTCAGGTTGGCGGCTCCGAAGTTGTAGGAGACCGAGTAGGTCGTGCCCCAGTTCTCGTCCCAGCTCCAGGTCGTCGGCCGCAGTGCGCTGCTCATCGGGCCGGCGAAGGCCACGTCCGACCAGTCACTGCTCTCGACGACAAAGCCGGCCGGCAGCGCGTTCTGGGCGATGGAGGCCGAGACCGCCAGCCGGGGGGTGATGTTGCCGCTCAGTGAGTACTCCTTCGACTCGCCGCGCCACAGGAAGGGCTGGAGCTTGCCGGCGGCTTCGTTGAGCAGCGGGTTCGAGCGCCACGTGGCGGAGAGCGTCGCCGGGCCGAGTTGGGTCTTGAGCCAGGTCGTCCGGCTGACGAACTGCATCTCGTCGCCCGCCCCGTAATGCTCGAAGCCGCGCATGCCGGCCTGCAGCCGATCGCCATGGTCGTAGCGGACGGCCCACGAGTAGGACGGCCGCAGCGTGCCCCAGCGGTCGACGTGCCGGTACTGAGCGCCCTGCAGGATGATGTTGCCCAGGCCGGCGCCCGGCTTGATGAGTTGTGACGCGCCCACCCGGTAGACCTGGCCGAGCGACTCGCCGTTGAACCGCGTGTCGGTCCAGCCGGCGCGCAGCTCGGTGCCGAGCTTGGGCAGCGTCTTCTGGTAGGTGAGCGCCGACACGCGCTGGTCGTAGTCCTGGCCGTAGCCGTTCGCGAGCGCGCCGGCCGAGGTCAGGAAGCCCTCCGCCATCGTCTGCCAGTTGTAGCTGGCGTTCCACTGGCCACCGAGGAGCTGACCGGCGAAGCCGACGGTGCGCTGTGTAGCCTCGGCGCCCTGCGAGTCACGCTGCTTCTGGTACTTCATCCCCGAGACGTTCGCGCCCTCGAAGATGCGGAAGCCGGGGACCGAGAGGGTGTTGTCGATGTAGGTGACACCCTTCGCATCGGTCCGGAAGATGCTGAACGAGCCGTCCATCGAGATCGGGCCGGCGAGCCGCATGTTGCCGAAGGTGAGCCGATGGCTCTCCGTCGGGTCGAAGTAGATGTCCTCGCTCTCGCTCCGGCTGTTCTGGTAGTCGAGCTTCACACCGAGCAGGCTGACCCCGCTTAGCGTCGTCGTGCGGTCGAGCACGGTGGGCGACTCGACGCCGGAGAGGCGGTTGAGCTGGTTCCACTGGTGCTGCGAGACGGAGACGACCGGCGCGTTCTGTCCCCGCGAGAGCCGCTGGGTGAGGCTCAGCGTCTCGTGGGTGGTCGTGGTGTTCTCGCCCGGGTTGGTCGCGATGGTCCGGCCCGAACTCGCGTCGGTCGTGAGGCCCGAGGCCGGCGTCGTCGTGGTCAGCGTGTCCTTCGCGTAGGTGACCTCGGGGCCGCCGCGCGGAACGCGCACATCGAAGCGGTCCTGCGTCTCGGCGAAGCGCTGATGCGTGTCGAGCCGCTCCTGGGCGAACTCGCTCTTCGAATAGGTGAAGTAGCCCCCCGCCCGGAAGCCGTAGCCCTGCTGCGACAGCTCCCAGCCGGCGAACTGGCCGATGCCCGAGCGTCCCTGGTTGCCGGCGCCCTCCGCGCTCTTCCAAACGCCCGCGTAGTAGCCACTCCACCAGGGACTGACGAGGTTGCGGCCGCCCCAGCGGTTGGCATCGGAGAGGAAGGCGGCCATGTCGGCCGCGGCGCCCGACTCGGCCACCGCGCTATAGTTCTGGTCCATCCGCAGGTGCGAGTTCACGTACCAGAACTTGCTGGAGCTGGGGTCGCCGTACTTGATCCCGCCCCAGGTCACGTCACGGGAGGCGCCCTCGGGGGAGAGCAGCGAGGGGTCGCTGCGCGAGGCGCTGGCCGCCACGCCGCTCCCGACCATGTAGGTGCGCACGAACTCGGTCCGGTAGGAGGCGTCCCCCTCCCCGGACTCGTTCGTGACGTTGCCGTAGCTCAACTCGAGGTCGCCGAACCGCATGCTGCTGAAGCCGAAGCCGTACTCGCGCCGGCCGGCGGTCCGCATGCCCTCGATCGCGCTGAGCGCCTGCCACGCCGAGGCGGCGACGCCCGGGTTCGTCTGGCTCTCCTGGCCCCAGTAGAGCTTGACGGGGATCCCGCCGGCGGAGAGGTCGGCGCCGTTGAGGGACACGGCCTCCCCCGGGGCGCCCATGAACCCGCGCGACAGCGTGCCGGCGGCGGCGTCGCCCGAGCCGACTCGGTAGGTTACCTCGACGGCTGCCCCCGCCTCGACGGGCCGGAGGAAGCGGATCACGTAGTCGCCGGTGTCGGGCAGCCGGGCCATCGCGTAGTCGGTCGGAAGCAGGCTCATTCCGTCCACACGGACGCGCACCGTGCCCTGGATGATCTGGCTCGCGGCATCGGCCCCGGCGGCCGACAGCCGCAGCGACGAGGAGCCGTCGTGAATCTTCGGGCCATACCGCCCTGCCGTGGACTTGGTGGCCGCAGCCGCCGCGCCGGCCGTCTGGAGGCGGTCGGCCAGCGACGGGCCCGCCGGCTGCTCGGCCGCGGGATCGACGGCGGGCGCCGCAGCCGCGGGATCGGCAGCGGGAGCGGCGGCGGCCGGATCCGGCGCGGGGTCCGCCGGAGGCGGATCCTGCGCCAACGCGCAGGACGCGGCCCAGAGGAGCACGGTTGCTCCGAGCGCCACCCACAACGCGTTCCGCATCGGATCGTACCTCCGTTCCCGAGATGCCGCCCTCACGGGCGACGGGGGGATTCCGAACTAGTAAAGACCGGCCGACATCCCCGGTTCAAACGCCGCCTCCGGTCCCGCGGTGGCGGCCGAGGCCGGAACCGAGACCGCCTTCACGACCACCGGCCCCTTGCCGGGCGTTGCCGCGGCCGAACCGGACGTCGGGGCCGGCAACCCCGAGACGACCTGGGTCCAGCCCTCCAGCTTGAGCCCGAGCGGCGCCTGCGACCCCTTCGGGGCCGGCGGCGGGGCCGTGGTCTCCGTGGCGCGCTCCTCCGGCGCACTCGCGCCGGAAGGCGGCACATTGGACACGAGAACCGCCGGGCCACTGTGGGCCGAGGGAGCCGGAGCACGGCGAGAGACCCGCCGATGGACCACGTCGCGTCCGCGAGAGGCGAGCGCAACTGCCTCGTAGGACGCCGGGGCGGCGGGCTGGGTTCCCTTCCCGATCTCGGGGAGTCCTTCCGTGGTCGCGGGCTCGACGGAAGCGCGATCGACCAACACGGCTTCCTCGACCCGCGCGAGCTGCATCGGGCCGGCCGGAGGCGACGAGGAACGGAGCGACCACATGCCGCCCAGGCCCAGCGCGAGCGTCGCGACGGCGGCCGCCACGGCGGCAACCCCGCGGAGACCGCGATGGAAGCGCGCGGCGGGGCGCGGGCCGAAGCGCGCCTGGCCGCTCAGCTCCGCGAGCGACTCACAAAGCGACCCGGCGGGCTCGACCCGGAGGCCGCGTAGCCGAGCATCGAGCGCCACGAGGGTGCGGAACTCGCCGGCGCACGGGAGGCAGGAGCGCAGGTGGCTTCGGACGGCCTGCCTGCTGTCGCGCTCGAGTTCCTCATCGAGCAGCGCCGAGAGATCGGGCCACGTGAGGTAGCACTCATCGCGCACCTCGCGCGGCTGGTCCACCAGGAGATCCGAGACCCTGGCCTGCCACCCCTCGCGCGGCTCGAGTGCGCAGCCATCCCGCAGGGCGTCCTCCCACCGCGCGGGCAGGAGGAGGGCCTCCAGCAGGCTGTCGCGACACGCCGGACAGCGGTCGGCATGGTTCTCGAAGCGGGCACGCAGCGAGGTCTCGAGGCTGCCCTCGAGGTAGTCTCCGCGAAGCTGTGCAAAGCGCTCGCACGTCATCATCGATATCAGTGCCTCCCACCACCGTGGCACCATCGCGCCGACCCTCCCCGGGGCTCAACCCATTTAGACTCGCGACCGAGACGCCGGTTGCTCGGTCGTGAGGCCGATCCGCCCGGCTCGCGCGGCGGGATCTCAGCGCACCCGGACGTAGTCGAAGGCCGTCGCCGAGGGGAAGTAGCCCGGCGTCGTCCAGGTGACGCGGACGGCCGACATCAGCCAGCCCGAGCGTGCCTCGGCCCGGGAGGTGACCCGCCACCGCACGCGCAGCTCCGCGCGCTGTCCGGGTCGGATCTCGATGGGCCCGGCCGGCGTGCGGTCGACGACCTGCATGCCCTCGAGCGGGAACGCCGCCGCGCAAACCCCGGAGATGGTCCGGTCCGTGGTGTTGGCGATCGAGACGATGCCCTCGACCGTCTGGCCGACCGTGACGTTGTCGGGTGCGGCGAGGCCGACCTGGAGCGGGATGCTGCCCCATTGCGAGCGGACGGCGGTCATCGCCGAGGCGCCGGACAGGGCCCAATCGGCGCCGGTGTAGGGGTCCTCGTTGCGGACCCCCGCCGTGCGCATGACGTCGTGACAGAAGACCCCCACGGGGCCCCGGTCCGGCTTGCCGGGTTCCTTGTACCGGCACGTCTCGAGAGCGACCAGCAGACGCCGGTGGAACTCGATCGGGCTCGGCGGGTCGGTCGTCACGTTGCGGATGTTGCGCTGGTTCCAGTAGTGATCGACCTGGTTGCCGGGACACAGGTTGAGCGGGCCCTTGGCGGTGTAGTTGTGCCAGCTCTCCGGGTTGGTCGTGAGGAACGCCTCGAACTGCGCCGTGCTGTCCATCTGGTAGAGCATCGGCGCGTCGAGGTCGATCCCGGCATCCTGGAACATGAACGGATCCTGGCCGTGCTCGACCCCGTGCAGGGAGGAGAGCGTGAAGGCCCAGAAGGGCTTCGTCGCGCCGCTCCGGGCCCGCACGTCCCGGATGATCTCCGAGACGCGGTGCGCCCGCCACCAGCACCACAGCCGCCAGACCCGGAGATCGGCGTCGGTCCTGACCGCGCGACTGACCTTCGCACACTCGCCCTTGAGCCACTCCATCCGTTCCTCGAGAGAGCGCGACGACCAGTCGCTCGGCAGCGGCGGGTTGACGTCGGCAACGAAGCGGTCGACGCCGTCGTAGGTAGGCTCGGCATCACGGATGTAGTCGAAGCCGATCATGTCGACATTGGGGTTCTCGTCGAGCGACCGGGCCATCGCGGCGAGATCGTCGATGCGTCGGTCGTTGAGCAGCGAGGGGACGGCGAGCCCGGCGCGGACGTTGGGGTTGTAGTAGGCGGTGTCGTAGTCGGGCAGCAGCTCGATGGCGCCGTTCATCCGGTAGGCGAAGCAGTAGACGCCGAACTTGAGGCCGCGCTGGTGCGCCTCCTGGCCGATCGCGTCGATCGCCCGCACGTTCGGCTGGAACCAGGGCACGCCCTCCGGGAGCGGCTCGAACTCGGCCGATGTGATGTAGCCGGAGTACCAGAACATGTCGGGGGCGAAGAGGTCGAGCCACTGGAACACGCCGCGCCAGTCGCCCACCTCGCCGCTTGGCAGGCGCACATGGAGATCGCGTTGCAGGTCGGGGCTGATGATCTCCCACGAGACTACGCCGAATCCCTGCGCGGGGAGCGTGGGCTCGCGGGCGGCCATCCGGAACTCCCGCTCCTCCGAGATCCGGACCGGCTGGTCCTTGGGCAACGACTCGGCGCCGCTCGAGTCGGCCTCGTCGAGGGGTCTCTCGGGCCGGCGGAGACGGCGGTCGCGCGGCTGCTCCTGCTTCGCCGCCTGGACCCGCGGCACATCGACGTAGCCGGGGGGGAGACAGCCGGCCGGGACCATCGCGGCGCACTCGACGCGGTAGACGCCGGTGCTGGTTCCGACCGGGGCGGTCCAGTTGCCGCGCCACTCAGCCGTCCTGTCGTCGTAGCGGAGCGGGATCTCCATCCGCTTCCCGGCGTCCTTGACCAGAAGATCGTCGCGGAAGACCTGGGCCGAGGGCTTCACGCCGGCGATCGCGCGCCCCTGACTGTCGCGCAGCCGGATCCGCACGGGCACCAGCTCGTAGCGGTAGTAGGCGCGGTAACCGTCGACCTCCCCGGCGTCCGAGTCGCCGAACTCGATGTCGACGATGCGGGCCGTCGGGGTGTCTCGGTGGCTCGCGCCGCGCAGCATCCCACGGAGCATGCCTCCGAGGAAGAACCAGGCGACCAGTGCCGCCCCCAGGGCCCCGAGCGACAACCGGCCCCAGAGCGGCATCCGGCGCCGAACGAGGGTAGCCGTGATCGGTCTGCGCAAGCGATCCTCCGCACGTGTCCCGGACGGAAACGGGATCGGCCAGGGGCCACCCCGGCGGGGACATCGAACCGACCGAGGCCCCGCGCATTCCTAATGGTAGGGGCGCCGGCGCCCGCGGCTCGTCCGTCGTGGCCGGCGGCTCCATTCCCACCGGAGGTGGCTTCGTGTTCCGTCTCGCGCTCGCAGTCGGCGCTTGCGCCATTCTAGCACTCGCGGCGGGTTCCCAGACAGCCCCGGCCCCCGCGGCGCCGATCTACGCAACCCCGCCGATCGGCGAGTTGCGGGGGATCTGGGCCCACGCTTCCAGCACCCACAATCGGCAGGAGTGCGACCATGTCCTGAACCTCGCCCAGGACGCCCGCCTCAACTGCATCTACTGGCTCGGCTTCTACTGGGGCGGCAAGTGCTTCTTCCGCAACCCCTACGTCTCGATGCCGGAGACCGTCGAGCCGGGCTTCGACCCGCTCGCCTACCTGATCCGCGAGGGCCACCGCCGGGGAATCGAGATCCATCTGCGCTTCGTCAACGGCGAGAACGGCAGCGAGGACCCCGGCCCGTTCCTCGGCGAGCACCCGGACTGGTGCATGGTCAACGCCGACGGCCAGCGGCTGCTGTGGTATGACTTCGCCAACCCCGAGGTCCGCGACTTCCAGGTCGAGCTGATGCTGAGCACGCTGCGCGCCTACCCCGAGCTGGACGGCCTGCAGTTCGACTTCGTCCGCTACGACGACGGCGCGGGCAGCTTCAGCCCCGCGGCATGCAAGGGGTTCGCGGAAGCGACGGGCATCCACTGGGAGAGCGGCGGGGCGGCGCTCCCGACCGTCGCGCCGATCCGCGGCAACCCGCTCGACGGGCCCACCACGGGCTTCGTCCTCGCGCGCTTCGGCAACGGGGTCCCGGCCGTCGTGGGCAACAACGTCGGGCGAGGGGGCGCGCTCCTGCTGAACTGGCACGCCGAGAGCGGTCCCTTCCCTCTGGTCACGACGATCCTCCAGCGCGCGATCGCCTCGGCCCGACAGCAGAAGGAGCAGATCCCGCTGCTCCGGATCCCCGAGAGCGACGAGTGGTGGCCGAAGTACCACGCGGCCACCGAGGAGTTGGTCCGCAAGGTCGGCTACCAGCCGGCGTGGGTGAGCGACGAGGTGCTCACGCGCGAGGTGAAGCCGCCGATGGTGATGCTCCCCAACGCCTACCGGATCCCCCCGCCCGTGCTCGCCAAGCTCGTATCCTACGCCGAGCAGGGCGGCTGGGTGTTCGTCATCGACGGCCCGATGCACGCGATCGAGGATCCCCAGTGCCAGCGACTGCTGGGCCTCACGACGGAGGCCCCGTACCTCGGGGGCCTCGAGGCACTCCTGCCCGGAGAGGAGCGGACGCCGCTGATCGACGTGGCGGCCGAGGTCACTCCGGAGCAGCGGGCGCGCTACCGCGACCTGGGCACGAAGTGGCGCCAGTATCAGGCGGGCTGCATCACAGACCTGGTCCGCCGGGTCCACGAGGGCGCGCACACCGTGAAGCCCGACATCGCCGTGACCGCCTGCACCTTCCACCGCCGCTCCTCGGCCGAGAGCCTCTTCCAGTACTGGCACGACTGGGTGAAGGAAGGCCTGATCGACTACGCGATCCCCATGGCCTACACGCCCGACAACGAGAGCCTCCGCAAGTCGATGCGGGAGTGGCTCGAGACCGACCCGACCCACCAGAGGGTCGCCCCCAGTCTCGGGATCTACGACATCGACGGCGACGGCCAAGTGCAGTCGCCCCAAAGCGTGCTCACGCAGATGAAGGTCCTCCGCGAGGAGGGCGGCTACCCGAGCATCGTCTTCTTCTCGCTGAGCAACCTCCAGGAGCCGCTCGTGAAGGCGCTCGCCGAGGGGCCGTTCCGCACGCCCGTCCCGCGGAAGCCCAGCTCGGCCACACTCATCGGACAGTAGCGTCGGCTGGGGCTGTCGACGCTCTCGGCAACGGGCCGGGTTCCCACGCAGGGGACCCGGCCCGCTGCACGAATCGGCTGTCACCTCTTGGCGCATGCGAGCCTCTACTCCACGGGAGTAGAGCACGCTCGGGTAGGTCCGGGAGAGAGCCCGCGCCCTGAAGGGCGCGGCTGCACTGCGACGTACCGGAGCCGCGGGCTTCAGC
>CAZRDB010000092.1:0-18590 GCA_964598695.1 uncultured Armatimonadia bacterium
CATGTAGGGACGCGTGTACTTGGGCGCCATCTCGGTGGCGCGCTCGGCCAACGTGATCGCGTCGTGCAGCAGGTCGCCGCCCGTCTTCACCAGGTCACCCTCGGGCTGGCCCGCGGTGCGGCCCTGGACACGGCACGACTTGCCTGCCTGGTAGAGCGTCTCGGCCCCAATGAACAGGGCGTCAAACTCGCGGAAGGCGAGGCCGGTCTCGCGGGCGGTCACGCGCTCGACCAGCGTCCGGACGGTCTGGCAGTTCTGGGCGCCGTCGGACTTGGCCAGCGTGTAGGCCTGGTAGAGCAGGCAGGGCCAGCTGTTCGCGTCGCCCTCGGTGAGGCCGATCCGGAACTGCTCGAGCGCCTTGGGGGTGTCGCCGAGGCGGGCCAGGACGTAGCCGTAGCTCGCGAGGCAGCGTGCGTAGTTGCGGCCGCTACGCGCCTCGGGGTAGGGCATGTTGTTCTTGCGGGCGTTGGCGTACGCCTCGGCGGCCTTGGCCAGCGCATCGCGCGCATCCTCGAGCTGGTGGGCCTTGTTGTCGCCCTCGGTCTTGTAGACCTCAGACTCGAGCATGTAGGCCTCGCCGCGGACTTCGAGGGCGTTGGGGTAGTTCTCGGTCGACTTCAGGATCTCGGTCACGCTCTCGTCGACTGCCTTCAGTAGGCTGCGCGGGTCGGAGACGCGTCCCTCGACCCGGAGGATCCAGTTGGCCTGCGAGAGCAGCGCGCGAGCCTGGAGGGTGAGGAACTCGGGGCTCTCGGAGTTGCCGCCGTGCTCCTTGCTCATGGCCTGCTGGAAGCACGAGCGGGCCGCGGCGAACTGGTGGAGCGCATCGAGGGCCTGGCCCTGGAGCTTGTAGACCTGGGGCCACATGTTCGCATCGCTGAAGTCGGCGGCGCCGCCGTAGGTCTCGGCGAACTTCTCCCGGGTCTGCTGGGCCTGGTCGGTCGAGGTCCGTCCGTTGGCGTCGAGCTGGTCGAGGTTGAACTTCTCGCGCTTGTACGCGGTCAGCGTCTGGTTGAGGCGGGTGCACTCGGTGTCGACCTCGGAGTAGCGGCCCATCTCGTAGAGCGCCTGCGCGCGGCTGTAACGCGCCCAGGCGTAGTTGGGGTCGATCTCGAGCGCCCAGTCGAGGTTCTGGAGCCCGCGGAACAGCTCGCCCCGCCGGACCAGGACGCGACCGAGCGCCTCGTGCGCGGGGCCGCGGTCGCGCGCCGCCGAGGCGTCGACGGCCTTCGCGAGCGACTCCTCGGCGAGCGCCAGCTCCTGTGCCTGGAGGGCGGTGTCGGTGGTCGTGTAGTCGCTCTTGAGCAGGTGGACAAGCCCGGTGTAGAGGACGGGGCCCGGCGCTGTCGGCGACAGCTCGTTGGCCTTCGCCAGCACGGTGAGCGCCTCATCGAGCGAGACGTTGGCCGTCGCGAGGTCGAGGTCGTTCTGCCGCAGGACCTGCCGGCCGGTGTAGTAGAGGGCCACGCCGAGGTAGTGGTGGGCGGTCGCGAAGTCAGGCGCGACCTGCACCGCCTGGCGGAAGAGCGCGACGGCCTTGGCGTAGTTCTCGAGGCTCGGGGCGCGATCCAGCTCCTTCTTGCCGTCGGCGAGCAGCGTGGCCGCCTTCACCGTCTCGGCCGCCGGAGGCGCGGGGGGTGCCGGGGCACCGTCCGGCCCCTGAGCGAGTGCAATCGACGCCGCCAGTGCGACGACCACGAGCATCCAGAGTGAGCGGGTCTCCCGCATCAGTGCACACCTCCGCAGTGGGATCCTGTCGGTGCCGTCAGCAAACCCCAACGTGCCGCAGCGACCTCGCTGCCGCACGCCGCATACCGCAACCGGCTCAGAGCCGACCCGCGGCCCGAGCCTGGAACGCGCTTCCGGCATTCCAATCCTCCGAAGCTTCGGCCCGATCCCCAGGGCCTCCTTCTCGGAGTGGCAGGGATTCGCGCGCACACGCGGGCCGGCGATCGATCAGAGTCCCCCACGCCCTACATGGTTCGGTTGGCCGTGTCCGACGCGTTGAGGGCGGCCAGGGCGGCCACCGCCGCGGTCTCGGCGCGCAGGACGAACCGGCCGAGGCTCCAGGCTGTCGCCCCCGCCGTCGCGGCCGCTTCGCTCTCGGCCGGGGTGAGCCCGCCCTCGGGGCCGATCAGCAGTGCCGTGGCTCCCGAGGGGCCGACCGGCGACGGGGGAGCCATGGCGCCCGCCCCATCGAGGACGATCAGGCGGTCCCAGGGCCGATCCAGCACCTGGGAGAGGCCGACCGGGAGGCCCAGCTCGGGCGGACGCGTTCGTCCGCACTGCTTGCGTGCCTCCTCCACGATCCGCTGCCACCGCGCAAGCCGCTCGCCGCCGCCGGCCCGGTCGCGGAACACCGCCGACCGCTCGGTCAGGACGGGCTGGATCCGGCCGGCGCCCAACTCGGTGGCCTTCTCGAGGATCCACTCCCAGGCCTCGCGGGCCGGCAGCGCGGCGAGCAGGGCCGGCCCCTCGGGCTCCTCCGGGGCGGGCACGTCGGCGGTGACGCGGGCGACGATCCGCGACTTGCCGACCTGCTCGACCACCGCCGAGAGCCAGCGGCCCGGTCGGCAGAGAGCGATCGTCTCGCCCGGTCGCGCGCGGAGCGGACCGCTCAGGTGGCGCGCGTCGTCGCCGACGATCCGGACCTCCCCGTCCTCGTCGGGCTCCTCGGTCAACAGGAAGCGGGGCATCGCGCCCTCCCTCTCAGTTCGCGGCCAGCGCGGCGATCTGCGCGGCCTCGATCGCGGCGGCCACGGCCACCAGCCCGCATACGAGCGCGTGTCGCGCCGGCGTGTGGGCCATGGCCCAAGCCTCGCGGAGGCCCCGGGCATCGGCGGCCGCCCGCGCGAACGCGACCGACAGCGACGCGGCGAGGGCCAGGGCCAGGCACTCGATCGGAGCGTAGGCGAGGAGCATCGCGAGGCTCCCGGCGTGCGGGGTCACGGCCACCAGGCCCGTTGCGAGGCCCGCGTAGAGGCCGTTCGTGAGCAGGCACAGCGCGGGGAGCAGCAGGCAGATGGCGAGGCCGGTTCGCGGCTTCTCGGGGCCCGCTCCTGCCAGGAGAGGCGCGACCCGACCGAGCGCGCTCGGCCGGGCGTAGGCGACCCGCAGGAAGCGATCGAGCAGCCCCCCGCTCGCTCGCAACCGCAACTCGAGCCAGCAGGCGGCCGCCCCGGTTAGGGCGACGAACTCACACGCGGCGCCGTTGCCGGCAGCGATCAGAAGCCCGGTGACGGCCGGCTGCCCCGGCGCCATGCGCCACGCGATCAGGCTGCCGAACCACCGAGCCAGCCGGTCGAGGAGATCGTCACGGCCGACGGCACGGAGGGCGAGCGCGGACCCGAGGCCCAGACAGAGCCCCGCCCCGAACAGGGCCAGCATGGCGAGGACGGGGCGAATGAGCCCAGCCCAGCCATCCTCCCGTACGCGCGGGTTGGCCGCCACGGGGGGGTCAGCTCCCCAGCAGCAGGTCGAGCGGGAGGGGGAGGGGAGGCGGCGCCGGGGTCGTCTCGACCTCGATGTCGCTCACGGCCAGCTCACCGCAGACCTGCATGACGCGCCAGACGCTGTCGACGCCGCCCTGCAGGAAGGTGATGTGGGTGGCGTCGACGGGCCGCCCGCTCCGGGTGGGGTCGAGCGGAACCCAGCCGTTGTCGGGCCCGAGCCAGCTCTCGGCCCACGTGTGGAGGTAGAAGCCGTCCTCGGCGTACACGACCCCCGTGCACAGGCGCGAGGGGATCCCGAGCGAGCGGGCCATCCCGGCGTAGAGCACGGCGTAGTCGCGGCAGACCCCGCGACCGACCGCGAGTACCTCGGCCGACGTGCGCGCCGAGTCGAGCGCGCCACCGAACGTCAGCTTTGCGTCGACCCACGCGCAGAGCCGTTCGGCGGCACGGCACGCGTCGGTCTCGCCGCCCAGGGCCTCGCGCGCGGCGGCCACGACCGAGGCGTCCTCGGAGACGATGTCGGCATCGGGCCCGGCGAGCGGGGCGACCTCGGCGGGCAGGTCGTAGCCCAGCGCCGGCCCGCTGTGGGTGCGGATGTCGTCGGCGTGGACGGTCACGCGGTAGCCGCCCTCGGGCAGTGGATCCACCTGCTGGCGTCGCTCGATGCGCGGCATCCCGTCGGGGAGGCTCAGGCCCGTGAGGGTCGCGCGGAGGGTGCGGATGCGGCTCGGCTGGGGGAGCGGACGCTCGACCCGAGCGCCGACCCCGAACTCCAGCGGAGGCATGTAGTCGCCGCTTCCGAGGTTGCGCGCCTCCTCCTCGGTCTGCGCGACGAGCCCCACGCCCATCATCCCGGTGCCGGAGACGATCGTGCCGTCCTCAGAGAGCCGCATGACGTACTGGCCGATCGAGGCCGACCCCTGGGCCGTCCAGCCGGTCTCCGTCTTCTCGATCACCGTCTTCGTGGTCTCCAGCCGGTCGCTGAGTACGTTGTAGGAGGTCGCCTGCATCTCGCCGGCCTCGAGCGGCTCGAGGAGGAACTGCAGGTCGCCTCGGAGCGTGGCTCCCTCTGGGATCGGGAGCGTGATTGTCCGCTCGCCGTCGTAGCCGATCCGCCGAACGGTGACCGTGTCGGCGCCGAATGTGACCACCTTGCGCGTCGGCTCGGCCCCCGCCGGGAGGCTGGCTTCGAGGCGAATGGGCGCACGGCTCTCGGGGTCGATCCACTGCCGGATCGTTACCTCGACCTCGGTGGCCATCCCCAGCTCGCTGAGCCGCAGCCGCAGCTCGAGGCCCATGCGCAGGCGTCCCGCCTGCTCTCCGGTCTCCTCGAGGCTGGTCGTCAGGTGGAGGTATCCGATCTTGGCGGCCCCGACCTGCACGGCCGCCCACTCGTCGCGCGGGACGTACTGGGGGGCCTGAGCCCGGCAGCTCGGGATCGCGAGGAGCGCGACCAGCACGGGCAGCAGCGGCGCGAGCCGGAGCGCGTTCGCCGTGGGCGCCGGTGTGGGAGACAGGGTCATTGCGGGGCTCCTTCCGGGGCTTGTCCGGCCGCGATCCACTCGGGCACGAGTGGACCGCCCGGTGCGCGGGGATCCCAGCGCAGCACGTAGTAGCCTTCGGGCCGGATGTCGGTGCGCTCCTGGAGGACGACGCTGCCGGCTGGGGCGCGGGATCCGAGCGAGACGTCCATCGCGTGCGCGCCCTCGGGCATCAGGTACGAGGAGCGGCGTCCTCCCTTCGGTGCGTCGCCGGGGCTCCACAGCTTCTCTTCGAAGGCGGCCGGGAACGCCCCCTGCGGGAAGTCGCCGCGCGCGAGGGGGCGGATGAGGTCGATCCAGAACGCATCGGTCTTCCAGGCCGCGCCGGGGAGGGTCTTGCGGCAGGCCTCGCTCTTGGGGTCGGGCAGGAGCGAGGGGACTGCGCCGGCCGCGTTCCGTTCCGCCCACTGCTCGCGCTGGGCCCAGGTGAGGAGCTTGAGACCGAGGTAGACGAGGTTGCCCCGGATGATCCGGTCGCGCGCCTCCTCGCGCGTCCCGAGCTTCACGAGGCGCACGTCGTTGCCGGAGGCCGCCGCGTAGAGGGTGCAGGAGGGATCGCCGGCCAACTCGAGGTCGAGGTCGAGCGTCAGGCCCGGTCCCCACTCGGGGTCGATCGGCACCGGGGCGCCGCCGTCGAGCGGCAGGATCCGGAGCTGGGGCGGGCGGTTCTCCCCCGGACCCGGCATGTACAGGGCGAGCAGCCCGTCGCCGCCATCGGCCCAGACGAGCCGCAGGTAGGCGCCGGGCTCGCGCGGGGTGGGCACACGGCGGACCTCGCCGGTCCGGCCGTCGAGCACACACGGGTACCAGTCGACCTCCGAGTCGCCCCGCGCCAAGAGGGCCATCTTCGACCCGTCCGGGGACCATCCCGCGGCGGCGATCTGGCTGGCTCCCGCGGGGAGCGGGTGGAACTCCGGCGTGACGGGCCCGGTCGCCCACCCGGTCTCGGTGCGCAGGCGCAGGATCCCGAGCGAGAGGGCGCGCGTGCCGTCCTCGCGACGCTGCCAGGCCGTAACGAAGACGAGGGCCCCGTCGGGCGAGCAGGAGAGGTCGTTCAGGCCCTGCCCGACCGCCGGCCAGGTCGCCAGCGGCGTCACGGCCTTGGCCGGGTCGTTCTCGCCGGGCCGGAGCAGGCACAGCGAGATCGTCGCGGCCGCCCCGCGGCCCTCGGCCCGAAGAAGCAGGAAGCAGTCGCCCGTCGGCTCCTGAAGCCACAGGGGCATCGAGTAGCCGCCTCCGCGCGTGAGCGGGCGCGGCTCGATCCCGCCGAGATCGGCGAGGACGAGATCGCCCCGGTTGGGTGTGGTGGGGTCCTCGGCGATGTAGGCGATGTGGCGGCCATCCGGCGACCAGGTCGGGTCGATCGGCGCGTCGTCCTCTCCGATCCGGAGCAGCTCGCCACTGTCCGGCTCGATCACGACGAGCGAGCGCTCGGCCGTGACGGCGCGCTGCTCCTGGCCCACCAGCGTCTCCTCGATACACAAGAGACGGCCGCCCGCGGGCGCCCACAGCAGCCCGGAGCGAACGGTGTGGACGAGCCGGCCGCCCTGCACCACGTCGCGACGAGGCTCCCTCGGCTGGGCGGCCACCGCGCCACAACAGAGCACGACGGCCAGCCAGATCGGCGCCCTCCGTGTCTCGCGCAATCCAAGCACCCCTCTCGGCGGCCCGACCGGCCACACCTGGTGAGACGAGCTTCGGGCGCGACCGGCTCCGTCCTCCGCCGTACGGCCCTGGCCCGTATGCTACAATACGCCGACCAGGAGGCAGCCAACACATGAGTCAGTTCCCCTCGAGCCTCACCGGCAGGCTCCGTGGCGTCGCGGAGCGGGTTCTCGGCGGCCGGGACGACGCGCGCGCGTTCGTCGCGCCGGGCCGGGTCAACCTCATCGGCGAGCACACCGACTACAACGACGGGTTCGTGCTCCCCTGCGCCCTCGAACTCTCCCTCCTTGCGCTGATCGCGCCCCGTGACGACGGCCGCGTCCGTCTCGCTTCGGCCGACTGCAGCCCCGACGACGAGTTCGCGATCGACGCGCCGGACCGGCTGCCCGACGGCCACTGGGCCAACTACATTCGGGGCGTGGTCGCCGAGCTGCTGGGGCGTGGCGCCCGCCTCGGCGGGTTCGACCTGGCGCTCGCGAGCGACGTTCCCGTCGGCTCGGGACTCAGCTCCTCGGCAGCGATCGAGGTCTGTGCCGCGTACGCGCTCAACGAGCTGTTCGGCCTCGGGATCGACCGCCCGGAACTCGCCCGGATGTGCCAGCGGGTCGAGAACCGGTTCGTCGGCGTCAACTGCGGCATCATGGACCAGTTCGTCATCGCCAACGCCGAGGCCGACCACGCCCTGTTCCTCGACACCCGTTCCTTCGAGACCCAGAGCGTTCGGCTGGAGGCCTCCGAGGCCGCCGTGGTCGTTTGCGACACCCACCGCGCCCGCACCCTCGCCGGCTCGGCCTACAACCAGCGCCGGGCCGAGTGTGAGGCGGCCGTCGCGGCGCTGCAGGACGACCTCCCCGGCATCGTGGCCCTCCGCGACGTGACGCCGGAGCAGCTCCCGCTGCTCGAGGGCAAGGTGCCCGAGCATGTGTACCGCCGCGCGCGCCATGTCGTGACCGAGAACGCGCGCGTGCTGCAGTCGGTCGAGTGTCTCCGCAGCGGCGACGTGCGGCGCTTCGGCGCCCTGATGGACGCGAGCCACGAGAGCCTGCGCCTCGACTATGAGGTGAGCTGCGACGAGCTGGACGCGATGGTCGAGATCGCCCGCTCGGTCGACGGCGTGCTCGGCGCCCGCATGACCGGCGCCGGGTTCGGCGGCTGCGCCGTGGCGCTCGTCGAGCCCGACCGGGCCGAGGCGCTCGAGCAGACGATCCTGGCGGAGTACCCGAAGCGCGCGAACCTGACGGCTTCGGTCTACCGTTCGACCGCCGCCGGTGGCGTGCGCGAGGCGCCGATCGAGGCCCTCGCCTGACCGCGCGACGACAACCAGGGGGTGGGTGAGGCATGCCGGACTACCGCGATCGGGTCGTGCAGGTCCTGACCGTACTGGAGGGGCTGCCCACGATCCCCCGCGTGATCCACGAGGTGCTCCGTCTGACCGCGTCGGACGGCACCCGGGTGCTCGCGCTGGCCGAGCTGATCGGGGAGGACCAGAGCCTGGCCTCCCGCGTGTTGCGCGTCGCCAACAGCGCCTACTTCGGCCACTCGCGCGAGATCGCGACGATCTCCCAGGCCGTGCTGCTGATCGGCTTCGGCCGGGTTCGGTCGGCGGCTCTCGCGGTGGCGACCCACCATGCGTTGGGCGGTCGGGACTCCGAGTTCTCGGCCGGACTGTGGCGGCACGCGCTGACCACGGGCGAGGTCGCGGCCTACCTGGCCACCCACTGGGGCGCCGAGGACCCCGAGGAGTGCGCGGTGGCCGGCCTCCTGCACGATGTCGGCAAGCTGGCGCTCGAGACGATCTGCCCCGCGGAGTACGCGCAGTGCCGCGCCGCCGTCAGCGAGGACCGCACCCTCGTCGAACTCGAGTCCGAGCAACTCGGGATCACCCACGCCGAGATCGGCTCGCGGCTGCTGATCCACTGGAACTTCCCCTTGCCGCTCGTGCTGGCCGCGGCGGGCCACCACGCTCCGGAGAGGGGCGAGCCCCACTCGCCGGCCGTCTCGCTGGTCCATGTCGCGAGCGCGGTCGCGAACCGGGTCGAGGCCTCCTCGACGGTGGGGGGCAGCACCACCGTCTGTTGGGAGCGGGTGTCGGAGCAGCTCGGGATGAGCGAGGAGAGCCTGGCGGCCGTCGGTGAGGTGGCCGTCGCGCAGGCGGAGAAGGCCGACCACTTTCTGGCGAGTCTCTCGTAGGCCAACGGGCCGTACAAGCGCGGAGCCCGATCCGGGAAGCGGCCTGTGTTCCCTGGGAGAGGCACTCCGCCTCTGTGGGGCCTAGATTAGGGCATCTAGGGGTTCGCCAGTCTTAGCAGCCGCCGATCGGGCTCCGGGTCGCTATTGCTTCAGAGGTCACTTCCTAGCCATCGCCTCCAAACCGGGCTCGGAGACTCCCTGGCGCCGACTGACCGAAGCGGTGAGCGTTCATCGCACAGTGGCCCTTCGGGGCCGATCGTAGCGCATCGTTACGCGCTCAGTTGGCGAGAGGGACGCTTGCTTCCTCGACGCCGGTCTCAGGTTCGCCGGGCCCCTTGCGCCGTCTCTGCGTACCGCGTGGCGCTCGCCCGACGCCTCTGATGTCTCTCACTTCCACAGTGCAACTTCGGCCGCGCCGCGGGGCGTCCTCCTTCGCCTCTCGCCAAAAAAGGAGAATGCGTGTCCCGGCTCTCTACTGCGAGAGGGACTGGAGGATTCTGCGCACATCGGCCTCGACGGCGATGTACGCCCGCACCTGGTAGCCCGTCGTCACGGTCAACGAGTCAATGGCATTCAGGTCGAGCGGATCCACCGCGGCCACGTAGAGCGTCGTGTCCTCGAGCCGTACGGGCAGGACCCCGCACCGTACGAGCTGGTCGATGTGGACAATGTGGACGACATCGGGATCCGGCTCGAAGTCGGAGAGATCGAAGAAGTCGAACCCCCAGAGCCGTCCCTCCGCCTTCACCCGCTCCGCCTCCGTGATCGCGGTGCGGTGTACCAGCGCCCGTCCGAGGTCCTGTGCGTTCTCGCGCGCCCACGCCGCCGCCTCCGCGACCGCTTTGTCGGGCAGTGGGACCTCCTGCCGCAGCGCTTCGAGGAACTTGGCGTCGTGGGTCGTGAGCTGCTCGTAGACCGAGGCCAGGTCCTCCGGAGCGAGATCCTCCGGCCCGGCCTCGTCGGGGGCGGGCTCCGCCTCGGGGGCCGGCTCCGCAACGGGCGCCTCCGCCTCGGGGGCCGGCTCCGCAACGGGCGCCTCCGCCTCGGGGGCGGTCTCCACGACGGGCTCCTGTGCCACAACCTCGGGCTCGGGGGCCTCCGGCTCGTCGATCGCCTCGGGGAGCGGAGGAGCCGGCTCAGCGGCCGCCTCAGGCTCGTCGACGGCCGGAATCGGCTCGGGCTCGGCTGCCGGCGCCTCGGTCTCGAGGGCCGCGAGGACGCGGGCGATCTCCTTCTCCGACGCGACGGCGGTGGTGACCGGGCATCCGACGGCCTCGCCGATCTCCGCCACCAGTTCGCTCGACATGACGTCGAGGGGGTTGGGCAGCGCGAGGGTCACATGGATCCGCACCGGCACCGCCCGGTACCGACGCAGAACCTCGGCCGGAACCAGCCGGAGCAGCTCGGGCGACGGTGGGTTGGCGTCCAGGTCGACGTACTCGAGGTCGAGCTTGAGGGCCAGACACCGCACCCGCTCCTCCTCGGTAACGGCGCCCAGCATCTGGAGAACCGCGCCGAGACTCTCGCCCGTCCGCTCCGCAACCTCCGCGGCGCGGTCGATCTGCTCGGGCGTCGCGGCGGTGTTCTCGAGGAAGATCTGGCGCATACGCTCATCTACCATGTGGCCTGCCTCCCGATACCGTGTGTGCCGGACGCACCTATTGTTCCGTACCGTTTCGCTCGCCTAACCATCGAACCTCCCCGATTGCCGCCTCCAGGGCCTGGTTGTTGCCCCGCCGGCGTGCGGGGTTGCACGTGGCGAACCCCGCGCGGCATCATGCGGCCGGGGGCGGCGCGCCGCGCGGGACGATCGGAGGACCGGGCATGGCGGAGTGGGTGACGGTCGGCGGCGAGCGACTCGAGGTGATCCTCCCGGCCGAACGGATCGCCCAGCGGCTGCCCCAGGTGGCCGCCGCGCTGCTCGAACAGGGCCTCGCGACCGACGCGGTCGCCGTGGTGGCGCTCAAGGGGGGGCTCGTCTTCGGCGCCGACCTGCTGCGGCTGCTGCCGCACACCGTGACCGTCGACTACGTGCAGGCCCGCTCGTACGGCGCCGGAACCACCTCGTCGGGCACGGTCGAGCTGCTGCGCGACACCCAGATCCCCCTCGAGGGCCGCGACGTGCTCCTCCTCGACGACATCGTCGACACGGGGCTCACGAGCGCATTCCTGTTGCGCCATCTGGAGTCGAAGGGGGCCCGGCGCGTACGCCTTGCCGCGCTGCTCGACAAGCCGGAGCGCCGACGGGTCGAGGTCCCCGAAGCCGTCACCGGCTTCACGATCACCGACCGCTTCGTCGTCGGCTACGGGCTCGACTTCGACGAGCGCTACCGCGGG
Organism: uncultured Armatimonadia bacterium; assembly: GCA_964598695.1. Lineage (GTDB taxonomy): Bacteria > Armatimonadota > Zipacnadia > UBA1398 > UBA1398 > CAZRDB01. The sequence continues at coordinate 11,186 of CAZRDB010000092.1, forward strand.
CTGCCGTTCCTGGCCGCCTTGCCCGAGCGAGAGGCTGCGCGCTAGGCCGACGCGCGGTCGGCCAGGCGGAAGACGTCCTCGAGTTCGTCGTACTCCACGGTCGTGGTCAGCGCCTTGCTGCGGGTGGGAACGCCGCTCTCCTCGACGGCCGCGATCGCGTTCAGGCCGGCGCTGATGACCAGCCCGCAGCGGCCGGGGCCGACCGGCATCTGGAACAGCGGCGCGCTGGCCGCGCCCACCTCGACCACTCCGCCCAGCCCCCACGGCGTGATGCTTCGGATCACGTCGAGCACATGCTCGCGGGCCTCGGCCGGGAACTCCCGGAAGCTGGCGCCGACGACGCCCATCCCGGCTCGGCACGCGCCGAGGACCGAGGTCGAACCGCTCTTGATGAAGACCTCGATGGGGTCGAGTGAGGTGTAGCCGTAGTGGACGACCTCGGTGAATCGCGTCGCCCGGCCGCCGTCGATGTCGAGAAGGCCGCCGAACAGCGACTGGACCGGGATGCCCGCCTTCAGGAGCACGCCGTTGACGGTGACGCTGCAGACCGTGCCGATGCCGACCGACCCGCTCGGGATCACCCACGAGCCCGCCAGCTCCCCGGCCCGGAAGACCCGGACCCGCCGGCTGGTGACGAAGGGAGAGGCGGCGACCTCGGCGAGCACCCGCAGGATGTCGGGCAGGCGCTCCTCGGGAGCCGAGGAGACGTTCAGCGCGACCTGGCCCTGGCCCGTGTGGGCATCGAAGGTGGTGCGGTAGGCGAACGCCTCGAGGCTCGCCGAGACGAGGCCGACCTTGTCGGCGACCCGCGCGCGCTCCAGCTCGCGACGTCCCTCGGCCGTGATCTGCCTGCCCTGCCGGCCCGTCGATTCGGTCATGCCGCCCTCGTCCAGCGCTTCGAGGTGGTAGCGGACCGCGCGCTCCTCGAGGTCGATTCCGTACCCCAGGAGTTCCTTGGCGACCTTGCCGGCCCCCAAGGCCTTACCCGCCTTCGCCAGAACGCGAAGGATCGCGACATCCGTCCTGTCCATGGCACAGAGTCCAGTCTTCGCCGATCCGCTGAGGGAGCCACTCCGGCGCCCACGCGTCAGCCGCCGCGCGAACACCGCCCCACAATGCAGGATGCCTTATACGGCACGCCGGCGGGAGGGTCAACCCCGCCCGCCGGCCGAACGGGCGACGGCGGCACTCGACCGGTCGACACGGTCCGCGTATACTGACCTCCTCGTCACCTATCTATGCGGGAGATGTGAGGCCTCTATGTCGTTTGTGAAGTTTCAGAAGAGCGCGCGCGCTCGGCTGGCCGTGCAGATCGTCCTGTGGGGGATCGTGGTCGTCTTCGTGATCGGCGCGTTCTGGAGCTTCGGGCGGCCCATGCCGGTCGGCCAGGAGCAGCCCGACCGCCCCGTCTTCGCCGTCAACGGCCAGGTCGTCCGCGCGGCACAGCTCTGGGGCACGTTCGAGCAGTACCGGAGCTACTTCGGGAGCGGCCCGGACGCGTACTTCAGCACCCTCTACGCGGCCACCAGCCAGATCGTGCGCGGTGCGGTCGTGCAGGGCGAGGCCAAGCAGCGCCGCATCACCGCCTCCTCGGCTGAGGTCGAGGAGAAGCGCACGGAGTTCGTCGACCAGCAGATCAAGCGGGCGGGCGAGGGCCCCGACCGCAACCGCTTCCTCGTCGAGCAGGACCTGACGTGGAAGGAGTACGAGACGCGGGTCGCCCGCGACGCCAAGGCGCGCACCGCCGAGTTCCGCGCCCAGATCTGCGAGGACAAGCTCCGCACGGCGCTCACGAGCGACATCACGGTCAGCGACGCCGAACTGCTCGCCCGCTACCGGACCTTCGAGGTCCGCCACATCCTGATCAAGGTCCCCTCGGAGCGCGAGCGCGATGCCTGGCTCGAGCAGAACCCCGGGGCGGAGAGCGCCGTCGAGTCGTCGGAGTCGGCCTCGACCGAGAGCGGCGCCGACAGCGCCGCGAAGAAGCCGGCCTGGTTCGACCGCACCGAGGAGCAGGCGCTCGCGAAGGCGCAGGAGCTTCGCACCCGACTCGAGGACCCCAACGAGAGCTTCGCACTGCTCGCGAAGGACAACAGCGACGATACCTACTCGGCCATGGAGGGCGGCAGCCTCGGCAAGCTCGACTACCAGGGGCTGCAGGGCATGGTCCCCGAGTTCCGCGAGGCCGTCGTCGCGCTCGAGGCCGGCACGGTCTCCCAGCCGGTCAAGTCCGAGTTCGGCTACCACCTGATCAAGGTCGAGACGGTCGAGGAGAAGGACGTCCCCAAGGACTTCGAGCAGACGAAGGACAAGCTCCGCGAGACCGAACTGAAGACCAAGCAGCAGCGTGCCTACGGCGAGCGGATCCAGGACCTCGTCGAGAGCGCCAACATCCAGTTCGAGGACCCCGAGGCAGAGATCGCCTGGCTGCGCGGCAACCGTGCCGGCGAGCGCACCAAGTCCGAGGAGACCGTCTCGCGCCAGCGCGCCCTGCAGCTCCTCCAGGAGGTCATCGAGAAGAAGACGCGCGAGATGGAATCGCGCGCGGCGCTCACGCCGGACGAGCCCGTCTCGAAGGAGGGCCTCTCGCAGTACTACTATGAGATCGGCGCGATCTACAAGGAGCAGAAGCTCTGGGGCGACGCGCTGCAGGCCTTCCGCCTCTCCGCCGAGAGCAGCCCGACCTGGGAGTCTCAGCTCGAGGTCGGCCGCTGCCTCGTCGAGCTGAACCGCGGCGCCGAGGCGATCGACCTCCTCAAGTCGGTCAGCGAGGACACTCCGGGACCCCGGTACGCCAAGGTGCATCAGGAGCTGCTCTCGCTGTTCTCGCGCGCCGGAGACGAGAAGTCGGCCACCAAGGAACTCGAGCTGCTCCAGCAGGCCCAGCAGGCCAACCCCTACGGGGGGATGGGCGGGCCCGGCGGAATGCCCCTGAATGTGCAGTGAGGACCCCCGCGCCGTGAGTGAGACCCCTGAGCGTTCCCCGGACTTCCGGGGAACGCTCTTCGTTTGCGCCACCCCCATCGGCAACCTCGACGACCTCTCGCCCCGCGCGCTGGCCGTACTCCGCGCGTGTGACCGCATCGCCGCCGAGCGGCCCGAGCACACGCGGAAGCTGCTCGCGCGCTTCGGGATCCCGGCCGGCAAGCTCCGACCGTGCGCCGAATCGACGCGCGAGCGGGAGCTGGGCGGCCTCGTCGAGGCCCTCCGGCAGGGGCAGTGCGTCGCGCTCGTGAGCGACGCCGGCACGCCGGGCATCTCCGACCCCGGGGCCCGGCTGGTCGCCCTGGCCGTGGCGGCCGGCTGCACTGTGCGGCCCGTGCCGGGGCCCAGCTCGCTCACCGCGGCCCTCTCGATCTCGGGCTTCGCGTTCGAGCAGGCGCTGTTCCTCGGCTTCCCGCCCCGCAAGCCCGGCGAGCGCGCCCACGCACTCGAACGGGCCCTGGCGCAGGAGGCATGCGTGGTGCTCTTCGAGAGCCCCGAGCGGATCCGCGCGACTCTGGCGGCCGTGGGAGAACTCGCCCCGCGGCGCCCGATCTGCCTGCTCCGGGAGGCGAGCAAGCTGCACGAGGAGATCCTGCGAGGGACAGCGGCCGAGTTGCTCGCGGCCCTGCCCGAATCGCCGATTGGTGAATTCACCCTCGTCGCGGCGCCGCCCGCTCCCGAGGAGCGGGCCGGGGAGCCGGAGCAGAGGGACGCGTGGCTGGTCGAGCGAATCACCGCACTGCGGGAGGAGCAGCTCTCGGCACGCGAGATCGTCCGCGCTCTCGTGCTGCTCGCCGAGATCCCGCGCAACCACGCCCAGCGGCTCGTCCGCGCGTGTATCGCGCGCGAACCGGGCGATGACGAGGAGGCGCCGGCCTGAGCCTGGCGCTTGCGATGGAGGAGAACGGATGGCGATTCGACGGCTTCTCGGGGTGCTCGCGGTCGTGGCGGCCGGGCTGGCGCCCGCGGCCCTGGCCCGGCCGCTGGAGGCCCTGCCGGCCGACCAGCCCGTCGCGCGCGTGGGCGACCGGGTGATCACGGCGGGTGAGCTGCTCGCGGAGCTGATCCAGCGCTCCGGTCGCGCGGCGCTCTCCGATGCCGTGGCCGATCGCCAGCTCGAGGCCTGGTGCGCAGAGCTGGGCATCGCCGTTCCCGACGAGGAGATCGACGACACGATCGACGCGCTTCGGGCGACGCTCGGCGACGAGCGATACGAGCAGATGCTGACCGCCTCCGGGGGCGAGGCCGAGAAGCGGCGCTCGATCCGCCGCGAGCTGCTGTTCGCGCAGTGGGTGGGCAAGCGGGCCGACCCAAGCGAGGAGCGGCTCCAGGACCTCTACCGCGAGGCGGGTGTCCAGCTCCGCGAGGCCCAGGCGCACGGCATCCTCGTCGGCGACGAGAACGAGGCGCGCGACCTGCTCGACGGCGTGCTCACCGCCGACAACTTCGGCTCCCTTGCCGGCGACTACTCGCTCGACGAGGCGAGCCGCGACCGCCAGGGAGACCTCGGGCCGCTCAACGAGCTGAACTGGCCCGCCGGCCCCGAGGAGTTCGAGGCCTTCCTCGCCGCCGAGCCGGGCGCGGTAGTCGGGCCGTACGCCTGTCCCGAGGGCCGATGGCTGCTCCTGCGCGGCGAGACGCTGCCCGGCCGGCCGGCCACCTTCGACGAGGCGCGCGAGATGCTCACCGAGCAGGCGCGGGAGATGGAGCTGGGCCGCCTCCGCAGCCGCTGGCGCCGCGAGGTTCGCGCCGATCGCCCCGCCGTGCGCCTTGCGCTCGGCCGGCTGTACGAGCTGGCCGGAGGCCCGCCCCCGCCGGTCTGGGTCTCCCCGGGGGAGCCGGCGCCCTCGGGCGACGCGGCCCCGGCCGACGCCGAGGGAGAAGGTGCGGGCCAGTGAGCAGTCCCTGCGCCCCGCTCCCCGAGGAGGCGCCGCCCCCCGAGCCGCTCCGGGTCGACGGCCGAACCGTCGTGGCCGCCGTCGTCCTCGTCGGCCTGCTCCGTGCGGTGCTCCCGACTCTGCCGGTCCCTCGTTCGCCGCTTCTGGTCAACGCCGTCTCGCTCGCCTACCTCGCCGTCCTGATCCCCGCCGGCGCCGGCCTCAGCGTACTGGCGCACACGCGGAGCGGACGCACCCTCCTGGCCGCCTGCCTCCTCGGCGGCCTGGTGCTCGCGCTGCGGCTGACGGAAGTCAGCGGCCCGATGGGCGGCCTGCTGTACGCGCTGGGTGACTGGGCCGTGTTCTGTGGCGCCGTCCTGCTCGGGACCGCGGCCTCCGCGATCGTTCGAGAGCCGAACCTGCTGCCGCCGATCTGTCTGACCGCCGCGGCCGTCGACTACGTCGCGATCCGCTACGGCGGGCCGACGGTGCAGGCGCTCGCCCGCGTGCCTGAGCTGGTTGAGGGCGCCTCGACCGCGCTCCCGGCCGTCGGCGCCGCAGTGGGCCCGCTGCCCGCCGGGACGATCCCGACCGGCGCACTCGCCGTCGTCGGCCTGGGCGACGTGCTGTTCCTCGGCCTGGCGTTCGGGACGGCCGGCCGCTTCGGCTTCCGCCTGACTCCGAGCGTCGTCTGGACCACGATCGGCGCCGCGGTGGGGATGGCCACCGTGCTGCTCACCGATCTCCCGCTGCCCGGGCTGCCGTTCATCGCGCTCGGCTGTGTGCTCCCGAACCTCGGCCGTTTTCGCTACACGCGGGGTGAGCTGGTCTCGCTCGCGATCGTCGCCGTCTTCTTGCTGCTGTTCTGCGTCGGGCTCGTCGCTCTCTCTGGCGGCCAGCCTCCCGACCTCCCGGGGGCGACGCCATGAGCCGGTCGCCCGCGCGCAGGCAGCCGCTCCGACTAACGACCCACCAGGTTCGGGCGCTCGTCCTGCTGTTCGGGCTGCTGGCCGGCGTCGCGCTGGTGCGCTACCTCTGGACGGGGCAGGGGAGGCCGGGGGATCCGCGTCTCACGGGCGCGCCGCGCGACCTGGTGTTCCCGTCCGATGCCTTTCGCGCGGCCGACGAGCGGGGTGACGGGGGGCCGGCGCGGTGAGAGAGACGCGGTTCGCGCAGCTCCGCTCCGCCCTCGTGGGGGCACTGCGCGTGGATCGCTCGTCTCCCCTCGCGGCGCGGCTCGACGAGGTCTTCGCCGCCGTCCCGCGCCATCGCTTCCTCCCCCGCTTCCTCGGCATCGAGGGCGAGATCGCGGCAGGGCTCGAGCGGGCGGAGGAGCGGCTCTCCGAGGGACGAGCCCTTGAGGTCTACACCGACCAGCCGCTCCCGGTCTCGGTGGGAGCGCTCGCGCACCGCTCGACCAGCTCCGCGCCCGGCGTGATGTGGACGATGCTCGCGCTCCTCGAGCCGCGCGAGGGCCATCGGATCCTCGAGATCGGCACGGGCAGCGGCTACAACGCCGCGGTGCTGTCCCATCTCGTCGGGCCGGAGGGGCGGGTCACAACGGTGGAGTGCATCGAGAGCGTCGCCCAGGATGCCGCCGAGTGCCTGCGCCTCGAGGGCAACACGAACGTCGAGGTGCTCGCCGGCGACGGGACCGCCGGGTGGCCCGCGGGAGGCCCGTACGACGGGGTGATCGTCACCGCGGCCGATCCCGACATCCATCCCGCGTGGTTCGAGCAGCTCCGTGAGGGCGGCCGTCTCGTGGTCGTCCTCGATGGCCTCTTCGGCGCTCGGCTCGCCGCGTGGCGGAAACGGGAGGGGCTGCTGGTCGGCGGTCTCGGGCTCCGCGTCTCATTCGTGCCGATCGTCGGCTCGCACACGGGCTACCCCCGCATGCGGGCGCTCCGCGAGCAGCTCGCGGCGGCGTGGCGGCAGCTGCGCGCCGGCCCGGACCGTGTGCTGCCGGAGGTCGCGCGCGAGATGGGCCCCGGGGTCGACACCGCCGCGGTGCTGGAGCTGTGCTACGGCGCGCGGGCCGACTCGGGTTTCCACCTCTCGGAGAAGCGCGAGGTGCTCCTGCTCTCGCGCGATGGCGCCGGCGTCGCGCGCGTTCCGCTCGGACTACTCGACGGCTGGTCGGCGATTCGCTGCCGGGGGGGAGAGGCGATTGACGGGGAGTTGGGCGCGCTCCGCGAGGCGCTGGGCGGACGCTCGCTCGGCCCCCACACGTGGCTCCCGGCCTGTGCTCGGCCGATCGGCGGCACGGCGCCGCTGCCGCTGCCCCTGGGCGGCGAGCGGGAGCACTTCGAGTACTGCGTGCGGGCGTAGCGGCAGGCCCGCCGGGGCCATGCGGCCCCCCTTCGCAGCGCCGTGCGGCGGGGGAAGGGGGAGGAGCCCAGCCGCGTGCCTGAGCGCCGTCTGCGCCGGCTCTTCCCCTCTCGCAGGATCCGGCCGCCGCGGCGCGAACGTAGGCTCCACAAGGTGGCCGACGGGATGGAGCACCGACAGCAGCGCAGACACGGCCAACGGGCGGCAGGCGAGCC
>CAZRDB010000093.1:0-10026 GCA_964598695.1 uncultured Armatimonadia bacterium
GCCACCCGGAGGACGGCCGTGCCCCGACGCCGGCCGAGGAGGGGTGCATGGTCGTCCAGGGCCTCATCTACGGGGCACAGGGGGTCACCTACTACCCCTGGGACGACGGCGCTTGCGGCCTGACCCACGAGCCGGAGCTGATGGCCGAGCTGCCCCGGATCAACGCCTTCCTCGCCGCTCGCGGTGCGGCCCTGGCCGGGTCGTCGCGGACACTCCTCGTCGGGCTCGGGGCCGAGGCCGAGTCGCCAGACCTGCACGCGGCCCTGTTCGCCGGCCCGTCGCGCGTGGTGCTGGCGACGAACACGGGCGCCGAACCCGCGCGGCTCGCGACAACCGTCGCCGCGCGCGAGGGGACGGACCTACGGACGGGCGAGACGGTGCGGTTCCCGGCCGGCCGGGTCGAGCTGGAGCTGGCTCCGCTCGAGGTGGCGGCGCTCGAGCTGCACTGAGACGCACGGCCACGGGACCGAGGGTATTTGACGAGGTAATTGATAGCCGTTAGTATCTGTCGAGACGGCATTGGCGTCTCCGCGGGCTCGGGAGGGAAGCGATCGGGATGCGGCAGGACTGCGCGATCGACGACCATCTCCGCTCGAGCCCCCACCTGTTCCGCGAGCTGGTGCGGACCCACCAGGCGCTCATCGACGCCTTCGACCGCGAGGTGGGGATGAGCCCCGCACGCGTGGGGATCCTGCGCGAGCTGGCGGTCCATGGCGAGATGGGCGGGACCGAACTCGCGCGCGCGCTGGGCGTCACCGCCGCGATGGTCACACGGCGCGTGCAGGAGCTGGAGCGGGACGGGCTCGTCGCGCGCCGCGCCGACGAGCGGGACGGTCGCCGCACCTGGCTGAGCCTGAGCGATCAGGGCCGTGCGTTCTTCGAGGTGCTCCACGAACGCGCCCACGCGATCGAGCATGCGCTTGCGGAGGAGCTGGGCCAGGATGACCTCGCGGCAGCGACGCGCGTGCTGGCGACGCTCCGAGCGGTGCTCGAGGCACGCCGGCCCGGCGTGGGGCACGACGAGCCGAGAACGTAGAGGGCGCCGCCATGCAGAGGTCTCCCGGACGGTTCAGCACACGCGCCTTCATCGCCATCGGTCTGGCGCTGTGCGACGCGGGGCTCGTGGTGAGCGGGGTTGCCAACCACCTGCGTGGCTTCGAAAGCATCACGTCGGCGCGGCACGCCTGGATGGCGGCCCACAATGCTCTCGCCGTCCTGTTCGTCATCCTCTGCGTCTGGCACGCGGTCCTCAACGGCCCGGCGCTCCTGCGGCACCTCCGAGGCGGTGCGTCTCGCTCAGCCCTCCCGAGCCGCGAGGCGGCGTTGGCGTTCCTGCTGGTGGTCGGCATCACGGCGCTGCTCGCGGGCCATGCCCTCCTCGCCGGCGGACGGGGCCCTGACGGAGGCCCTCGGCAGGGCGCTCACGGAGGGCCGCGTGGGCCGCGGTAGTCGGGGGCCGCGTCGTCAGGTCAGGTGGCGGAACGGCGGGAGGTTCGCGCCGCGCGTCCCGCGTCCCGCTCCGCGAGCCGTGGACGGGTCGGGAGCCTCGCGCGCGTAGAGCCGTACGCCGAACGCCTCCCTCCGCGGACCCGTGAGACGGCACCGTCGCGCGATCAGGACGGCCAGGGCCGACCATTCGGGCAGCTCCGCCTCGCCGCCGAGGTCGACGGTCCCGGTGCGGTAGTGGACGCACAGATGGCGTCCCACCCCGCCATGCAGCCACTCCGGCGGCGTGGACAGCTCCACGGCCTGCACGTCATCGAGCGCGACCGACTCCTCGGGGTAGGGCCACAGGCGCCATGTGAGCCGGTCGGGGCCGACGCGCACGTAGTTCACGCGGGAGCGGTGACGACGAAGCGGCTGCTCCGTCACGAGGTGGGCGGCCGCGAGCGCCGCGACGGCCACCCAGCACCAGGTCGCCTCGCCAACGCCCTCGCAGAGTGTCCAGGCGATGCCGTACAACGCGAGAAGCAGGGCGGCTGCAGTCGACGTCGCCTGCCCCCGCCGCGCGGGCCAGCGCGGGTACGAGTACCGGAACAGCCCCTCCGTGCTCAGGGTCGACATCAGGCCCCGCCCTCTCTCCCGAGAGCCCGAGCCGTCCTCTCTACAGGCCGTACGCCGCGCGCGCCTCGGCCACGGACTCCGCCGTGACGGGGAACCGCCACCGCCGGAACGCGGGGGTCAGGTCGACCTTCGCCTCCCGGCTGAGAATCGCGACCATCAAGTTGATCTTACCCTCGGGCGTCGTCGGAGGCGTCCTGCCCTCGGCCTTGAGCAGGCGGTACGCGCGGTACCACGACTTCCACAGCTCCCAGCCGTAGACGCGCTGCAGCCGGATCGCGAACGCGTGGATGTCGTCGGACGACATGTCTTCCCAGTCCTTCGACGGGTCCGAGAGGTAGGCGTCCCCGAAGACGGAGAAGAAGCGGTCGCCGTACTCGCGGGCGGGGATGATCGTGCCCTTGCCGGGCATGGGGTAGTCGCGGGCCGCGTGCGACCAGCGGGTGCGCGCCCCCGGGATCTGCTCCCAGGCGTAGTGGAGCTTGAAGTTGGCCTGCCACTCGGCCGCCGGACCGTTCCAGATGTACCAGTCGCCCATCGGGTCATCGAAGTCGTGGCCCATCTCGTGGGTCCAACCGAACGACAGCAGGCCCTCGTCGCAGTCCTTCAGGGTCTCCTCGACGAAGAGGGTGTTCAGGATGATCGTCTCGCCCGCGTACGCCCAGGCGATGTTCTCCGGCGCCTCGCGCAGGTGGATCGTCCGCCCGTCGTAGGGCCATCCCCCGGTCAGCTCCCCCATCGCGTCGTAGATCGCGTCGAGCGCGGCAACCGTCTCCGCGCCCTTGGCGAGGCCGGTCACGCGCGATTCCATCAGGTCCAGGGTGATGTGCTCGCCGTCGATCGATAGCAGCGGCTCGGGCAGGTACGCGGGCGGGATCTCGACCGCGCAGGCCAGCTCGCGGATCGTGCCGGAGTCATCGACGAAGAGGCTCCCGACCAGGAGCGGCGGCGCGGGGGTCGCCTTGTCGACCAGCTCCTGCGGGAGGTAGCCCCACCACTCGAAGGTGGCCTCGCCGGCCGCGGCGACCTCCTTGTCGATCGTCTCCTCCCAAGGGTCGCCGAACGCCTCGCCCGCGACCTCCCAATGGGCTCTGAAGCGCTGGGCCGTGACGGGCCAGGCGCCGGGGTTCGTCACCACCAGACGGTAGCTCCCCCAGCCGCCGGGCATCCACCCGCCCTTCTGCACGCACGAGGCCTCTACGGTCACATCGGCCATCGCGGCGGCGGCGAGAAGGGCGACCAGCGCGAGCGCTCCGGTCGCGCGAAGGCGGGGCAGGGATGGGAGGGTGGGCGTATGGGTCATCTGGGTGTCGATCCTCTCTGCGGTACGATGGGTCTTCGCCATGCGCGCGCGCGGGCCTGCCCCGAGGCGCCATCGAGGAGTCTGTCGCGAACCGGACGAAGCGGGAGTCGGCGGACCGAGGGGGGCGGCGGCCGCTTGGTACGGAGGCCCCCATGCGAGCAACCCACGTGACCCTCGCCCTTCTCGCCGGATCGCTCGTCTCCGGCGCCGGCCGGGCCGAGCCCGAGCCCATGGCTCCCCGCCCGGGCGATGTCGTCTTCACCGCCACGTTCGAGGAGGAGGCCGAGCGCGCCGCCTGGAGCGAGGCCCCGTTCGCCGAGTGGCTCCCCGGCTCCGAGGGGAACGTCGCGCTCCGTGTGACCGTGGCGGCCGAGGCGGAGGGCGGCGCCCACATGATCCACCTCCCGTTCGACGTCACCCCCTACCGCGGCTGCCGACTGCTGTTCGAGTGCCGGGGGAAGGCGGAGGGCGTCACCGAGCCTCCGGCCCCGTATCTCGGCGTGAAGTACATGCTGCACTACGGCTCCGAGAGCCGCGGTCCGCAGTGGCACAACCAAGCCGGCGTCTTCGGCACGTTCGATTGGAAGACGCTCTCCTTCACGGTCACGATCGCGACCGACGCCAGCGAGGGCGATCTCAGCTTGGGCCTGCAGGAGAGTACGGGGATCGCGTGGTTCGACGATCTCCGCGTGACCGTGCTCCAGGGCCCGCCCCCCGCGCGGCCGGCGCCGCCTGTCGACCCGCCGCCCGCCTTCCGCGGCCACGCCCTGCCCCGCCTGCGGGGCGTGATGTCGCCCAACCGCTTCGCCGAGGAGGATCTCCGCGTGCTCGGCATGGAGTGGAACGCGAACGTCATCCGGTGGCAGATCACCCGCGCCTGGGGCCAGCCGGGCACCGACCGCGACCTCGCGGAATACGACGCCTGGCTCGCGGGCCGACTCGATGAGCTGGACCGGGCGCTCGAGGCCTGCCTCCGATACGGCCTCCTGGTCGTGATCGACATGCACTCGCCGCCCGGGGGCCGGTACGAGAACAACGATGTCGCGTTGTTCCACGAGCCGCTCTACCAAGACCACTTCGTCGCCCTGTGGGAGGAGATCGCCCGCCGGTACCGGGGCCATCCCGCCGTCTGGGGCTACGACCTGATCAACGAGCCCGTCCAGAGCCTCCCTTCGCCCCCCGGGGTCGAAGACTACCTCGGGGCGCAGGTGCGGGCGGCCAAGGCGATCCGTGCGATCGATCCCGATACGCCGATCTTCCTCGAGGCGCGCGAGTGGGATTCGGCCGCCGCGTTCGCGGAGCTGACGCCGGTCGACGTGCCCAACGTGATCTACCAGGTCCACATGTACGAGCCGGGCGCCTTCACCCACCAGGGGGTTCACAGCGAGGCGGTCGGCATCGCCTACCCGGGCACGATCGCCGGGCAGGAGTGGGACAAGGACCGCATCCGCAGGTGGCTCGCGCCCGTGCGCGAGTTCCAGCTCGCCTACAACGTCCACATCTACGTCGGCGAGTTCAGCGCGATCCGCTGGGCGCCCGGCGCCGCCGACTACCTCCGGGACTGCATCGAGGTCTTCGAGGAGTACGGCTGGGACTGGACCTACCACGCCTACCGCGAGTGGGACGGCTGGAGCCTCGAGCACGGCAGCGACCGCGACGACCACGAGCCGACCGCCGAGCCTACCGACCGCAAGCAGCTCCTGCTCTCGTGGTTCGCCCGGAACGAGAAGCCCCGGCGGTAGCGGGCGGCGGTCAGACCTCCGCCCGCACCTTGCACCGAGGGAGCGCCGCACGCAGGGCCTCGAAGCCCTCGGGCGTCACGCGCGTGGCGGCCAGGACCAGCTCCTCGAGGCCCGCGAGCTGCGAGAGCACGCCGATCGACGCGTCCGAGACCTCGGTCCGCGAGAGCCACAGCGTCCGTAGCTCGCGGAGGTCGGTCAGGTGCGACACTCCCGTGTCCGTGATCCTCGTTCCCGAAAGCACCAGATACCGAAGGCGCTTGGCCCGCCCGATCTGCTCGGCGCCCTCGTCCGTGATCGGGGCGCCGGCGAGCACCAGGCTCGTCAGCTCCGGCAGACCCGCGAGCCCCGCGAGTCCGGCGTCGGTGACGCTCGTGCGCTCGAGGTAGAGCGCGCGGAGCGTCGAGTGGGCGACGAGGGCACGCATCCCGGGATCGCCGATCGTCTCCCCGGAGAGGCTGATCGCCGCGAGGCGCGGGAGGTCGGAGAGGCGCCCCAGACCGGCGTCCGTCACCTTCGTGCCCCGCAGGTCCAGCTCCCGGAGCCCCCGGCAGGCTGCCAGGCGCTCGAGGCCCGCGTCGCCGATCCCGGTGTCGATCAGCCACAGCCCCGTCAGGCGTGGCAGACGCGTGACCGCCTCCAATCCCTCGTCGGTGATCGGCGCCCGCTTCGGCACGACGAGCATCAGGTCGTTGTCGAGCGCGCCCAGGTCGTCCGCCAGCCGCGTCAGCTCGGTGTCGCCGAACCCGCCGGTCCCCTCGACGACCGCGACCACCGTCCGATCGCGCTCGATCTCGAGCCGGCCCGGAGTGCGGCCGATGACCTCCAGCGGCTCGTCGGACCCCGCAGCCGCCTCTCTCTGGTCGTACCCGACGAGCAGGGGCAGGCCGCTGGTCAACGTCTGGCGGCCGTCCTCGGCGCCCGCGGGGAGGACGGCGATGAGCAGGAAGAGCGCGATCGATCCGAGTGTGGAACGCATGTGGCAACCCCGGTCCCTTCGGCGAGCCGCGTGGTGCGGAACATGGGGCTCCTCGCGCGAGGAGAGTGACGGGTCCGGGCCCGGGACAACCGCCGCGATCACTCCCCGCTCACGAGCCATCCGAGGGTACGGACGCGCCGACGGGGGGCGGCTTTCATCGGGATGTGGCCGGCGGCCGGCGCTGCGGTCAGCCGAGGAAGATCGGCGGCGACCAGGCCCGGCGTCCCGCCTCGTCCACGATCTCCACCCGCACGTACCGCTCCGAGCCGGAGACGTTGTAACGGGCGGAGGTGATCGGTGGCCGACCCCACGCGCACTCGACCCAGCCGCCGGTCTCGGCCGCCATGAACCGGACCTGCTGCGCCGGCGAGCACTCCACGCGGACCACGGCGCCGTCGTACTCGAGCGCATGGATCTCGGGCCCCATCGAGGCGTAGTACAGCCCCGCCCGCAGGGAGGCGAGGACCGCCGCGGGCGTCAGCTCGGCCACCTTGATGAGGGTCCAGCCGCCGAGGAGGTCGAAGCCGTGGAGGTGGGCGTCGTCGACGGCGACCGGCAGGTACCGGTCGCCCATCCGCAGGCAGTCGTCGAGGTGGACGGAGGAGAAGCCCTTGCCGATCTCGGCCTCGCAGCCGTGGTTGTAGACCTCGATCGCGGGGCAGTCGGCGATCCCCGTCAGGTCCTGTACCGTGAGGCTCGACCAGTAGGGGTGGGCGACGAAAGCGAAGCCGCCCTTCGCGAGCGCCTGGCGCATCGCCTCGGCGACGGGCGTGCGCTCCGCCGGTCGCTCGCTCTCCGAGAGGCCGAGCACCACGACGTGGAAGTTGCGGCCGGTCGGCCCGGGCGCGTTGATCTCGACGCCCGGAAGGTAGCAGAAGTCAGGTCGCGCGAAGGCCGGCGGGTCGGTGACCGTGTTGTGGTCGGTGATCGCCAGCACACCGTACCCGCAGCGGTAGTGGGCCTCCGCGACCCAGGCGGGCGGGAGCTTGCCGTCGGAGTTGGTCGTGTGGCAGTGAAGCTGCGCCTTCACGAAGGCGCCGGGCGCCTCCCAGGGGTTCGCGAACGCCATGCGGCACCTCTCTCGGTGGGCTGTCCCCGCACCGTGGTTCGGCCCCGGGCGCGCGGCCCCTGCTACTCCTCGTCCTCCTCCGCGCCGTACACCGTGATTGGCGCCGTGGTCGAGCACGTTCCGAGCGTCGCCGTGACCCATCCCTCCCCGCTGCGCCGGGCCGTGAAGACCCCGCGCGCCGTGATGACGCCGACCCGGCGGCCCACGACCCACGTCGGCTCGAGATCGATTGGGTCGCCCGCTTCGGTACGCACCGTGGCCGTGAAGTCGACCATCATGCCGTGATCGAGTTCCGCCCCCGCGGGGTGGACGGTGAGCGAGCCGACCGTCACCGAGGCCGGCGCCAGTGCGACGGTCACGCCCAGGTCCTCGCTGGCCCCGAGCGTGACCGGGATCGTGGCGGTTGCCAGGCCGGTCGACGCGGGCGGCTCGACGGTCAGGCCGTAGCTGCCGGGCGCGCATCCGGCGAGGAGGTAGGCCCCCTTCGCGTCGCTCACGGCGCTCGCGACGGCGGCGCCCCCCGTGGTCGGCGCGAGCGTGAGTCGCGCGCCCGGGACGCACACGGTCGTCGCCGCCGCGCTCACCACGCTGCCCGTGATCGCCGCATTGGTGAAGAGGCCCGTGCAGCCCGCGAGCCCCACACCCATCGCGACCCATGCACCCAGGAGCCCCAGTGCCGCGAGCCCGCACCGACGAGCCGACACGGCCATCGCCGATCACTCCCCTTCCGTGAACACCGGAGGGACCATTCGTGAACCTGACGACAGCACCTGCGGCAAGCAGGCTGTGGGGCCTCGGCGTCGAATGGCTCTTCGACCGCGGTTGCGAGGCGTCTGGAGCGATGGGACCGTGCAAGGGCACCCTACCGCGACAGTGACGTTCCTCTTCACCGACCTGGAGGGCAGCACCCGCCTCTGGGAGCGGTACCCTGCCTCCATGGGCGACGCCCTGGCACGGCACGACGCCCTCGTGCGCGCGGCGATCGAGTCCGCTGGAGGGCTCGTCTTCAAGACCCTTGGCGACGAGTTCCGGGCGATCTTCACCAGCAGCGCATCGGCCGTGGCGGCCGCACTCGCGATCCAGCGCGGCCTCGCCTCCGAGCCGTGGGGCGAGACCGGTCCCCTCCGGACGCGCATCGCGCTGCACGCCGGCGAGGCCGAACAGCGGGGCCTCGACTACTTCGGAACCACGCTCAACCGGTGCGCGCGCCTGCTCTCGGCCGCCCACGGTGGGCAGGTCCTTCTCTCGCGAGCCGCGGTCGCGCTGGCCGGCGATTGCCTGCCCGAGGGCGCCTCCCTGATCGACCTGGGCCACCACCGGCTGCGCGATCTCTCGGCCCCGGAGCACGTCTACGCCCTCGCACACCCCGACCTGCCCATCGAGACGCGGCCGCTGCGTGGGCTCGCGCCCTGCGCGCACGGCCTGCCCGAGCAGTTGTCGTCGTTTGTCGGACGCGTCACCGAGGTGCCGGAGATCCGCGCGATGCTCGAGGCATCGCGGCTTGTGACGCTCCGGGGCGCCGGGGGCTGCGGCAAGACCCGGCTGGCGCTCCGCGTCGCGGCGGGCATCGCCGACCGCTACCCCGAAGGAGTGTGGTTCGTCGATCTCTCACTCGCGACGAGCGGCCTGGCCGTCGACCATGCCCTCGGGCGGGCGCTTGGGCTCCCCATCCTGCAGACCGCCGATCCCCTCGCCCCGGCGATCGACCACCTGCGAGAGCACGAGGCCCTGCTCGTGCTCGACAACTGCGAGCATGTGATCGGACACGTCGCCGCGCTCACGCAACGTCTGCTGGAGCAGTGCCGACGCGTGCGCGTGCTTGCCACCTCGCGGGAGGAGTTGCGCCTTCGGGGCGAGTGCGTCTTCGAGGTCGAACCGCTCGCGAAGCCTCCCGACGGGCCGGCCGGCCCCATCGACGAGTTGGCCACCGTGGAGTCGGTCGCCCTGTTCCTCGAGCGCGCCCGCGAGGCCGACCGGGGCTTCCGGCTCCACGAGGCGAACGCCGAGGCGGTGGTCGCAATCTGCCGGCAGACCGAGGGGATCCCCCTCGCGCTCGAGCTGGCTGCCGCCCGCGTCGCCCTCCTCAGCCCGGCGCGGATCGCCGCCATGCTGGGCGAGCGGCTCCTCGAGCTTCCCGCCGTCGATCGCGCGGCGCCGCTGCGGCAGCGGACCCTCCACAACCTGATCGCCTGGAGCTACGACCTCCTCGAGCCGCGAGAGCAGCGGCTCTTCCGGCGGCTCGCGGTGTTTCGCGACGGCTTCACGCTCGAGGCGGCGACGACCGTCTGCAGCGAGCCGGAGGATGGCCCATGGGAGGTGGTCGACCGCGTACAGCGTCTGCTGGAGAAGTCGATGGTGACGCGGGATCCGCGCGCGCCCGACCGCTTCCGCCTGCTCGATCCCGTCCGCGCCTTCGGGGCGGCCGCCCTGACGGAGGAGGGGGAGGAGGCCGCCGCCCTCGCGAGCCACTGCCGCTGCCTCGCCGAGATCGCCCGCACACTCGAGCCGGGAGACGCGCGCGAGATCGCCCAGTCGGCCGGCACGCTGGCGCTCGAGCACGGCAATCTCGTCGCTGCGCTCACCTGGGCGGCGAAGCACGCGGCCGCCGTGGCGGGAACGATGCTGCAGCACCTGAAGCCCCACTGGCCCGCCGTGGCCTACTGGCCCGAGGTGCGCGCGGCGGCCGAGTGCGTCGCGGGCGCCGCGGCGCTCGCCGTCGAGGAGCGGGCCCGGGCGTTCGTCGCCTCCGGCTATCTGGAGCTTGTCGCCGGGAGCCCCGATCGCGCGGCGGCCCAGTTCGACGCCGCTCTCATCCTGAGCGAGGCCGAGGGGCTGCGGGAGTCGGTGATGGCCACCCTACAGGGCCTCGTCGGAT
>CAZRDB010000093.1:10036-18586 GCA_964598695.1 uncultured Armatimonadia bacterium
CCCGGGCCCGCGGCGACCTCAAGGAGGCGCGGCGGCACCTCGGCGCCTGACTCGATGTCGCCCGCACGGCGGGACCGGTGCCGCCCGATCCCGCGCTGCTCACGGAGGTCGCGGCCCTCGCCCACGCCGAGGGCGACACGGCCACCGCGTGCGCCATCGCCGAGGAGGGGCTGGCGGCCGCATCGGCCGCCGGCAAGCCGGGTTGCGCCGCGGCGTGCCACAGCATCCTCGGCTACGTGGCGAGCGCGGCGGGAGACCAAGACCGGGCCCGCGCCTGTCTCGAGGAGGCCGCACGAATCCAGACCCGACTCGGGCTCCTGCGCGACCTCGCGGCGACCAAGGTCGGCCTCGCCGATGTGGCCTTGGCGGTGCACGAGGTGCCACTCGCCCGGGCGCACCTGCTCTCGGCCCTCGAGATCCAGCGCGAGCTGGGCGACCGGCTGGGCGAGGAGGTCTCCCTGCACGACCTGGGGATCGCCGAGCTGGCGGCGGGCAATGCCGAGGCCGCCATCGAGTACCTCTGCGAGGGCCTCGCCATCGCGGACGCCTGCGGGGTACTCCCCGGCCTGGCCGACGGACTCGACAGCCTCTCCGCCTCGTTGCTCGCCGCCGGTCGGCCCGAGCCGGCCGCGTGCCTCCTGGGCGCGGCGGAGGCGCTCCGGGCGCGTACCGGCCTCGGTCGGGGCGCCGCCGAACGGGCCGAGCACGAGCGCGCGCTCGCCCGGGCCGAAGAGGCCCTCGGAAGCAGCCGCCTGCGAGAGGCGATGGCATCGGGAGCCGACCTGCGAGTCCCGGACGCCATCGCCCTCGCCCGACACTGATCCCTACGGGCTCACGCCGCCCTGACCGGGGCCACTCGGAGCCGCCACCCGTACCTCGGCATAGCCCGATGCCTCGCCCAGCGTCGCCCGCACCTGCCCGAGGGCGGATGTGCTGCCGGCCCCGAACACCCCGTCGCCGTCGATCGAGCCGATCGCGCCGACCGTGCTCCAGGTGGGCGTCACGTCGGGCAGCAGGGCCCCGCTCGCGTCGCGCACCTCGGCCGTGAACGGGTAGGTCCCCTCGAAGGGAACCGTGACCTGCGCCGGCACGACCGTCACGGTGACAATGCCGTACGCCTGCGGCACGAGGCGGACGACCAGGTCCTCCATCGCCGAGAATGCCTCCACCTGCAACCAGATCGGCCCGAAGCCGGACTCGGCCGGCGGCGTCACGCCGACCGTGCGCGAGCCGAGCGGCACTCCGTCGAGCGTGAAGTGCCCGGCGCTGTCCGTGTAGGTCTCCAGTGTCTCCTTGACCGTGGCGCCGGGCGGGTCGTCCGCCGGGATCTGGACCGGAATGTAGACGCGGGCCGCCGCGATCGGCTGGCCGGCCGGCGCCGCATCGATGACGTACCCCTCGATGGTGGTGGTGATCTTCACCCATGCCCCGGGGTGGCCCGGGCTGCTGCTGATGCAGCCGCTGGCCGCGAGCAAGAACAGGGACAGGGCGAGCGAGAGCGCGAGGAACGCAGGAAGCGCGGCTGTTCGGGATCCGTGCCGGTCCATCGGGTACACCCCCGCACCCGTGCCACAGGGGGCGATCTGCCGGCACACCTTCCCCCTCCGTTGCCGAGGCATGCCCCCGCTAGAACTTCACCCGCTCGACGTACAGCACCTCTCGCTTCTGGTCCTGCATCCCGAGCATCTTGAGCATCGCCGAGCAGTTGACCGAGACGCTCGCGCGCGCGCCGAACGTGATCTCCCCGCCCGCGCCCTCCGGGTCCATCGTGGCGCCGACGTACGGGCACGACGCCTCGACGCTGGCGTCGAACAGGCTCGCGCCCATACGGGCCACCGCGGCCGAGGCGCGGAGGCACAGCAGGTCCAGCTCGGAGTCGCCGTGGGCCTTCGCCTCTCCCTGCAGCGTGAAGCTCCGCTCGAACTCGCACACCGGCAGCGGAACGCTCCCGCCCTCGGGCGTCGCCACCCCGCAGGTCGACTGCACCCAGCCGCTGATCGTGCCCTCGTTGGCGCCCTCCATCCCGCCGCACAACCGCGAGAGGAGCGCGATCTTCACGGGGATCCCCCAGGCGTCCACCTCGAACTTGAGCAGCGGGACGCCCTCGTCGGTGCACGGGCCGGCCTGCTCGAGCACCGGCTCGACGCGGTAGGCGAGGTTGACGACCTCGACTGTGGTCGTGGCGAGCAGGCGCATCTCGCTCGCATCGTTCAGGGCCGGCGGCGCCCAGTCCAGCGCCAGCCCGATCCGCACGTCACCGTCGAGGAACAGCGCGAAGCTGCCGCGCCGGCCTTGGATCTGCGCATCGACCCGGATGTGGCGGGCCAGCGTCGTGCCGACGTCCTCGCTCAGGTTCGACGCATACTGAGGATCGGAGACCGTCACGATCTCCGGGAACTCGATCGGCAGGCTCGAGAGGTCGAGAAGGTGGGAGAAGCCTTCGGGGAGCTGCAACTGCGCGCTCGCCCGCGCGCCCGGGGCGACGGAGAGACAGGCGGCGACGGCGCAGAGCAGCAGCGCCGCACGCAGCGGGGTCCTCGGGTGGAGCATCGGTATCACGCCCTTCGGTCGGATCCCCCCGACCCGCACCTTCGACGGGCGGGAGGCTCCGCGGGTTGCGGGGGAGGCTGGCTCCCCCGTCAGAGCGAAACGCACCCCCATGGTACCGCGGAAAGGATGATCTGCCGATGCCCCCGTGTCGGATCGTACCCCTGCTGCTTCCCTGCTGCCTCCTGCTCGCACCCCTCGCCGGCGCGCAGGTTCTCACCGACGACTTCTCCGCCACCCCGGCCGGGTCGTTCGGCGCGCCCCGCTGGGAGCCGACCGGCCTTGGCTGGCAGGCGGCCGACGGCGCGATGGTCGCGACCAAGGCCGGCGGGCTTCTTCTCAGCAAGGAAGCGGGCTACGGGACGGCGCTCTCGGTCGAGGCCACGCTCACCTGCCCGCGCTCCTAGCCCACGGCCGACTGGAAGACCGCCGGACTGCGGATCTATGCCGACAACGCCAACGCCTGGGGCCTCAACCTCGTGCTCTCGCCCACCGCCGACGGCGGACGCCACTTCGCCGAGCTGCACGAGATGCTCGCCGGCGTCTGGCTCGCCGAGGGCCAGGCCGGGAGCCGTATCGAGGGCGGCGAGGAGTGGGTCGAGCCGGGCTGGAGCTGGCAGGTCGGCGAGAGCTACCGGCTGCGGCTGGCGCTGTCCCGAGAGGCTGTCGAGGGAACCGTCGCCACCCTCGACGGCGCCGCGCGGGCGCGCTTCCGCTTCACGCTCACCGGCGCGGTCTCCCACGTCGACCGCGGCTGGGCCGGGCTCAGCGCGAGCGGGCTCGACGCGATCTTCGACGATGTGCGGATCGAGGTGAACGAGGTGGCCGAGCCGCCCGGCGTGCGCGCGACCGAGGACTACCCCGCCTACGAATCGCCCGCCGACGCCCGACGGTCGCAGCGCGAGGCGACCGGCTTCTTCCGCGTCGAGCAGCTCGACGGCCGCTGGTGGGTGATCGACCCCCAGGGCAAGCCGGTCTTCATCCGCGGCACCGACCACTGCAACTACCGCGCCCACTGGTGCGAGAAGCTCGGCTACGCCCCCTACCACCGCAACTGCGAGGCGCTCTACGGCTCGCCCGAGCCCTGGGCCGAGCAGGCGACCGCGCGCCTCACGAGCTGGGGCTTCAACCTGCTCGGCGCCGGCTCGTGCGAGGAGACCCACTACCGCGGCATCCCGCACACCCTGTTCGCCTCGCTGGGCAGCGGCTTCGCGACGCGTGAGTGGATCGCGAAGCCGATCCACTGGACCGGCTTCCCCGACGTCTTCTCGCCGCGCTTCGAGGCCTGGTGCGACCTCACGGCCCGACAGCTCCTCGCGTCGAACGTCAACGACCCCTGGATCTTCGGCACCTTCATCGACAACGAGCTGGAGTGGTTCGGCAAGACGGGGCGGCTCGTGAACGACGTCTTCCTCCTCCCCCCCGACCAGCCCGCCAAGCAGGCCCTCGTCGCGTACCTGCGCGAGCGGTACGGCTCGATCGACAAGCTGAACCAGGCGCTGGGGACGACGCATGACGGCTTCGAGGCCCTCGCGGCCGATCCGACCGCGCCCGCGGCGAGCACGGAGCTGGAGACCGTCCAGAGCGAGTTCCTCGCGCTCGTCGCCGAGCGCTACTTCTCGGTGACCTGCACGGCGCTGCGCAAGGCCGACCCCAACCACATGATCCTCGGCTGCCGCTTCGCCGGCGTCGCGCCCGACGAGGTGCTGGCCGCGGCCGGACGGTGGGTCGACATCTTCACGATCAACACCTACCCCCGCCTCGACATGGCCGCGGGCCGCGTGCTCGGCACGCCGGAGATGCTCGTCGACCTGCATGCCGCGACCGGGCGGCCCATGATGATCACGGAATGGAGCTTCCCCGCGCTCGATTCCGGCCTGCCCTGCAAGGGCGGTGCGGGGATGCGGGTCGACACGCAGGAACAGAAGGCCCGGTGCTACGACGTCTTCGCCTCGATGATCGCGGCGCTCCCCTTCATGGTCGGCTACGACTACTTCATGTGGGTCGACGAGCCCGAGCTGGCGATCTCCTCGACCTTCCCCGAGGACTCGAACTACGGCCTGGTCGATGTGAACGACAAGCCGTGGGAGACGCTCGTCGCGCAGGCCACCGTGACCAACCGGAAGGCCTCCGACCTCCATGAGGGCGCGCGGCTCGACACCTCCTGGGTCCATGAGGCGCCGCCACGGACGACGGTGCGGTTCGGACCCGAGCAGATGGAGGCGCGCGGGGCCACGAGGAGTACCGAGTCCGCCTTCTCCTGGGACCTGGGCGCCCTCCAGGTCCGCCACGCGGCCGGCGACGGCGCCGTGCTCTCGAGCATCGACTGCGGCGACTTCCACCTCGGCAAGCTCGACGCGGCGCTCCACGTCGTCCGCAACGGCGTCAACGCCTGGCCGCACGGTGAGCGGGAGGTCGCGGTCGAGACCTGGACCGACGGCGAGCTGCTCCTCGCCGATGTGACCGTCGCGGGCGGCGACGCCGCGACCACCGGCGCCTTCGAGGCCACCTACCGCTTGCTGGCGCGGAGGGGCTCGCCCTGCGTCTGCGTGCAGGTGCGCGCCGTCCGGAACACCGGGCCGGCGCCGATCACCGTCGAGGCCTACTTCCTCTACGCCCTGCCGAGCATCGGCGGCTCGCCGGAGGGCGACGATGTCGGCGGGCCCGGCGGTGTCCCGAACTACTACCTCGACAGCACGTGCTGGACCGACAAGACGCTCGGCGGCTGGCTCGGAGCGGCGCCTCTCGATGCCGGCCTGTTCGACACGATGTTCTGGAAGGGCACCGGGAACGAGGCCGGGTTCCACGCGGACTTCCGCCGGAAGGTCAGCGTGACGCTCGAGCCCGGCGCGAGCTGGACCTCCGACTCCGAGCCCTGGGCCGCCGTCTACGGCTTCGGCCCCGGCGAACCCGACGGCTGGAAGACGATGGCCGCGAGCGACGCGACCTGGAAGCGGATGCTCCGCGAGTTGGCGCGCTAAGGCGGCTCCCGAAAGCCCCTGCAGGTACCAGCGGCGGGCGGCGGCCTGTCGAGCGCTCGTCCCTCCGCAGGTTGTCGCTCTTCGCTCTTGCGCGTGAGAACTCACGAGAGCTGCGCTAGCGAGCGCCGAAAGGAACGGACCGACGTGACGAACTCCGGCCTTCTCTTCGTTGTCTGCGCGCTGGGCCTCGCCACGGCCGGCGCAGCCCAGCCCGCGCGGGCGCCCTTCCTCGTGCAGGCGGAGGACCCGTCGCTCACGCACGAGGGCGGCATGGGCAACCTGAGCGGCCTCTGGGCCTTCTGGAGCAACGGGAGCATCACGGCGCCGTTCACCGTGGAGGCGGCGGGCGCGTACAAGGCCGCCGTCCGGGCCGGCGGGACGAGCGCACTCGACCCCGCCACGGGCAAGTCGCTGCCGCAGCTCGTGGTCGAGGTGGACGGCGCCGCACACGGCCCCTTCACCTGGGAGGTCACGCAGGGCCAGGGCGACCCCGGCATCTACGCGACCGACGCCTTCCCGCTCGAGCCCGGCGCGCACACCCTGCGCGTGAGCTTCCCGAACGACTTCGGCGCGGCGGGACAGGACCGCAACCTGTTCCTCGACTGGCTGGCGCTCGGGCCGGTCGCGAGCCCGGAGGCGCTGCCCATGCTCACGCCCGAGGAGGTCCTCCTCCGCGCCCAGCCGACGGCCGTCGCCCCGCGCTTCCGCTTCGCGGGGGAAACGCTCGGCTGGCAGGCGGTCCGCGACGCGACGCTCATTCCCACGGCGGAGGGCCTTCGGGTGGGGATCACCGGCCCCGAGCCCACCCTCCTCTCGCCTCTGCTCGATGCGGAGGCCGCGTCGAGCGGCGTGCTCACCCTGCGGCTCGGGAGCGCGAAGCCGGGGGCGGCCGAACTGCGCTGGGTCGTCGACGGCGTGCTGGGCAGCGCGAGCCGCTCGGTTGCGCTGCCGGGCGATGGCGCCCTGCACGTCGTCCCCGTCGAGCTGGCCGGCGTCGACGAGTGGGCCGGGCGCATCCTGGGCATCGCCCTGCGGCTGCCGGGGGAGATCGGCACGGTCTGGGAGATCGCCTCGATCGACTTGGCCGAGGCGGTCGTCGGCCCGGCCGAGCCGCGGATCCGCACCCTCTGCCCCGATGCGGCGATCAACCGTGCCGGCATGCCGGCGACCCTCGTCGCCTCGCTCGAGAACGTGGGGGGGAGCCCGGCGCGACAGGTGCGCCTGTCGCTCCTCCTGCCAGGCGATGTGCGGCTCATCGAGCCGAAGCCTGACCTGACGCTGCAGAGCGTCGAGGGCCGCGTCGTGGCGACGCAGGCCGAGCAGACCCTGGACACGCTCGACGGCCGGACGGAGGTCGCGTGGGAGATCGAGGCCGACGAGCCGGTGACGGGAACCGCGACACTGACCGTCTCCGGCGAGGGCGTGGCCCCGGCCCGGGCGAGTTGCGAGCTGGCCTTCACGCCGAGGCCCGAGGCCCAGCCCGCCCTCGTCGACGGCAAGCCCTACGTCCCCGCACCCCAGCGGGTCCAGGCCGACACCCAGGTCGGGGTCTACTACTTCCCCGGTTGGCGCGCGGGCGCGACCGCAGGCTGGCTGCCGATCGAGCCCTTCCCGGAGCGCAAGCCGGTGCTCGGCTGGTACGACGAGGGTGACCCCTCGATCGCCGATTGGCACATCAAGTGGGCCGCCGAGCACGGGATCTCGTTCTTCATCTACGACTGGTACTGGAGCGCCGGGGGCCGGAGCCTCGAGCACGCGCTGCACGAGGGCTACCTCCAGGCCCACTACCGGAGCCAGGTCAAGTTCTGCCTCCTTTGGGCGAACCACAACCCGCCCGGCTCGACCACCCGCGAGGACCTCCGCAACGTCACGCGCTACTGGCTCGAGCACTACTTCTTGCTCGACGAGTACCAGAAGATCGACGGCAAGCCCGTGATGGTCATCTTCTCGCCGGGCCGCATCGCCGACGATCTCGGCGCCGAGGAGACAGCCGCGGCCTTCGCCGAGATGAACCAGATGTGCCGCGCGGCCGGCCTTCCCGGCATCTACCTCGTCGGTTGCACCTGGCCCTCGGAGGGCAGCCTCGCCGCCCTCGCCGCCCAGGGCTACAACGCGGCGAGCGGCTACAACTATCCCTCGGCCGGCGCCCGGCCGGAGGACGGCAACCGGCCCCCGTACGAGAGGGCCCTGGAGGGCTACCCCGCGCTGTGGGAGATCGCCGCCCGGTACGGCAAGCTCGACTACATCCCGGTCACCGATCCCGGCTGGGACTCGCGCCCGTGGGCCGGCGACGGCGCCCTGGCGCTCACCGGCAAGGACCCGGCGAAGTTCCGCCGGATGCTCGCACTCGCCCGCAGCTACGCCGACCAGCACCGGGTCGGAGCGTCGAGGGCCCGCGTGGTCTTCATCGAGGCCTGGAACGAGTTCGGCGAGGGCGCGGCGATCGAGCCCGCGCGGGAGTTCGGCTTCGGCTGGCTCGACGCGGTCCGTGCCGTCTTCACGAGCGCCCCGGCCGAGCACGACGACGTGATCCCGGCCGACGTCGGCCTCACCGTCCCGCAGTGGCTGACGACCGGAGAGCGGACGGCCTGGGGGTTCGATACCGACGGTCGCGGCGAGGGTTGGGGGCCGATGATGGGCTTGGCCGACTTCCGCGTCGAGGCCGGCGCGCTGCGGGCGCGAAGCGTCGGGACCGACCCGGCCTTCACCTGCGTGCTCGCCGGCATGGGCAGCGGGATCGAGGCGCGGCGCTTCGACCGGCTGCGGATCCGGATGAGCGCCTCGGCGGAGGCCCACGGGCAGCTCTTCTGGGCCACCACGCGCATCGGTGAGGGTGAGCGCAACAGCGTCCACTTCACCGTTCCGGGCGATGGCGCGCCGCACGAGCTGACGCTCGACTTGGCCGGCAACCCGACGTGGGCGGGCCTCGTGACCCGGCTGCGCCTCGACCCGGCCGACGCCGACGGCGTCGAGATCGCGATCGACGAGATCCGGCTGCTCGAGCCGGGGGAGTAGGGGAGCG
>CAZRDB010000094.1:0-18584 GCA_964598695.1 uncultured Armatimonadia bacterium
ACATCTTCGGCCGCGGCCGTCTCGAGCCGGGAGGGCAGGTGGTCGCCGACGGCCTCTTCCAGGCCCGACCCGCGATCCGTCTCGTCCCACGCGACGAACCCGCGGGCGCGGAATCGGTCCTGCCGCGCATCGACAGCGGCGCGCTCGCGGCCCTCCCGCCGCCCGAGCGGGCCCGGGCCCTCGAGTCGCTCGCGCTCCGCCCCGGTCAGGTCGTCTGGCTCGACGGCGGCCCGGGCGAGGTCGTGCTGGCCGGCGCCGGCCCGGGCGGCTGGTGCGCGACGCCGGGCGACGAGGCGACGATCCGCAACGTCGGGGCCGGCCGGCTGGACGTGCTCCACACCCGCTGGCCCGAGCCCCGGTACGTGGTGCTGGGCGAGGCCCTTGTCGACCCGCCGGGCCTGCGGGTGACCGACGGCTCGTTCGGGCTCGAGGCGGAGCCCCTCGGGGGGGCTCTCGACTACCTCCGCCGGCATGCCGCGCGGCTCGACGAGCTGCCGCTCTTCCCGGCCCGTGCGCTGTGGGCACAGGGAGGCGCACGTGCGGCGGAACGGCTCGACGACCACGCGCACGTCCTGCTCGACGGCGAGCCCTGCGCCCGGGTGGTGCCGGAGCGTGGCGGCGGCCTGCTCACGGCGAGCTGCGCGATCCACGGCTGCGAGGGCCGGGCCTGGACCCTCTACCGGCTCATCGACGGCCCGAACCGCTGGTACGTGGTCGGGCGCGCGCGGGCGCAGGAGGGCGATGTGTGGATCGAGGACCAGGCGATCGAGGCGACGGTCGCGCTCGCGCCGGCGGCCTCGCAGAGCCCCGTCCCCTACTTCGCGGCCTTGACGGCCGAGGACCTCGCCGAGCCCTCCGGCCCGGCCCTGCGCGAGCTGCACGGGAGCGTGCGGCTGCTGCTCGGCGGCGGGCCGGCGCACGCGCCGCTGCTCGGTGGCGCGCCGGGCTCCTGGTCGGCGAGCTGCGGGATGGACGTCGGCTTCCGCAACGTGGGCGAAGGGCCGCTCCACATCCACCGCTGGCTGTGGCCGGAGCCCGTGTACTTCGTCTTCGGCGAGGCGGAGGTCGCGCCGCCCGGGATCCGGGTGCAGGACGCCGCTGTACGGCTGGTCGCGAGGGGCTGAGCGACCATGCGGCACGGGCGTCCTGGGCTGTGTTCCCCTCTACCCCCCTACAGCGGGCCGGGGTAGCCCGGGTTGGGGCCGGGGTCCTCACTCGCGGACACGAAGAACAACTGCAGCATGCACGCGGAGTCCTCGCGGCTCAGGGGGGACACGTTGTTGCGGATCGTGATCAACACCTCATCCACCCAGTGCTCATCATCGGTCTCGAGGGGCAGCACGGCGGGTGCGTGGTACTCGAAGCAGAGCCGGATGCCATTGCCGCCACATGGACCGCACGACACATAGCAGGTTCCGGTGTACCCTTCCGGGAGTGACCCCACCAGATCGGCAGTGGGAGCCCAGCAGCTATCGCCTTCGCTCGCCAGCACCGTGCCATCGTGCCTGTGTGCCGTGTCCGCATCGCGGATGTCGCACACCGCAGTGCTCTGGCCTCCGGCGCTGACGTAGGGGCAGTACCCGTAGACCAGTGAGGGATCGTTGCTCCAGTTGAGGACCGGTTCGCCCACCACAGGGCCAGGGTCGCTCGTCCAGTAGGCGACCTCATCGCCGACGGGCACCACAGCCTGACCCCACACGGACGCGCCGGTGACTGCCGAGATCGCGACTGCCATCCAGACCCGGTTGCCTGCCATCCCATACCCCTCTCCATCCCACAGGTCGTTTGGCGCCCGCCTCTGCCCGACGCCTCCTACTGGAAGCACACGACGAAAGGGGTGCCCTCGTAGAGCGGCCGAGAGCGGTCCGCCCCGTATCGGTCGAAGTACGAGGCAGGCGGCTGCTTCCCGGTCCCGTTGGCCGGTCCCCTCGGGTCTCCCGTCCAAGGCCGGCAGGGGACGATCAGCACTCGGTACTGCATCGAGAGGCGGAACCAGGCGCCGGGCCCCGGACAAGGCACCGGCACACCCCTCCGCGCGAGGCCGTCGAAGCTTCGCTGCAGGATCGCGGCCAGGCCCCGGCCCTCGTCGGGCTCGAGATGCTCCCACTGGCCCGACCACCCGCTGGCGAAGCGGTCCACGTGCGCCGGAAGGGTCGTTGCGACGCGCCTTCGTAGCGCCGGGGCGAAGAACTCGGATACCTGCTGCGTCAGCTCTGGATCGGCCTCCAGCCGCGCAGCCTCCAGCGCCTGCCCCTGGCCCGTGCGTCCCAGGGTGTCGAGGAGAACCCACGATGTGCGGTCCGCGTCGGGCGGGCACAGCTCGCCGTGGATCGCTGCCAGCAGCGCGGCGAGCACGTCGGCGCGCGAGAAGCCGCCGCCCCGTGCGTAGAGCTGACGCGCCGCCAGCTCCGGCTCGAGGGCAACGCCCGCGGCGGCGACTCCATCCCAGAGGAGCTGCCACACCTGCCCAACGGTCTGACCCGAGAGGCGGTCGAGCACGATGCTGATTGGCGCCGCGGCGTCGGCTTCACTGAGCGCAGTGTGCAGATCGGGAGCCGGGGCGTGCGCTCCGGTCCACTGCCCCGTGATCACCAGCCAGGGCTCTGCCGTCGTGCGCGCGGCCTCTGTCGCTCCGCCGAGTTCCCAGCTCACGCTGCCCTCGTCGTCGAACTGGACGGCCCGGATGTCGATGTGCTGGGCATGGAGGGCCAGGAGAGAAGCGCGGAGCATGGGCATGGCCGACCGGCGGACCTCCGGGGGGTATGGGTCATACTCGATGATCGGGCAGAGGGCTACGACGCCGACCAGGTGCTCGCAGTCCAAGATGCACGCGCCGACGGTCCCGGGCTCGGGCTGCTCGCCCGCGCCGGGAACGGCACGGGCGAGCGGCTCTCTGTACGAGGTGAGATCGGTGACGCGCCCCTGCAGCATCGGCCCGAGGGCCGAGGGCGGGATGGCCTGGAGGATGGCGATGCCCGGTAGTACCGCCTGCCGGTGGAGGACGCCGTGATCCTCGGGCAAGACGGGATCCAGGGGGGGAGGGAGCGGGCGGGCGACGACGAGTCCCGAGGCCAGCCTCTCGGTTGTCAGGGCCTCACCGGGCGCGTCACTCGCAAGGCTCGAGCGGACGAACTCCTCCGGACGCGCGCCCCGAGGCAACCCCGAGGGCAGAACGCACAGGAACGGGCCGGTGAGTGGGTCCTCCGCGGTGTCCTCGGCCCCACGAGCCACGGGGAGCAGGGCGAGGAAGAGAGCGGCGGAGACCAGGCCGACAACCCCCGAGCGGCGCATGCGCCACACCCCTATCCCGCCGACGTCCAGAGCCTGGCCACTGGGGCTGCGTCGAATCGACTGCGGCCCCCACGGCCCGCGCAGCACACACTCGGACTGTAGCCCCCCCCCCCACACGTCTGTCAAGGCCTGCCGCAGCATCTGATCCGCCCGTACTCGCTGCCCCGCCTCCGTCCCCCAAGGTCCCCTCGGCGGTACGGCCGAACTGGCAGGGGGGTTGGGCGGGGTGGCGATCAGGAGAGCCGCCATGCCTCCCTCGCTTTTCGCTCTCACCGCCGGGCTGCCGTGCCTCGCGCCCGCGAGTGCCCCTCTGCCCGCGCTCGCCGAGGATGACCGGGCGCTGATCGCGACGGTCTACCCCGAGCTGATCCGGTAGCGTCGGTCGGGCCCGCACGGGCGGCCCCCTTCTCGCCGGAGGTGCGGGCCGCCGGCTCGCGAACAGGGGGCCGGCGCGAGAGGAGGAAACGGGTTGCAGATCCGTACGGTGATCGTGGGCTACGGGATGGGCCGGTACCACGGTGAGGTGATCCCGCGCACGAAGGGGCTCGAGCTGCTGGGGGTCTGTGACCTCGATCGCGGTCGGCGGGAGGCGGCGGAGAAGGACCACCCCGGGATCCGTACCTACGCCGACACCGCGGCGGTGTTCGCCGATCCCGAGGTCGACCTGGTCGTGCTGGCGACGCCCCACGACACGCACTGCCCGCTCACGCTCGCGGCAACGAAGGCCGGCAAGCATGTCGTGACCGAGAAGGTCATGTGCCTCAACGCGCGCGAGGCCGAGAAGATGATCGAGGCGGCGCGCAAGGCCGGCGTGATGCTCAGCGTCTTCCAGAACCGCCGGTGGGACGCCGACTTCCTCACGGTGCGGAAGATCATCGAGGACGGGACGCTCGGCCCGGTCTTCCAGGTCGAGTCGGCCGTCGTGGGCTGGGGCCGGCCGGGCGGTTGGCGCGGGGTGCGGAAGCACTGCGGCGGCGGAGCGCTCGACTGGGGCGCCCACCTCGTCGACCAGGCCAACCAGCTCGCCGGGTGCGCGCCGGTGCTCGTCTTCGCCGACATGCAGTCCCACACGTGGGATGTCGACATCGAGACCCACCACAAGCTGCTGATCCGGTACGAGTCGGGCCTGCTGGTCGATATCGAGACCAGCTACAACGCGTGGGTCGAGAAGGACCGCTGGCGGGTGCTGGGCGAGAAGGGCGCGCTCACCAAGAAGGGCTTCGGCGATGACCCGGTGCGCGTGCGGACGACCGTCGGCTCGTTCCAGTGTACCGTCGAGGTGCCGCCGCTGGCCGGAGCCTGGGAGGCCTACTACCAGAACGTGGCCGACCACCTCACGAAGAAGGCCGACCTGGCCGTGAAGCCGGAGCAGTGCCTGACGGCGATGCGGGTCTTCGACGCCGCGTACGCCTCGGCCGCGAAGAGCAAGGCGATCGCCCTGGCGGTGTAGGGCGACGCCAGGTGAAGGACGCCGAGCGAGGCGGGTCGCCGAGAGCGGCCCGTCCCGCCCGGCGGGGGCTCCGGGGGCGGCTTCTCCGCACGAACTCCAAAAAGGACCTCCACTCGCGGTCCGGGGCGGCGCTTTGCTGGTGATTCCGCGCGGAGGCTGTGGCAGGAATCCCATGGCTGCGCGGTCAGCCCCCTGACGGACCGCTCCCGCGCATGAGAGCCCACAGACAAGGAGGCATCGGGGATGACACGGCGTCGAGGCTTCACCCTCATCGAGATGATGATCGTTATCCTAGTCATCGCCGTCCTCGCCCTGATCGTCGGCTTCGCGGTACGCAACGCCGGACACCGGGCGAAGGAATCCCGCAAGAAGGAGGACGTGCAGGGCATCAACGATGCCTGCATCCTCTTCCAGTGCGACACGAACCAAGTGGCGAGTTCGCAGGATGACCTCCTGCAGGACCCGGGCGCCGCGCCGACCGGGTACCAAGGGCCCTATCTCACCCATCGGGCATACGATCCGTTCTCGAGCACCGAGTACGAGATCACGGATGGGGCGGTGAGCGGTCCCGGGGACGTCCTCACCTTCCAGAACTGACGCGGAGGCGTGAGGCGCACACATTGAGGGCGGGACCGCGCGCGGTCCCGCCCTCGTCGTTTGCGTCGGTTGTCGCTCCCGGCCTAGCCGCCGACCGCCTTGCGGATCTCGGCCGCCTTGTCGGTGCGCTCCCAGGTGAAGTCCTTCTCGGAGCGGCCGAAGTGGCCGAACACCGCGGTCTGGCGGTAGATCGGGCGGAGCAGGTCGAGGTACCGGATGATCCCGCGCGGCGTCAGATCGAACAGCTCGAGCAGGGCCTTCTCGATCGTGCCCTCCTCGACCGTAGCCGTGCCGAAGGTGTCGACCGCGAGCGAGACGGGGTCGGCGCGGCCGATCGCGTAGGCGACCTGGATCTCGCACTTCGAGGCGAGGCCCGCCGCGACGACGTTCTTCGCGAGGTAGCGCATCATGTAGGCGCCGGAGCGGTCTACCTTGGTCGGGTCCTTGCCCGAGAAGCACCCGCCGCCGTGGCGGGCGAGGCCGCCGTAGGTGTCGACCATCAGCTTGCGGCCCGTGAGCCCGGTGTCGCCCGTCGGCCCGCCGATCTCGAAGCGGCCGGTCGAGTTGACGTGGAACTGGGTCGTGGGACCGAGAAGCTCCGGCTCGAGGTTGGGCCGCAGCACCCTCTCGACCAGCGTTTCGCGGATCGTCTCGTTGCTCACCTCGGGCGTGTGGTTCGCGGCGAGCACCACCGTCTCGATGCCCACCGGCTTGCCGTCGGCATAGCGGACGGTCACCTGGGTCTTGCCATCCGGCCGCAGCCAATCGACGGCGCCGCTGCAGCGGAGATCCGAGAGGGCCCGCGAGAGCCGGTGCGCGTAGACGATCGGGGCGGGCATCAGCTCCGGGGTCTCGTCGGTCGCGAAGCCGAACATCATGCCCTGGTCGCCCGCGCCGCCCGTGTCGACGCCCTGGGCGATGTCCTTCGACTGCTCCTGGATCGCGACGAGCACGCCACAGGTGTTGCCGGCGAAGTACGGGTTGGTGTGGTCGTAGCCGATCTCGAGGATCGTCCGGCGCACGATGTCGGTCATGTCGACATAGCACTGTGTGGAGACCTCGCCGGCGACGACGGCCACGCCGGTCGTCAGCAGGGTCTCGACCGCCGAGCGGCCCTCGGCATCGCAGGTCAGGATCGCGTCGAGGATCGCGTCGGAGATCTGGTCGGCCATCTTGTCGGGATGGCCCTCCGTGACCGACTCCGACGTGAGCAACTGGGTTCTGGACTCCGCCATCGGGCGATTCCCTTCCTTCGTGCCGAGCTAGGCGCTCGCTTCACATCCCCCGAGGCGCTCGGCGATCGCCTCGAGGAGCACCCGTGCTACCTCTTCCTTCGGCCCCGACGCCTCGCGCCGGAAGCCGTCGCGTCCGAGGAGGATCACCCGGGTCTCGGAGGAGCCCATGGCGCCACCCGGACCGACGCGATTGGCCACGAGCAGGTCGCAACCCTTGCGCGTCAGCTTCTCCCGGCCGTGCTCCTCCACGTCCTCCGTCTCGGCCGCGAAGCCCACCACCAAGGGGGGGCGGGCGGCGTGAACGGCGACCGTGGCCAGTATATCATCGGTCCGGCCCAGTTCGAGGGAAAGCCCCTCCCGCCCGGCCTTCTTGAGCTTCGCCCCCGCCGGCGCCGCCGGCGTGAAATCGGCCACCGCCGCGACGCCGATGTACGCGTCGTGGCCGGCCAGCCGCGCGAGGACCGCTTCGTGCATCTCGCGGGCCGATTCGACCCACACGATCTCGGGTCCGACCGGCGCCTCGGCCTCGGCCGGGCCCGCGACGAGGCAGACCTCCGCGCCGAGGAGCCACGCCGCGTGCGCGAGCGCGAAGCCCATCCGGCCGCTGGAGCGGTTGGTGAGATACCGGATGGGGTCGATCGCCTCGCGCGTGGGGCCGGCCGTCACCAGCAGCCGCCGTCCCGCCAGCGGCTTCGGGGCGAGCGCGCGCTCGGCGGCCGCGAGGATCTCCTCGAGCGGGGCGAGACGGCCGCGGCCGATGTGGCCGCACGCCACCTCGCCCTCGCCCGGGGCCACGACGACGCAGCCGTCGCCAACGAGGGTCTCGATGTTGCGCCGGGTCGCCGGGTGCTCCCACATGGCCGGGTTCATCGCGGGCGCGACCACCACCGGGGCGCGCGTGGCGCAGACCGTCGTGGTGAGCATGTCGTCGCAGATCCCCGTGGCGAGCTTGGCGAGGGTGTTGGCCGTCGCCGGCGCGATCACGACCACGTCGGCCGCCTCGGCCCAGGTAATGTGCTCGATCTCGGGCGGCGTGGGGTCGGTGAACGGGTCAACGGCCACCGCATGGCGGGTGAGCGAGGAGAAGGTGCGGGGGGCGACGAGTTCGGTGGCCGAGCGGGTCATGACCACGCGGACCGCCGCGCCGCGCTTCTGGAGCAGGCGGACCAACTCGCAGGCCTTGTAGGCGGCGATGGAGCCACAGACCCCGAGCACGACGGTGCGGCCGCTGAACCAGCTCATTGCGCGCTCGCGCCTTCCCCGAAGTGGCGCTCGAGATAGCCCCGCACGTCGAGACGGCGGCAGGCGAGGCGCTCCGAGCGGATGATCGCGATGAGATCCTTCGTCGCGGTCTCGGCCACCTCATTCACGATGATGTGGTCGTAGAGCGACCAGCCCGACAGCTCGTGCTCGTACTCGGCGATCCGGAGCGCGAGGTCCTTCGCGCCCTCGGTCTTGCGGGCGGCGAGGCGGCGCAGCAGCTCGGCGCGGTCGGGCGCGATCAGCAGCACGAGCACGGCATCCGGGATCTGGGCGCGGACGTAGCCGGCGCCGCGGACCTCCACCTCGAGCAGGACATCCTGCCCCCGGCGCCGCGCCGTATCGACCGGCCCGCGCGGCGTGCCGTAGTAGTGGCCGGCGTAGTAGGTGTACTCGAGGAACTCGCCGCGCTCGATCATGGCGCGGAACTCGTCCTCGGTGATGTAGTGGTAGTCCCGGCCGGGGACCTCGCCCTCGCGCGGGACGCGCGTGGTGCAGGAGATGCTGTACGTGAGGCCGAGGTCATCGGCGCCCCGGATCGGCGCGAGCACCGTCCCCTTCCCGGAGCCGCTCGGCCCCGAGACGACGAAGACGATCCCCGTCGGCCGGTACGCGCTCGATCGCATCGTGCTGCCCTCCGAAACGCTGCTGTCCCGCCCCGGGAGCCCCGAGCATACCACGAAGCCCGCGGGGCCGAGAAACGCCGGCGCTACCGCCGGAGGCCCAGAATCCGCGTGCCGGCCGGTCCCACCGGCAGGCCGAACCGCGCGGTGTCGGGCGCGAGCGTCGCGCCGCTCACCAAGTCCACAACCGTCGCCGGCGTCGGGAGGCTCACCGGGCAGACGCTCTCCTCCGGGCTCCAGATGCTCAGCAGGCCGCCGCTCGCCCACACGACGTAGCCGGCCGGGGCGTAGCAGTGGACACCGGCCTCCTCGGCGAGCTGGCGCAGGAGCGAGGCCGGCAACGTCGGCGCCGCGGAGTGGACGGCCGTCCAGCCCGCATGGCTCCGTCGGACCAGCCCCGGCGTTCCGTCGGCGAGCGCGCCGAGCACCTCGGCGGCCGCGTCGTCGGCCCGGGCGAGCGGGGCGTAGGGTTGGTCGACCCCGTAGCTGACGCCCTGCCAACCGCAACGGGGGACGCCGCCCGCACGGTCGAGCGCGAGTCCGATGCCGCAGAACTCCGCCATCGCCTCGGGCGCCAGCGCGCCGTCGCGGTAGACCCCCTGCGGGCCGACGAACACCAGCACGCGGCCGTCGGCCTTGAGCGCGTCGACCGCCGCCCGCTGCTCGGCCGTCGGAGCGAAGGCGGTGAGGAAGACGTACATCCGCCGGGCCGGCAACGTGCGGAGATCCTCGAGCGTGTAGTACGCGACCGGCGCGCCGACGCGGGCGAGCTGTGTGACCTGTTGGAGCACGAGCGGGGCCGTGATCGGAGCCCCGACCTGAAGGTAGGCCAGGCTCTGGCCGTCCACGACGACCGCGATCTCGTCGACAGCCGTGTGGTCGTAGTCGAGCGCGCGCTCGGCCGCCGCCCGCAGCGTGCCGATGTGCGCCATCAGCCGCGGGTCGTTGTACCGGTTGCCGCCCACGTCGAACCACCACTGGGCGACCCCGTTGGCGATGACGTTGCCCAGCTCGCGGTCCTGCTGGAGGATGTCGCCGTCGATGTCGGCCGGCCGCCCCCACTCGCCGACGGCGCCCTGGCTCAGCGAGGTACGGATGTCATTCTCGTCGAACCACAGCTTGTTGTGGAGCCGCACGCTGCCAAGCAGCGACATGAAGTGGCTCGTGCCGGTCGCGACATCGCGGAAGGCGTAGCTCGTCGGGCTCGTCACGAAGTCGAGATCAGGGCAGGTGAGCACCTCGTTCAGCGCCAGGTGGCCCGCGTTCTGCATCCGCTGCTCGGCGATGAGCTGCAGCAGGTAGCCGTAGAAGACGCCGACCAGGCGCTCGCCCCGGGTGCGCTCCTTCACGGCCCGGGCGAACACCCGGATCGTGTCGGAGACCAGCCACGAGTTGTACGCGTAGAAGTCGATCGCCGGCCGCTCGACGACCGGGTCGCGCAGGTAGCCGACGGTGCAGCGCTCGCGCGCCGCGCGCGTGGGGATCTCCGCCGTCGCGCGGGTCACCGCGGGGTCGCCCCACGCCGCCTGCAGCGCCCCATCGCTCGCGTACCGCGCGCCGAGCCACTCGCGGAACTTGGCGGTGTTCGCCGGCGAGTAGTCCACCCACTGGCCCTCGTTGCCGCCCCACATCATCCACTCCTCGGTCGTGCCCGAGGCGATGTGATAGCCGATGACGCGGTCGGCGTAGGGCGAACTCTCGATGTGCTCGATGAGCTTGTCGATGCCGCGGAGGGTGTCGGCGCGCCAGGCTTCCGAGGCCCAGGAGGGAGCGGGCTTGCCGCCGGCGTGCTCGAACACCTCGCGCGTGCCGTCCGGGTTCTCCTGGATGACGAGGTCGTCCGGGTGCCGCTCGCTCCACCACGGCGGAGCGTGAAGGTAGATCCGGGGGAAGAAGTAGGCGTCGGGGCAGGCGTTGAGGACCATCAGCGCCCGCTCGTCGAGCTGGCCGAAGTCGTAGGTCTCCGGGCCGGTCCACGCGGTGCGCGAGAGGCCGTAGCCGGCGTCGGTCGGCGTCGCGGAGAAGGAGAACAGCCGCACGCCCGCGGCGGCGAACTCCGAGAAGACCTCCTCGCTCGGGCCGTAGGCGGTGTAGGTCATCCCGGCCGAGGGAGCGCCGTTCACGACCACGGTGGGGGCGCCGTTGCGGACCTCCAGACGGGCCACGAGATCACCCATCGGGCGGGGCTCGACACGCATGTGGGCAACTCCCTCCGAGAGATCCGCGCCATCGCGCTCCGGCCGGCCGGCGCCGAGACGCAGCGCGAGGGCGTACTCGCCGCCCCGGGCGAACCGTGGGATCCGGAGCGGCACATCGAGGGTGAGCAGCCGGCCCGCGGGCAGCTCGGTCGGCCTCACGGGGAGCGGGAGGGGGCAGGCGAAGCGCCGCGTGCCCGCGAGCAGGAACGCCAGTTCGGCGGTGTCGTCGGGCAACGGGCCGGCCGGCTCCAGCTCGAGGTGCGCGGTGACCGCCTCGCCGGCCTTCGCCGAGGCGGGGATCACGCACGCCCGCACGTGGATCACCGGCGGGACGGGGAGGACGGCCTCGATCCGCGCGACATCGAGCGCGTAGTCGGCGCCCGGGCCGACACCGAAGGCGATCACGGCGAGCGACTCACACGGGAAGTCGAACCCTCCGTCGGCGTCGCGAGACCAGCTCGCCACCGCGAACCGCTCCCAGGGGATCTCGACCCACTGCCAGTCGGCGGCGGCCGCGAGCGGAGCGGGAGGAGCGGTCCACTCGGCGCCGCCCGCGTCGCGGAGCTTGACCGCGAGGTTCAGGCCCGCGCCCCGGTTGCGCACGCGCAGCCGCAGGAGGTCGAACCGTCGGGGGATCCGAGGCGCGGTGAAGATGTCGGCGAAACCGCCCTCGCGGAGCCGGAACCCCCAGGCGAGGCATGGGCCTTCGGTCGGGTCGACCGCGTCCGCGAGCGTGTGGCGCTCGTACTCGCGGGCCATGCGCGCGGCGTCGCGGGCGGTGTTCCACCCCTCCGGCGGCCCCCCGTCGTAGACGGCCAAGGGCTGCGCGAGCGCGAGCCCGGGCAGCGTGAGGGCAAGGGCTGCAGCGAGAACGACGGTCCGCATGGGCCGACATCCCTTCCGGCGCGAGGGCCGGGGGGGAGTTCCCGGAACCGGGCGAGGCGACCTGCCGCGCTCGGCCCGTGTCGGCCGCCGCCTCGAGGATGCGGGCGCGATCGGCGGGGTTGTCGCGCGCGGCCCTGGCGGGGCACACTGCGGGGCGGAGGAGCGCCCCTCGCCATGCTAGCACTGGCCCTGTTCGCCTGCGTCGGCGATCTCGCCTGTCGCTCGGGCTCCCCAGCCGAGCTGGAGACCCTTCACCTCTACCGAACCCCGCCGCCCACCGTCGCCCAGGTCGATCTGTGCGTCTACGGCGCCACCCCGGCCGGGATCGCCGCCGCGATCCAGACGGTCCGGATGGGCCGCTCCGTCGCCCTCCTCGAGCCCGGAGAGCACATCGGCGGCCTCACGGCCGGAGGACTCGGGGCGACCGATGTCGGGCGGCGCGGGGCGATCGGGGGCATCGCCGACGCCTTCTACCGCCGGATCGCCCGGCACTACGCCGAGGCGTACGGCGAGCGCTCCCGCCAGGCCACCGCCTGTGCCGGAGGAACCCACTTCGAGCCGCACGTGGCCGAGTTGGTGCTCGAGGCGATGCTCGCGGAGGCCGGCGTGCCGGTCTACCTCGGCTGCCGGCTCGAGGCGGCGCCGCTCACGGCGGGCCGGGTGGTGGAGCTGCGCTGTGCCAACGGGGCGCGCTTTCGGGCCGACGTCTACATCGACGCGAGCTACGAGGGCGATCTCCTGGCCGCGGCCCGTGTCCCCTTCACCGTCGGCCGCGAGTCGAACGCGCAGTACGGCGAGACGCTCAACGGCA
This sequence comes from uncultured Armatimonadia bacterium, assembly GCA_964598695.1. GTDB lineage: Bacteria > Armatimonadota > Zipacnadia > UBA1398 > UBA1398 > CAZRDB01. The sequence continues at coordinate 12,351 of CAZRDB010000094.1, forward strand.
ACCAGCCCAACCGGCCCGGCCACAACTTCCGCAAGCCGGTCGATCCCTACATCGAGCCGGGCGACCCCATGAGCGGCCTGCTGCCGGGGATCTCGGACGCGCCGATCGGCACGCCCGGCGAGGGCGACTCCCGTGTCCAGGCCTACAACTACCGGCTCTGTCTCACGACCGTCCCCGGCAATCGGATCCCCTTCCCCAAGCCGCACGACTACGACCCCGCCCGCTACGAGCTGCTGCTGCGCTACCTGCAGGCCGGGGTCTGGGATGTCTTCGGCAACTCACAGCCCGTCCCGAATGGGAAGAGCGACACCAACAACAACGGCGCCGTCTCGAGCGACTACATTGGCGCCAACTACGACTACCCCACCGCCGACCCCGCCCTCCGGCGTCAGATCGCGCTCGCGCACGAGAGCTACCAGAAGGGCCTCCTGTGGTTCCTCGCCAACGACCCGCGCGTCCCCCGGTTCGTACGGGAGGATGTCGCCCGGTACGGCCTCGCGCGCGACGAGTTCGTGGACAGCGGCGGGTGGCCCCACCAGCTCTACATCCGCGAGGCTCGACGCATGGTCTCCGACTACGTGGTCACCGAGGCCAACTGCGCCGGCCGGGTGACCGTCACCGACTCGATCGGCCTCGCGTCGTACAACATGGACTCCCACAACGTCCGCCGCTACGTCGAGGGCGGCCGCGTGCGCAACGAGGGTGACGTGCAGGTCGCCGTGCCCCAGCCGTACGCGATCCCCTACCGCGCGATCCTCCCGCCCGCGGGCGCCTGCCACAACCTGCTCGTCCCGGTCTGCCTGAGCGCCTCCCACATCGCCTTCGGCTCGATCCGGATGGAGCCCGTCTTCTTCGTCCTCGGCCAGTCGGCCGCGACGGCAGCCTGCCTCGCGCTCGAGCAGGGGCGCGCGCTCCACGATGTCGAGATCGCCGCTCTCCAGGAGCGGCTCCGCGCCGACGGCCAGGCCCTCGAGTGGCCGACCGAGGGGGTGGCGCCGATCGCGCCTTCGAGCCTGCCGGGGATCGTCCTCGACGATACGCAGGGGGAGAAGCGGGGCGAGTGGCTCGCCTCCGCCCGCGGCTGGGACCGCCGCGTCGGCACGGGCTACCTCCACGATGACAATGCCCACAAGGGCGAGGTGTCGATCGTCTACGCGCCGGAGATCCCCACGGCCGGCCGCTACGAGATCGTGCTGATCTTCCCGCCCCACGAGAACCGCGCGACCAACGTCCCGGTCACCGTGGAGGTGGAGGGCGCCGCGCCGGTTCGGGTCCTCGTCGACCAGCGCCACGCGGGGGCGGAAGGGTTCGTCACGGTCGGGGTCTACACACTGCCCGCGGGCAGGGGCGTCCGGGTGCGTGTGGGGAACGAGGCGACCGACGGCTACGTCGTCGCGGACGGGATCCAGTTTCTGCCCAGGCCCTGAGGAGGGGCTGGATCGCTCGGCCGCCCGGGGGGGTATCCCATAGGTGGGAGGCCCTGGGCGCGGAGAGAGTGGCCCACCGGCGCATGCCATGCCACTGGTGGCCACTGCTCCCCGCCCCCGGGGCTTCCGCGAGAGCCAGCTACTTCTTGGCGGGCTCGGTGGTGGCGGTCTTGCCATCCTTCTCTTCGGCCTTCTTGCAGCCGGCGAGAGAGGCGGTCAGGATGCCGAGCGCGAGCGCGCAGACCATGATCCGGGTGAAAAGCTTCATGGGAGAGTTCCCTCCTCTCGTCACAGAATCCAGCACCGGCGTATTTGCCGGGAACCTCGCGTTCGGGACACCGCCTACTTCTGCTTCAGCTCGTGGCCGCCGAGCAGCGCGGGGTCGACGCTCAGCTCGCCCGTCTGGAGCCGTCGCTGCGTCTCGGCCTCGATGTCCCGCTCGATCGCGTTGATGTCGAGCAGCTCCGACATCGCGTCCATCTTCTCCAGCTCGTCGATGTAGATATCCAGCTCCTCGAGGACCGAGGGCTTCACGCCGTCCATGACGGTACTGGGCGCCTGGACGGTCGCGTCGTGCAGCGCGAGGCGGATGACCCGCGGCTGCATCGCCTCCACAACACCCTGGATCTCGCGCATGTTCTCGAGAATCTGCAGCAGCTTGTCGCGGAGGGCGCCGTAGTGCGCGATCTGCCGCTCGAGCAGCTCGCGGGACTTCGTGTACTCGGCCCGCAGGCGTGGGTCGTTCGCCCGCTGCTCGAGCGCGCGCAGGCGCTGGACCTCGCGCTGGGCCCGGAGGAACGCCTTGTTCTGGAGCCCCCGCGTCACCGTCAGGCCCATCCGCTTCAGCTCCTCCTGCCGCTTGAGGAGCCGCTCGGCCTCGCGCACGGCCGAGCTGAGCGAGCGCTGGAGACTCCGATCGCTCTCGGCGATAGTCCGTCGGAGGTCGGTGAAGGCGGCCTGGGTGCGTGCGATGACGGCCTCGGCCTCCTCCTGCCAGGGGCCGCGGCCCATCGTGCGGGCGGCCGAGAACAGCAGGTACCCCACGCCGCCCACGATCGCCGCGCAGATCAGACCCAGAACGAGCAGGAAGCCTTCCATCATCCACGCCTTTCCTGGTCTCGTACGGTGCGTAGCCGCTTGTTCTGCGCCCTGTCGCCTCGGACCTCGTGCCCGCGGGCGTGCTTCCCCACTGCCCAGAGACGCGCCGGACGCCGGAACGTTACGCCCGCCCGCAGTCGTCCGGAGCGGCCCGCGCCAACCCGAGCGCCCATACCCGCTCCGCGCCCGCCGCACGTAGGGCCCGCGCACACGCCGCGACCGTGGCCCCGGTGGTGACGATATCGTCGACCACGAGCACCCGCTTGCCCGAGAGCCCCTCATCGACCGGCAGCCGGCCGAAGGCCCGCGCGACGTTCTCCTCGCGCTCGGCCGGGTGGAGCCCGAACTGCGGCCGCGTCTCGCGGATCCGCACCAGCAGCCGTGGCTCGCACGGCGTACCGAGCGTCTCCGCAACCCGCCGCGCCAGCGCCTCCGACTGGTTGAAGCCGCGGTGGCGTTCCCGGAGCGGGTGGAGCGGAACGGGGCATACGACGTCCACCTCACGGAAGGGGATGTCGCTGAGCCCTCCGCCCCCCGTGCCGCCCAGCGCCTCCGCGACGGCCTCGGCCAGGAGATCGGCCAGCGGCCCCGCAAGCCCGGCGCGGCGCGAGAACTTGAGTCCATGCAGCGCGTGGCGGAGGGGATCCTCGTACAGGTAGGGGGCACGCGCGAGGTCGAACGCCCTCCCCGCCTGGCACCGTGGACAGGCCGAGGCCGCACGACCGCCGGGCCGCGCCGGCTCCCCGCAGAGCAGGCAGCCCAGCCGCCCCACGCGCGCCAGGCGCGCTCGGCACTCTGCGCACAAGCCTCCCGTTGCCACGCGGTCACACCCGCCACACCGGCCCGGGTAGGCCAGGTCGAGCAGCGCGTGGCCCAGCTCCCGCAGCACCGAGCACCCCCAAGCCCATCGGCAGACCCCGTGGTGCGACCGCAGGCCGAGCGCCCGTGAGGTGGCGCGGGTGGCCTTGGCGATCGTCGCCGGGCCCTGCGTCGACCCGACTCTACGCTCGGCCGGTGGGCAGGTCAACGTGCGTTCGGGTCGGGTCACGGCCTGATCGCTCGCCGACGCATGACAGCGCGATGCACGTGAGAGGACTGCCAGCGGCGCCCTGTGCCGACCGCTTGGCTCCGGCCCAGTTGGCACTCCAGACGGCGGTGCAGCGACGGCAGACGGGGTCCCTAGCGTGGGGCGCGGGCGACCGCGCGCGCCCCCGCTCCAGTTCCGGGGTGGTCTGGGTGCTCGCCCACCATGTGGAGGTACCTCGACGGCACCTCCGCAAGCGGCTCGGGCGGAGGCACTGGGTGTCGGTCTGGAACGGCGAGCTGCAGTGCATACGCTGGTGGGCGTCCGAAGAGCTGGTCAGCCAACGCGCGTCCGAGGATCTCTGCCATGAGACTTGGGACAGCGTTGCCCAGCTGGCGCTGGGCTGACGTCCTACCACCGACCACGTGGATGTCGTCGGGGAACGTCTGAATGCGAGCCATCTCGCGCACACTGAGACGCCTGTTGCGCCAGTGGAAGGGACCGATTGCCGAACCTGGTTGTGCCTGGATAGTCCAGGATGGTCTGTTCTTGGCGAGCTTCAGAAGGAAGCTCCAGTACCGCGTGCGCCAGCCGAACAGAGGCAGGCCGCCCTTGCGGTTGGTGTGCCACAGGTAGTTCTCTCCCTCTGGGATGGACGGCAGAAGGTCCCCCCACCAGCCACCTACCTCGAGGCTTGAGGACAGCGGGGTGTCGTCGAGGTCCCCGATCGCGTCCCACGCGGTGACGTGCGGGGGTAACGTCAGCAGCGTTGGTTGGTCTACCTCGCCGGTGGTGGCTTCGGTATGGGTAGGCGACGGGAAGCTGAAGCTCCGCCCTTCGCGATCCCCCACCAAGAAGAAGCGGGTGCGTGCTTGAGGCACCCCGTAGTCGGCCGTGTTAAGCACCTGCCACGACAGCCGGTAGGACGTACCTGTCTCCGTGTTGATCGCCTTTGTGAGGTCCAGCAGGAGGCGGAAGCCCTCTTCCTTTCCGGAGTAACTGATCCCGTGGACGTTCTCCAGAAGGAACACCGCGGGGCAGAGGTCGCGCACGCACCTCATGTACTCCCACAGCGTCTGAGCTCTGGGGTCAGAGAGCCGACGAGCGTCTCCGTTCACCCAGTAGCTCGACTTCGAGAACGGTTGGCACGGAGGGCCTCCGTGCAGGAGATCGACGTCACCCTTCCCGCCCCATCCTGTTGACAGCAGGGCTCCAGAGGTCACGTTCTCGATGCGATCCTCGATCACGGGCCACGGTCTGCTCGCGCGCAGCGTCTGGCAGCAGTCGGCGTCCATCTCGACCGCCACGGCAGTCTCGAAGCCGGCCTTCTCAAGGCCGTAGTCGAGGCCACCTGCTCCGGTGAAGAGGCTGATCGCGCGCAAAGGCCGCTTCGCTGCGAGCTTCAGATCTCGGGATCGTACGCCCATACCTGACGCTTCCTGTTGACTGCCCGGATGACGCCGCTCAGCCCTTCCGTGGCGATGCGGCTCTCTATGGTCTCCCACGACGTCATGTCCTGCTGGATCGAAACATGGACGTTCACTTCCGCACTAGCTCCCGTGCCCCACGCCTTCTGTCCGATACCGGGGGTTCGCCGAGGGTTGTCCTGCAGCACTTTGATCGACTTCCGAGCAGAGATCACTCTGAACGGGGCGTCTTGCACAGCAGGTCCAATACTATCCCAGTACTTGGTCACCATCTGGTAGATGAACGTGTCCTCACCGTTCCTGATGAGCCTCCCCTTGAAGCGGTTGAGCAGCTCCCAGACAACGGCCTCCTCGCCACTCCATAGGGTGGGCAGAAGCCTCTCCAGCTCCGCTGGTAGATCCCAATCTAGTGACACAGCATAGAGCAGGTTTGGTTCCCGCTGAACGGCGTCATTTGCCTTGTAGGCCGGAATCGGGATGCAGTCGTGGGGCTCCAGCCCAACGAGGCTCTGTGAGTTGCGGAACGGCGTTCCGGCGTTCTTGACGTTGATCGGGAGACGCAGATCGTCTTCGTGCAGAACGAAGTCAGCAAGGCCACCTTCGGACACCTGGTTCTCGAGGATGATGGTTGGCCGAGCCTTGCGGAGTGCCTCAAGCTTGTCTAGGAAGCGCTCCTCGGTGACTGCTGCCGGGAACATCTTCGTGATGGGGTTCTCGGCCGTGCCCGTCTTGTCTCGAGGAGAGAGTAGCTCACGGAACTCCCCTCCCTTCAGGCGCTGAACCAAGTCGCGGCTCCCAGACAACGACGTCACACCGTGTCCGTAGATCACCCTGGCAACGGTGTCGTCATCTGCGCCCTCGATGATCTTGAGGAGTGCGTGCGCGAGAACAGCTGCGGCCCAGCGGCAGTCGCCGAGCACAGCTACGAGCGCCCTGGCGTCTCTCTCCGCTGCTTCCGGTACCGTGGTCATCTTGGGCAGTGCCCCGCTTTCCTCGTGGGTCGGCAAGTCACAACAGCGCTGCGACATTCGCAACGCTGGGGCTCGACCCTCCCCGCGTCCAGTCAGAAGAGCCACCTGGTGGGGTCCGCTGAGGTAGGACTGCGCCGCGCGCACCGGGCGCGGTGGAGCCCGGGCTAGTCCTCGAGCGGCTTCTCGCTCCCGCAGACGTCGCACTGCCACCACTCGCGCTCTGGGAAGAGGCGCAGGATGTCCATCGGGTTGTAGGTCGCCCGACGGCTCCAGGGCGTGTCCTCTCC
>CAZRDB010000095.1:0-18564 GCA_964598695.1 uncultured Armatimonadia bacterium
GCCCCCTGCGCTCTCGCCGAGTACGTCTGGCTCGAGGGGGAGGCCGCCGCCGCCGAGGGCATCACGCCCAACATCGCCGGCGCCACGCACGCCGAGTTCCTCTCTGAGGGCAAGTGGCTCCAGGCCTCGGTCGAGGCCGAGCAGGTCGAGGGCCAGATCCCCGCTGACGGCGCGCTGCTTCGCTACCCCTTCGCCGCGCCGCGCGCCGGTCGGTACGAGGTGTGGAACCGGATCGGCTTCGAGTTCGCCCGCTCGGCGTTCGAGTGGCGGATCGACGAGGGTCCGTGGGCCACGGTGACGCCCGACCAGCTCACCCGCGACGTGATGGAACTGGACTTCTGGTGCGAGGTCGCCTGGTTCCAGCTTGGGGCGCAGCAGCTCACCCAGGGCCCGCACACGCTCGAGATCCGTCTGCCGCGCGCGAAGGACCGGGACGGCAAGACCGCGCGGATCCTCTACGCTTCGGACGCGATTTGCCTCACGACCGAGCCATTCCGGCCGAACGGGAAGTGGAAGCCGGGCGAGGACTACCGGACCGATCTCGACCGCGAGGCCGCCGCGAAGACCTACGCGCTGCCGGACCGTCCCGCCGGCGGGCGCTCGAGCGTGCGCCTCGACGGCCTCTGGGAGATCTGCCGCGACGACGAGCAGCTCCCGGGCCCCGTCGCCGAGCCCATCCCGGCGCTGCCTGCCGACCCGTTCTGGTCGGCCATCCAGGTCCCAGGCGACAAGAACACCCTCCGGCCCGACCTGCTCTTCGCGCACCGCGTGTGGTACCGCACGCGCGTCGAGGCGCCGCAGTCGACAGCGGGCAGCTCGTTCTTCCTCGTCTTCCCCCAGAACAACCTGAACACGACGGTCTGGGTGAACGGCCAGCTCTGCGGCTTCGACAAGAACCCCTTCGCGCGGGTGCAGATCGACTGCTCCAGGGCGATGAAGCCGGGCGTGAACGAGGTGTGGGTCGGGATCCGGGATGCCTGGTACGGCTACACCGAGAACCCGAAGGACCCGATGAAGCTGCGCGGCGTCTTCAACCTGCCGCCGAGCTTCTTCTCGCAGGGCTGGCAGCAGCTCGCCTACCCGATCTGGAACCACCCCGAGTCCGGCATCCTCGTGACGCCCGAACTCGTGGCCGCCGGCCCCGTCTACGCCGCCGACGTCTTCGTGAAGCCCTCGGTCGCCCGCAAGGCGATCGAGGCCGAGGTGACGCTCGCGAATCCGGCCGGCGCGGACGCGCGGGGCGAACTGGCGTGGGAGGCCGTCGACGACGCGACGGGGGAGGTCGCGCGGCGCTTCCCGGCGCAGCCGTTCGAGCTGGCGGCGGGCGCGAGCGAGACGCTCCAGCTCACGGCGCCGTGGGACGATCCGAAGCTGTGGTGGCCCGACGACCCGAGCCTCTACCGCCTCCGGGTCGCTCTCACCGTCGGGGGGACCGCGGTCGATGCCTCCGAGACGACGTTCGGCTTCCGCGAGTGGTCGATCCGCGGCAAGGACTTCCTCCTGAACGGGATCCCCTGGCGGGGCTGGGCCGATTGCCACGTGGCGAGCGACAAGGACTCGTGGCTTGCCTTCTACCGGCAGAGCAACCAGACGATGATGCGGTTCTGGGGCACGAGCTGGATGGGGATGGTCCCGGACGAGACGCTCGAGTTCATGGACCGCGCGGGCGTGCCGGTCCGGCGGAGCGGGATGCTCGACGGCCAGGCGATCGGCTCCTTCATGAACGAGCCGGATGAGGCGATCCGCGCGCAGACCGGTACCGACCTCAAGATCGACCTCGCGCGCAACTGGCAGGACCAGGTCGTGGCGCAGGTGAAGGGCGAGCGCAACCACCCCTCCGTGATGATCTGGTCGATCGAAAACGAGTGGAACTACATCACCTGCCACAACACCGGCTGGAGCGACCGCTGGGAGCCGGAGATCATCAAGGTCGCGCAGGCCGTGATGGCCGCCGATCCGACGCGGCCCGTGATGACCGACGGAGGCGGCGCGACGAAGTCCAACGCGCTGCCCGTCCACGGCGACCACTACACCACGGGCCCGTTCTGGGCGTACCCGACGCTCGCCTACGAGCCCAACGAGACGGGCGGCCGCTGGATCTGGGACCAGCAGCGGCCGCGGTTCATTGGCGAGGAGCTGTTCGCGGAGGGCCACAACCCCAAGTACGCCTACTTCGGGGGCGAGGAGGTCTTCGTCGGCCAGCAGAACCAGCGCCGCGCCGTGGGGATCGTCGTGCGAATGCTCACCGAGGGCTACCGCTGGGCCGGGGTCGGCGCGTGGCACTTCTGGCAGGGCCAGCACACGGGTGTCGGCCAGTACGTCTCCTTCGCGCCGCGCGCCGTCTTCTGCCGGCAGTGGGACTGGTCGTTCGGCTCGGGCGAGCAGGTCACTCGCACTCTTGGGGTCTTCAACGACACTCGCTACCCGGACCCGATCACGCTCAGGTGGACCCTCACGGTCGCGGGCCGTGAGGTCGACGCCGGGACGCGGGACCTGACGATCCCGCCCGGCGAGAACCGGAAGTTCGACATCGCGCTCGCGATGCCCGAGGTGACCGAGCGGGCGGAGGGCGAGCTGCTGCTGACGCTCACGGTGGGCGGCGCCGAGGTCTTCCGCGACACGAAGGCGGTCTCGGTCCTCGCCCCCGCCTCGGCGCGGCCGGACACGGCGGCGCTCGCGGCGGCCGGCCTCGCGCTCTACGATCCGACCGGCTCGCTCACGGAGGCCGTCGCCGGCCTCGGCCTGCAGCCGACCCCGGTCGCGTCGCTCGAGGCGCTGCCCAACGAGCCGAAGGTGCTCCTCGTCGGGAGGGACGCCCTCGACGCCGTGACGAGCACCTCGAGTGCGCTGGCGGCCTGGGCCTCCGAGGGCCACGTCGTCGTCGTGCTCGAGCAGGCGAGCCCGCTGCGCTTCCAGGCGCTGCCCTGCGAGATGGAGTCGGAACGGAACGAGGGTCGGATCGCCTTCGCCGAGGATCTCGGCCACCCGGCACTGCGCGGGCTGAGCCAGAAGGACCTCTTCGTCTGGTCGGGCGACGAGATCGTCTACCGCAACGCCTACCGGAAGCCGGCCCGGGGGGCGCGGTCGCTGATCCAGTGCAACGAGAGCCTCACCAACTCCGCCCTCGTCGAGGTGCCGGTCGCGAGCGGCCTGATGCTCCTCTGCCAGCTCCCCGTGGCGGGCAAGCAGGCCGAGAGCGCCGTCGCCCGCCAGCTCCTCGCGAACCTGCTCGACTACGCGGCCGGCTACCGGCAGGAGTTCCGACAGGTCTGCGCCTTCACCGGCGCCAACGCCCAACTCGCCCGGACGCTCGACGCGATCGGCCTGCGGCATGAGAAGGTCGACGACCCTCTCTCCGCCCTCGCCGGGGCGCGGGGCGGCGTCGCGATCATCGATGCCGCGCCCGAGAACCTGAGCGCGCTCGCGGCCGAACTGCCGCGCGTGGCCGCATTCACGGCCGATGGCGGCTGGCTCGTGCTGTGCGGCCTGACGCCCGAGGGCCTCGCCGACTACAACCGGATCGTGGGCGTGGAGCACATCATCCGGACCTTCGGCCGCGAGCGGATCACCTTCCCCGCGGTGCGCAACCCGCTCTCCGCGGGGCTGACGCTCTCCGACGTCGTGCTCTACTCGAGCGAGCAGATCTTCCCCTGGCGCGCCGGCAACTTCGCGGCCTCCGATGTCTTCAGCTACGTGGTCGACTACGACGAGGTGGCGGCCTTCGCGACATTCCAGGACGACTTCGTGAAGATGATGACCAACGGCTTCGTCTCCGATGACGCGTGGAAGTACATCGTGAACCTCCCCGCACCCGACAGCCCGCCGCTCGACTTCTCCCTCGGCCTCCCGCGCGAGGAGGAACTCACGGAGATGGAGTGGATCGGCAACACCTTCTACTACCCCGTCACGAAGGTCGAGCTGGTCGCCGAGAGCGGCGAGACGCGCAGCTTCACGACGGAACCGACGAACCAGCCGCAGGTCCTCCCGATCGACCCGCCGCTCCGGGGGACCAACCTCGTCCTGCGGCTCGCCGAGTGGACGAAGCTCCCCGGGACCGCGCAGGTGACCGGACTCGACAACATCCGGCTCAAGGCCCGCCGCTCGACGGAGTTCCTCGAGAGGGTCCGGCCGATGCTGAACGTTGGCGGCCTCGTGAGCTACCCACAGGGCAGGGGCGGCGTGGTGCTGTGCAACCTGCTGCTCAAGGAGCAGGAGGAAGTGCCCGAGAACGCGGTCAAGAAACAGACGATCCTCGCGACCATCCTGCGGAACCTGAAGGCCCCGTTCGCGGGCGGCAGGACGGTCATCGCCGGCGCGGCGCTCGAGTACGCGCAGATCGATCTCTCGAAGCAGGCCAACCAGTACCGCACCGAGCGCGGCTGGTTCGGCGACCCGGCCTTCACGCTGAAGGACATCCCCACCGGCCTCCACACGCTCGCGGGCGTCCCCTACAACGTCTGGGACTTCCCCACCTCGCCGGTGCCGACCGTCGTGATGCTCGGGGGCCCGGGCGTACCGGGCGACCTGGCCGAACAGGTCGGCGGGATCCCGGTTGGCCGGACGGCCGACGCGCTCTTCTTCCTCCAGACCGCGCGGATCGACCAACGGCGCAACGGCGATGAGATCCGCGACGGCAAGCAGTTCGTGATGGCCCGGTACGTGGTCACCTACGAGGACGGCCAGACGGCCGAGATCCCGCTGATCCCCGAGGTGAACACCGACGACTTCCGCCAGCAGCAGCCGGCGGCGCTGCCGGGGGCGCAGATCGCCTGGACCAAGCCGTACGAGGGGACGGAGTACTCGGCCGTCGTCTACTCGATGCAGTGGAACAACCCTCGGCCCGAGGTCGCGATCCGCTCGATCGACCTCGCCTACGGGCCCGACCGTCGGGGCGTGCCGGTGCTGATCGCCGTCACCGCGGCGAGCGAGGCGCGGTAGACGACGCGGGGGCAAGCGAGCGGAGCGGAGGGGAGTGGGGTCATGCGCCCCGTACGTGCGTGGTTGGGATGGGGAGTGCGCGCGGGCCTGGGCGCCCTGGTCGCTCTCCCGGCCCTCGTCGTGTGCCTCGCGGCGTGGGGCCAGCCGGGCGGCGGGACGACGCGGGCGATCGAGCCGGCCGTGTGGGCCGCGGCCCGCCAGGTCGATCCCCCGCCCACGGGGGCGGAGTGGGAACTCCGCGCGCTCGGCGTCTCCGACGAGGCCCTGCTGGCCGCGATGGCCGGCCGTGCCGGGGCGCGGACGGTGACCCTCGCCATCGTGGGGCAGGGCGGCGTCAGCAAGGCCCTGCTCGAGCCCCTGTTGGTGGACGGCAACACGCTGGAGTACCGCATGTGGCCGGAGGGGCAGCCGAGCGATCCGGGCGCGGACACGCACGACACGCAGGCGGCACGGGTCATCCTGGACCTCACGACCCGTCTGGGCATCACCCTCCACATCCTCGTCTACCAGCCCGGGGAGGCGACCGAGAGCGTCGCGGAAGCCTTCTCGCGCGCCGGGCACGAGGCGGACATCGTAGCGCTCTACCAGTCCTTCTGGGGCAACGTCGCCCCCATGGGCGAGGCGATTGCGGCCTCGCCGGATGCGCTGTTCATCTCCCCCTATGTCCAGGTCGGCGAGACCCCGACGAGCACCTGCCTCCAGGACTATGCCGCCAAGCCCTGGGGGGACGGCGTCTCCCACTTCGTGACCGTGATCCCCGCCGCCCGGCAGGAGCCGGGGGTGCTTCTGACGCCGCTGGCCCGGCCCGAGGACACCGAGACAATCAGCTTCGTCGCGCCCTCGTACTACGCGAGCGGGGCGGGCGGGACCTGTCCTTCCGCCGAGGTCGCGGCCGCCGTCGCCGCGTACATCGTCGCCGCGAGCGAGGCCAAGCCTAGCCCCTCGGAGATCGTGGCGCTGATGCGTGAGACCTCCTGCCTCGACCGAGAGGCCCTGGGCGCGCTCCCCGAGTTCACGGAGGACGCGGTGTCACGCCTGGAGGCCGAGATCGCGCGGCTGCACGAGCCACCGGAGGGGGCACGCCCCAAGCTTGCCTCGTGCGGCCTCCTGAGCCTCAGAGGGGTCTTCGAGAGACTGCACGGGGAGGGGTAGCCCGCCGCCACCGGCGAGAGGACCCGTCCGCCGGCGGGCCGAACCGAGTCCCATGCATCGACGCGGGTTCCTTGGCGCCGTCGCCTGTGGCAGTCTCGCGGCCGCGCACGTCGCGAGAGGATCACCCATGCCCACGGGACACGTCCAGGTCAGTGGCGTCTACCCCCACCTCGCCGTGACCAACGGCTCGGAGGAGTGCGGCATCGGCGCCGTGGTTCCCTGGGGCGGGCGCCTGTGGTTCCTCACCTACCCTCCGCACAAGCCGAATGGCAGCGATGACAAGCTCTACTGGCTCGACGGCGACCTCACTCGTCACACCCACACGCTCTCGGTTGGCGGGACACATGCCTGCCGGATGGTCCACCCGGAGTCCAGCCAGCTCATCCTGGGGCCGTACGTCATCGCGCGCGACGGGTCCGTCCGGGTGATCCCGCCCGCCGAGATGCCCGGGCGGCTCACGGCGGTCATGCGCCATCTCGCGGAACCCGAACGCCTCGTCTACTTCCTCGGCATGGAGGGCGAGCTGTACGAGGTCGATGTCCACACCCTCGTGGTGAAGCGGCTCTACGGCATTGGCGAGTGGCCGGTCCCGGGCACCCACGCGAAGGGCGGTCGCACGGGCGGCGGACGCGTGGTCGTGACGAACAACGGCGACCGAGGCTGGCAGGCAGGGCAGGGCAGCGGCGCGCTGGCGGAGTGGGACGGCGCGACCTGGACGCTGCTCGCGCGGACGCCCTTCACCGAGGTCTCCGGGCCCGACGGGATGCTCGGCGGGCTCGACCCGGCCGACCCCGTGTGGACCCTCGGCTGGGACGACCGCTCCGTGCTCCTGCGCGTGCTCGCCGATGGGGTGTGGACCCAGTATCGCCTCCCGAAGGGGAGCTACACGCACGACGCGCTCCACGGCTGGTACACCGAGTGGCCGCGGATCCGCGACGTGGGCGCCGACAAGCTGCTCGCCCACATGCACGGTCTGTTCTGGGAGTTCCCGCGCGGCTTCCGGCCGGGCGAGGCAGCGGGCATCCGGCCGCTCGCCTCCTACCAGAAGATGCCCGTCGACTACTGCGCCTGGGACGGTCGGCTCGTGATGGCCGCGAACGACGCCTCGCGCTTCGACAACCCGTTCGCCGCCCAGCCGGACTCGAACCTGTGGTACGGCACGCTCGAGGACCTCCGGGGCTTCGGCGCGCCCGAGGGATGGGGCGGCCTGTGGCGCGGCGAAGACCTCGCCGAGGGCCAGGCCTCCGATCCCTTCCTGATCGCCGGCTTCCGCGAACGGGTGCTGCATCTCGCGCATCGTGGTCCCACACCGCTCACGGCGCGGGTCGAGATCGACGAGAGCGGCACGGGCCACTGGCGGCTCTGGGAGCGCCGGCGCCTCGAGGCGGACGGGTACCGGGCGGCCGTGCTGCCCGAGGATCTCAGGGGCGAGTGGCTCCGGCTCGTGCCGGAGGGTCCGGCACGCGGCGTGAGCGCATACCTGCACCTCGCGAACCCCTGGCCCGTGCGGCCGCCGCGTGGCTCGCGGCCCGTCCCCCTCTCATTCGAGGGCCTCGCGGTGGCCGACGACAGCTCGGCCCCGGGCGGCGTGCTGCTCCCGAGCGATGGCCCCGACCGCTACCTGTGGTACCGCGCGGGCCAGGGCCTGTACCGGGTCGATGAGACCCTCCGCATCGAGCCCACGGAAGACGCCCATGCCCGCGGCCTTATCGCGCGCATCGCGGAGCCGGCGGAGTCCGTCTTCTCGCTCGATGCGGCATCGGTCGTCATCGCCCTGCCGGAGGGCGACCGGCTCCGGCTGCCGCGGAGCGACGAGGTCTACGACCGTCCCTTCGACGGCGCGTGGCCCCGGTCCGAGCGTGAGGTGGTCACGGAGCGGAGTCTGCTCCACGCCCACGGCACCTTCTACGAGCTGCCCCGCCCCGACGCCGGCGGGCTCCGGCGGATCCGGCCGATCTGCACCCACGGCCGTCGGATCGCGGACTTCTGCAGTTGGCGCGGGATGCTCGTGCTCGCGGGGGCGCGGCGGGGAGCCCGGGCCGATGGCCACACGTTCGTGAGCACGGACGGCCGCGTCGCGCTGTGGTTCGGCAACGTCGACGACCTGTGGCGCCTCGGGAAGCCCGTGGGGACGGGGGGGCCGTGGCGCGCGACACCGGTCGAGCCGGGCGTGCCCTCCGACCCGTACCTGATGACCGGCTACGACGCGAAACGCCTCATCCTGCGGCACGACCGCGACACGGCTGTGCGGTTCCTCGTCGAGGTGGACTTCGACCACGCCGGCTGGCACACGTACGCCGCGTTCGACGTGCCCTCGGGCGAGCCGCTCGAGCACGTCTTCCCGCGTGGCTACCGCGCGCACTGGGTGCGCGTCACGGCCGAGTCGGCCTGTAGGGCGAGCGCGGAGTTCACGTACAGCTAGGAGCTATGCCAACTCGGAGGCAAGGCGCCTGACGCCCGAGACGAACACACGGAAGCTGCGAGAGCGATTCGCCTCGATGTCCATGCGCGGCGCGATAGCGCTGGCACGCCTGATCTGCCCCTGCTCGCCGACGAGCCGGTTCAGCTCCTGCTTCGGGTTGGCGACCGAATCCGGGACACGGTACCTGCGCTTGTCCTGCAGGTGCCGGAGACCCGCCACGCCCAGTCCGTCCTCGACCGCCTTCAGGTCGCCCAGGTACCAGCTCTCCAGTTCGGGGCACGGGATCCGGATGAGCACCGGCCAATCGCCCCTGCCCTGGCAGAGGCGCGTGAGATCGTCCTTGAGAGTGTGGCAGTCGGCGGAGTCACGATCGTGGACGATGACGAAGCCGACGCTGTCTCCGGGGGCGCGATGCCAGTGGGCGAGCTTGTTGGGAATCGCCTTGCGGAGATCCGCCTTGCCCTCGTGGGGGACCGCCAGGAACTCGATGCCCGGCGGCAGCACCCTCGGAAGCAGGTGCTCCAGGACCACCCGCATCGACTCCTCCTCGAGCAGGAAGACAAGCTGCTTCACCGGGGATCGGCCTCCGTGAAGAGGCCCTGCTTCCAGAGGGCTCCGAGAGGCTCCTCGCCGCTGCTCGCGAGCTGGCGCACGAGCGGGTCCCTCGCGGCGCGGTGGACCTGTGTGAAGCCGTCCGCGCCCTTCGCGAGCCAGAACAGCTCCTCGACGCGGAGGCCGTTCACGAAGTCCGGCGAGTGGGTCGAGACGAAGACCTGCCCCCCTCGCAGGGCGTACTCGCGGAACTCCTCCGCCAGTTCGAGCATGAGACGGGGATAGAGCTGGTTCTCCGGCTCCTCGATCGCCAGCAGCGGGTGGGGCTTGGGGTCGTGCAGGAGCAGGAGGTAGGCGAACATCTTGATCGTGCCGTCGGAGACGAAGCGCGCGATGAAGGGATCGCGGAAGGCGCCATCCTGGAAGCGCAACACGATGCGGCCGTCCTGCGTCTGGGCGGCCTCCACATGGGCGATCCCCGGCACGCGGTCGCTCATCTTGCGCAGAACGGCGTCGAACACATCACGGTGGTGCTCGTAGAGGAACTGGGCGACGATGGCCAGGTTCTCGCCCTGGGGGCTGAGTTGCTCGGCGTAGCCGGCGTCTCGCCCCATTCTCGCTTCCCGAATCGCGAGTTCGGAGACGTGCCAGTCCTCGAGCAGCTTGCGGAGGTCACTCGCGGCCCGGAACCGCTGGAACTGCCCGAGGCCCTTGATCGCGAGAATGTCGGGTGAGTCCAGGACCTGCTCCTCTCGCTTCTCCGCGGCGCCGGTCTCGTAGTCCTGCTCGTTCGTGATGGCTGTCCCCTGGCCGAGCCTGAAGTCGAGGAAGTGCCAAGGCTTGCCTGTCCGCTGCCCCCTGCGGTACTTCAGGACCTCGCGCGCGACGACGGGCTGGCCGGCGGGGCCATCGTGGACGTGGAGTTCGTAGGTGATGAGCGGCCTGTCCGCCTCGGAACGGAACTTCAGCTCGATCTCGATCGGGCCGGTCTGCCCGCGCGAGCGCAGCTCGGCGAGACCGCCGCGATTCGCGACTGCGGCCCGGACGTTGTCGACCAGGCAACCCTTCAGGAACGAGAACACGTCGAACAGGGTCGACTTGCCCGATCCGTTCGCGCCCACGAAGGCGCACAGCGCAGGCAGATCGGTCAGCCGCACGTCGCGCAGGGCGCGGTAGTTGCGGATCCGGATGCCCTCGATCCTCATGGCCGCTGTCACCGCCTCGTCATCTGGGGTCGGTCTGGCTATTCGACCGCCGTCGCCCCGCCTCCTCCGGCCCCCGGCAGGCCCTCGGGCGCCGCGCCGCGAAGCACCCGGCAGCCCTGCCCGAGGAGGCGTCGCTCGCATGGTTGCCGCCGTGGTACCGCTCGCACTGAGCCTGGTCGCGCAGGGGCCACCCCAGCCCGAGAAGCCGGCCGACTTCGCCTGGTTCGCCGAGGGCGAGTCATGCGCGTCGCACGAGTGGTCGAGCCCTGTCGCCGGCAACCCGGACTACGCCCCCTGCTACGGCGGCGGGATGCTCGTGGTGGCGAAGGGAGAGGACCCGCCGCCCGGCGGCTGGGCGGCGCGCTTCGAGGCCGAGGTCGCCGCTGCCGGCAGCTACGTGCTGTGGCTCGCGGCGACGCCCCCCGGAATTGGCTCGCCTCTGTCGGTGAGCGTCGACGGATCCCCGGCCGTCGTCGTCGGCAGCGCGGGTGAGGGCGCCTGGGGGCCGGGCACGTGCTTCCGGTGGCTCCCCGCCGCCCTCGTGGGGCTCTCCGCCGGGCGGCACGAGATCACCGTCCTGTGCACCGGCCGACGGAGCACCGACAACCTCTACTACGCGTACCTCGACGCTCTCGCGCTCCAGGCCGTTGGCGACGACGCCGGCCAGGGGCTCACGGCGTTCCCGCCCGATGTCGAGGTCGGTCCCATGCCGATCCGCAACTACTCGGGCAACGGCAGCGTCGGACGCTTCATGCAGTACTGGGGTACGCAGCAGGGCGGCGACACGGGCGCGGTGACGCCGGAGCTGATCGCGCTGCTGGGGCGCTGCGGTTGCTCGGCCTACTGCGACTACCAGGCCTGGTGCCTGGCCGAGCCGGAGCGCGGCCGGTGGGACTGGGGCTTCTACCAGGCGAACGCCCGCGCGCTGACCGAGGCCGGGCTCGGCTACAACGTCTTCGCCTGGCTGCACTTCCCACCGCAGTGGGCCGAGGAGGGCACGGACTTCGTGCCCTACCGCTGCCTCGAGCATGGCGAGACGCTGCGGCAGAGCAGCCTCTGGGCGCCGCAGACGCTCGCGACCTACGAGGAGTACTACCGGCGCCTCGGCGAGGCCTTCCCCGGCGGGATCGCGTTCCTCCGGCTCGCCATGCCCACCGAGTACGGCGAGCTGGGGATGCCCGTCGGGATGACCAACTGGCTTGTGCCGCAGCCGCACGTCCACCCCGGCTACTGGTGCGGCGACGACTACGCCCGGGCCGACTTCCGCGCGACCATGCGCGGGCGCGTGGGCGACCTCGCGGCACTCAACGCGCGCTGGGGCGCCACGTTCGGCTCGTGGGAGGAGGTCGGCCCGCCCGATGTCGTCGACAACCGGGCCGCGCGCGCGGCGGCCGAGAGCGGCTCCCCCGCGGCGATCCACCGGTGGCTCGACTTCGTCGACTGGTACATGGACTCGAACATCGGTTTCGCGGCCAAGGCGGTAGAGGTCGCGCGGCGCAACCTGCCGCCGATGGAGATCATCCTGAGCCTCGGCTACGGTCAGGAGCCCGTCGCGAACGCGAACGACGAGAGCCGGTTCGTGAAGCGCTTCGCCGAGATGGGGGTCTCGGCGCAGACCCCGGGCGACATCGGCTACTTCGCGACGCGGCGGGTCTCGACCGCCTGCCGGGCCTATGGCGTGCCGTACTTCACCGAGCCGCCCGGCTCCGTGGACCGCCGGCGCGAGGTCAGCCGGGTCTTCATGGACGCGAGCAACGGCACCCAGACCTGGTTCGACTACCCGCAGAACCTCGACGGCGCCCGCGACCTGCTTGCGCGGTACAAGCAGCACCTCACCGGCCGGCCGCCCGTCTGCGATGTCGCCTACCTGCTACCGAGCTCCTGGTGGTGGCTGCGGCCGGAGTGGGGCTGGCCGCCCGCGACCTGCCAGCTCGCCGAGGGTCTCCGCGACCGGCTCGACTACGAGGTCGTCGACGAGCTGCTCGTGCGCGACGGCGCGCTCGAGCGCTTGGGGATCCGCCTGCTGGTCCTCGCGGAGGGCGATCTCCTCCGCCGCGACACGCTCGAGGCGCTGGAGGGCTGGGTCCGGGGCGGGGGCGTGCTGCTCGTCGCCGGGCTGCCGGCCCTGCGCGACCTCGACGGCGACGCGAGCTGGCGCGAGCGGCTCCTGCCCGCTTCGGTCGCCGTGACAGGCGCGGACTCGCCGGCCTCCATGGCGGAAGCGGCGTGGGGGCAGGGGCGCGAGCTGGACGGGGGTCGCGTGCTCGCCGTGCCGGCAGACTCGCTGCCGCCGGTCCTGGTCGAGCTGACCTATCGGATGAGCGCGCTCGACCCCGCCCGCGCGAACGCGCACCTGATCGACGGCCTGCCGGACGGCGTCTGGTCGACCCTGTTCGCCGATCGGGCGCTCTACTACAACACCTCGCGCGGGCTGATCCGCAAGCACGTTTCCCTGCGGCCCGAGGACTTCCCGGAGGACGCGCCGAGGCCGGCGAGGTGGGAGTGGGACCTGACGATCCCCGGGGGCGCGATCGCCGCGATCCCGTTCGATCGGTAGTCATATGCGGTGCGAGGCGAGGAAGGTGGAGCTGTGATGTCGCGCGACCTGTTGGTGCTCTTGGCGTCTCTGTCGCTCGCGGTCGGGGCCGCGGCCGCGCCTCCCCCCGGTCCGTACCTGACCATCGACGCCACCGGTGGGGCCGCCACGCCGGTCTCGGTGACCCTCGACGCGGCCGACGCGGGCGCGGCACTCGACCGAGAGCCTCTCACCGCCTCCGAGCTGTCCCTCTGCACGCGGGAGGGCGGCCCGGTCGCCTGGCAGGCGGGCGAGACGGCGGACGGCAAGCTCCTGGTGTCGTTCCTCCCGCCCGAGCGGGGGGGGACACTGCGGCTCTACCCGACGCGGGACGCGGCGCCCGGCCCGCTCCCGGTCGAGGGCGCGGTCTCGGTCGTGGAGACGGTCGACGGCGCCGTCGTCGTCCGCAACGGCCACTTCGCGATCACCCACCGGCCGGGCACGCTCGCGGGCCTGCCGTCGCGCATCGAGTTCCTCGCAACCGGCAAGGTCTTCGAGGGCTACGCGCTTAACGACCGCCTCCACCACGCGCAGAAGCTGGGCTGGTCGCTCCGGGAGGACGCCGACGCGCGAGTGGAGGTGCTCGAGCGCGGCCCCCTGTGCGTCACGATCCGCGTGACCGCTCGCTACCTGCAGGGCGGCAAGGAGACGGCGGGCGGGGCGCACGTCGTCTACGATTTCCACTACTACGCCGGCAGCCCGTTGGTGCTGGTGGAGGCGCGCGCCGCGCAGTCGCCGGCCGAGCCGTGGGACGAGCTGCACATCCTGGAGATCAACTGGCCCGACGAGTCGTTCGCGGGGTGGGCGGGCGGCGGCTCGCCCGAGCCGCGCCCCCTCGCCGCCGACGCCAAGGGCCACCCGATCACGGGCTGGGGCGCCGTCATCGACGGCCGCAACGTCCTGGGTCTGATCGCGCCCAACCTGAATCTCTACGACGGCCGGGGCGGCTACGGCACCTACCTGCACGGTCCGTGGGTGCCGTGGTCGACGGCTGAGACGAGCTTCCGGGTCGGTTTGTACATCGGAGCCCCCGAGGAGGGCGTGAAGGCCGTGGAGGCGCTGGCGGGGACCTCGGAGACCTGGGTGACGCCGCGCCTCGGCTCCTCCCTCTTCGGGAGGCTCCGCGAGGAGATCGCGCGCGCGGGATCGACCGACCTCCGGTGGGCCGTGAGCTTCGCCGAGACCGCGGCTTCCCAGGGCCTCCCCGGGCGGGCGCTCACGCTGCTCCGGGCAGCCCGCGAGGCCGCGGGCACGGGGGAGGACCCGATCGCGGCGGCTCTGAGTCTTCTGCCCGGGGAGCGTCTCCACACGCTGCGGGCCGGCCGGCTACTGTGCCTTCTACGGCAGCAGGGCGGTGCGGTGTCACTCGTCAGCCTCTTCGACGGCCGGACGGGTCGCGAGACGCTGGCCGGGAGCCAGGCCCTGTGGCGCGCGACGGTGCACGACCGGCAGAACCAGCCGATCCCCCTCGACAGCTTGGGGTTCGGCCGCTGCCAGGCCGAGGCCCAGGGAGCCACGGTGACACTGCGCTGGTCGGAGCCTGAGGCGGAGGCACTGGCGGGGACGACGGCCGAGCAGACGCTCACGGCCGAGGATGACCGGATCACGGCCAGGCTCCGCGTTCAGGCGGGGCCCCAGTGCAGCCTGCGGACGGTCAGCCCGCTCACGCTCGAGCTGGGCGGACTGGGCGAGCCGGCCGACGACAACCTGGTCCTCCCGCTGGTCTCCGGCCAGCTCCTCGGCAACCCGCTCGGCCGCGCGGTCGGCTACCGGGGCGAGTATCCCTCCGGCTGGTGCACGATGCAGTTCGGGGCGCTCTACGACGAGGCCGGTGGGCTGTACTTCGGCTGCGAGGACCCGACGGCGTGGTTCAAGGTCATCAGCGCGCTGACCGTCGGGAAGGCCGTGACGTTCGAGGAGGCCTGGTCGGCCGAGGACGCGACCCGGCTCGGCAACCGCTTCGACCAGGCGGGATGCACCGCCTACGAGCTGTTCGCGGGCGACTGGTTCGATGCCGGCCGCGTCTACCGCCGCTGGCTCGAGCGTGAGGCGCCCTGGTGGCCCGACGCCGACCGGGCCGACACGCCGCAGTGGATGAAGGACGTCGCGATCTGGGCGCTCGACAACGGCTCAGCGACCGAGTGCGTGCCGCGGGTGAAGGCCATGGCCGCCTACATGGGCGTCCCGACCGCGTACCACTGGTATAGCTGGCACGAGATCCCGTTCGACGTGAGCTACCCCCACTACTTCCCCACCAAGCCGGGGATGGCCGACGGCGTCCGCGAGCTGCAGCAGGCCGGGGTCCGCGTCATGCCCTACATCAACGGCCGGCTCTGGGACACCGGCCTCGAGGACTTCACGACAACGGGCATCGCCGCCGCGACCAAGGACGAGACGCTCCAGCCGAACATCGAGGAGTATGGCTCCGGCGCCAAGCTCGCGCCGATGTGCCCCACGCAGGAGCTGTGGAGCACGACGGTGCGCGAGATCGTCCTCCGGCTGACCGGGCCGGAGGTGGGCGTCGACGGCGTCTACATCGACCAGATCGCTGCCGCCGGGCCCCGTTGGTGCTTCGACGCGACCCACGGCCATCCGCTCGGTGGAGGCCACTGGTGGACGACCGACGGCTACTGGCCGCTGCTCGACGCGCTCCGCACCAGGCTCGCCGCCGAGCGCGAGCAGAGGATGATCACCAGTGAGTGCAACGCCGAGTGCTACGCCAACCGGCTCGACGGCTTCCTCACCTGGCACTTCCAGTACGAGCACGAGGTGCCGCTGTTCGCGAGCCTCTACGGCGGCCGGGTCCAGCTCTTCTCGCGCGCCTACAACGGCAGCGATGAGCTGAGCTACCGGATGAAGGGCGCACAGTCGCTTGTCTGGGGCGAGCAGATCGGCTGGATCAGCCCGTCGATCATCGACCATCCGGCCAACGGACCCTACTTCCGCCGGCTGGCCCGGATGCGCTACGCCCTGCGCGACTTCCTCGCCGTGGGGGCGATGGAGCATCCGCCGACGGTCGAGGGGGAGATCCCCGACGCGACGGCCGACTGGGCGTGGGGGGGCGGAGGCAACGTCACCTACCCGGCGCTCGCATGCGGGGCGTGGCGTGCCCGCGACGGCAGGCTGGCGGTGGTCTTCGCGAACTCCACCCTCGAACCGCTCTCGTTCACCTGGAAGCTCGACGGCCGGTACTACCGCGTCGCGGGCGAGCTGACGCGGGTGACCGAGGAGGGAGAGAGCGCCGGTCCGTCGGTGAAGACGCCAGGCGCGGTGCCCATCGCGCTGGGGCCGGGCGAGATCGTGGCCTATGTGACCAGTCGCTAGAACGTGAAACCCGGGGCGCTCCCCGATGCGTCCCGACGAACGTGTGTGCGTTCGCCCGCCCCCGCGGATCGCGAGCGCCTGATGCTGCTCGGGCTCGCGCCGCGCGCGAGCCGGAAGGGGATGAGCTTGTGTCCGCGTCCCGCTTGCTGTCCGGGGTCCCTCTGCTGGGCTGGTCGACGACCACCCCGGTCTGCTGGTCCGGGGCGTTCCTCGCCTCGATGACCTACCTGGGCGAAGAGGTGTCGTCCGCCGACGCGATGGGCGTGTCGGGAGCGGCATTCGCGCTCTTCTGGTGGGCGCCGGAGCGCGCGCCCTGGCTCTGCGACGTCCTGGCGTACGGGGAGGAGCCCGTGCGGCGCGCGTTCGCCTCCTTGGGGCGCGGCTACGACCAGGCCCGCGACCCCCTCGGCACAGCGCCCGAGCGGCCGCACGACGAGTGGCGGGAGTGCATCGTCCGCGAGATCGACGCCGGTCGCCCCGTGATCGCCCAGGGGCTGGTCGGCCCCCCCGAGTGCAGCGTGGTGACCGGGTACGAGGACGGAGGGCGGGTGCTGCGGGGCACGAGCTACTTCCAGGCCGCCACGGGCGACTACTTCCGCGTCGAGGGCTGGGGCAGTGGGTGCCGGGGGCTCATCACCATCGGGGACGCGGGCCCGAGACCGACACGCGCCGAAGCGCTCCGCAGCAGCCTCGAGTTCGCGCTTGCCCTCGGGCAGGCCGGCTCGTTCGAGAGCCCCTCGCTCCGCGCGACGGGTGAGGACCCGCGGACCTGGTCGGGCCTGAGCGCGTACGAGTGCTTGGCCGACTCGTTCCTCGAGGATGCCTGGTGGGGGGGCGACCTCGAGAACCTGCAGTTGTCCCTGTGCGCATCGCTCACCGACGGCCTGCTTCTGCTCGCCGACAAGCGACGCTATGCCGCGCTCGCGACCGACCTATGGGTCGGCTACGGGCTCCCCGGATCACCCGAACTCGCCGACGCTTCGCGGGCGTTCCGCGACGAGGCCGAGCACCTGCGCGGGCTGATCGACACCGAGCGGCTGCCGTGCTCCATGTCGCCCGAGCCGGACCAATGGCGTCTGACCGACCGGGCGCTGCGGGAGCGCGTCGCGGCGGGCGTGCGCATCGGGCGCGACCTGGACGCCCGGGCGTTCGAGCATCTGGCCGGCGCGCTCGAGGCCCTGCTCGCTCGGGCGTAGCGCCACAGAGTCTGGAAGGAACTCCGGCCTCCGTCTGTTAACCTAGAGGGGTCCCAGCGCGCTCCTGGCCCGCGCGGCCGGCGCGCGCAGAGGAAGGAGCCCTCCCCCTGAGCACTCCGAACCGACAGTCGAACGCCGTCCGCATCGCCCTTGCCGCGCTCGTGGGCCTGGCGCTGGCCGCCGCGGTCCTCGCGACGACGGTCGTGCTCGTGGAGCGCGGCCGCCGCCGGGCCGCGGCGGAGGCGTCGCGCGCCGTTGCGGCCTCTCCGCAGGTTGGGCCCGAGGCGCCGGAGCCCTCCGGGGCGCCGGCCGGCCCGGAGGGGATGGAGACCATGAGTTCGCCCGAGTCGATGGCCGTCGCCACGCCCGAGGCCTACAGCGGCCTGCGCGACACGCTCGCGGAGATCGCGGCGCGCTCGGGTGGCAGGATGTCGATCACGCTGTTCCATCCGGGACGGCGGATCCAGGTCTCGGTCGCCGGCGGCGCCCAGCGCCCCTCCGCCAGCGTCATCAAGCTGTGCATCCTCGTCTCGGCACTCCGCCGTGTGAGCGACGGGGTGGCACGGCTCGACCAGCGGATCGGCCCGAGCGGCAAGACGCTGGGTGAGCTGCTCGAGGCGATGATCACCGAGAGCGACAACGCGGCGACCAACATCCTGATCGACGCGATGGGCCTCGAGCAGCTCGATCGGGAGATCCACACGCTGATGGGGCTCTCGCAAGGCACGCGCCTGCAGCGCAAGATGCTCGACAAGGCGGCGCAGGCACGCGGCCTCGACAACACCCTCACCACAGACGACGTCGCGCTCCTGCTCGCGCGGCTCAAGCAGTTCGAGTACCTCCCCCCGCGCGAGGGCGAGGAGGTCGACAAGAGCCTGACCGCGCTCGCCTGCGGTCTCCTGCGCAAGCAGACCCGGCGTGAGAAGATCCCCCGCGGCATCCCGGCAGACGACAATGTGACCGTCGGGAACAAGACCGGCGAGCTGGAGGGCGTCGAGAACGACGCCGCGATCATCGACGACTCCGACGGCTCCTGGTGGGTCCTGGCGGTCGCCGTGCAGGGCGCGCCGTCCTCGGAGGGAGCGCGCGACGCGATCGCGGACGCGGCACGGGCCGCGTGGGAGGGTCTCCACGCCCAGGCCGCGGAGCGGTAGGCACACGATGCGCAGACGCGTGCCGCAGCGAGCATGGCCGGCGGGG
>CAZRDB010000096.1:0-15037 GCA_964598695.1 uncultured Armatimonadia bacterium
CCCTCGGCGCGCAGGAGCGCGGTGCGCGCACCGTGCCGCTCGACCGTCTGCCGGAACGCCTGCGGGATGGTTGTCGGTCTCACCGTCGTTCGCCTCCGTGCTCCCCGTGAGTGCCGCGCCCGCTCCTCCAACCCCCGAGGATACGCCCGCCCGGCTCGCGCGCAGACGGCCGTGAGTCCCGATCACGGGCGAGGGCGGTCCCGATTCGTTGGGACCGTGCGCGCGCTAGAAGCGGCCCGCGTAATCGGCCCGGCGGATCGCGCCGTAGGTCTCCGCGGTCCGCAGCCATGCGGCGATGTTCTCGAGCGGCGTCTCGGGCATGATGCCGTTGCCGCAGGCGAGGATGCAGCCGCCCCGCTCGGTGTCGAAGGTGTCGATCAGCAGCCGCGTGCCCGCCTCCACCTCGGCGACGGTGCCCGCGGGAAGCAGGCGCTGCACGTCGATCCCGGCGAGGAAGGTCACCTGGTCGCGGTACCGCCGCGCGATCGCCCGCTGGTCCATCGCGCCGGCCTGCACCGGGTGCAGCACGTCGACGCCGATGGCGATCAGGTCGGCGACGATCTCCGTGATCGCGCCGCACGAGTGCAGCCAGAAGTGCATCCCGTGCGCGTGGCAGCGATCGGCCAACTCCTCGTACAGCGGGAGGTACATCGCCCGAAACGCCTCCCGCGAGAACAGCAGGGTGTCCTGTGAGCCGAGGTCGTCCGAGGTGAAGTAGCCGTGGGCGCCGGCGGCCGCGTAGTTGTCGATCACCCGAAGGTGGTAGTCGGCGAAGCCGCGCAGCAGCCGGCCCATGCGCGCGGGCTCCATCAGCATCTCGCAGAGGATCTCCTCCATGCCGAACAGGAACCACGCGCGCTCGAAAAGGCAGAAGAAGTCCCAGCCGACGGCATACCGCTCCGGCTGGGCGGCCACCGTCTCGGCCGCCGTGCGGAAGTACTCCGGGGGCGACGGATCGGGGAGCGCGGCGAGGAAGTCGTCGATCAGCTCCACCGAGCTGACCGGCTTGCGCGAGGTGATCCCGCGCGTCGCGTAGTCGGCCGGGAGGTCTTCGATCGCCCAGTGGTAGCCCGGAGCCGCACCCTCCGGCGCGACGAAGTCGCCGGGCGCCACGTAGTGCAGCGAGAGGCAGTCATCCACGATCTCGTCGGCCAGCTCGACGAGCCGCTGGCCGTACTTCTCGGCAGTGCCGATCCCCCAGAACTTGTGCCAGAACAGCGGAACGCGCGGGATCTCGCCGCCCCGCCGGTCGATCACGTTGCGCATCTGGCCGAGAGTCAACGGCCTCGCGGGCATCTGCCAATCACTCCCACTCCGGTGCAGTCGGGCGAGCGGTAGTTCGCCGCGCGCGACGGGGGATCCTGGGAGCGGGCGCGACGATCTGCGCGGGTGAGCCCGACCCGGGCGCGCGCTACGAGCCGCGACCGATCGATGGAACCGAGACGCGGACCCTCACCGGCCGCGAGCTGCTGGAGACCGGCCTCGTCGTCGAGGCGAAGGCCCGCACGGCGCCCGAGCCCCGTCTGCTTTGGCCGGAACCCGGCCGGCCATTCCGTGTATCCTCTGGGGAGGCCCCAACGGGCCGGTCCAGGGAGGGCTCGATGGTTCGGTTCCTGCACACCGCAGACGTTCAGCTCGGCATGCATGCCGAGGACGCGAAGCCCGCGGCCGAGCGGCTGCGCGAGGCCCGCTTCCAGGCGCTCGCGAACGCGATGGAGCTGGCGTGCGCGGAGCAGGCCGACTTCGTGCTGGTGGCCGGCGATCTCTTCGAGCACAACCTGGTGGACGCCGTCACCGTCCAGCGGACGCTTCTGCTGCTCGAGTCCGCAGCCGTGCCCGTCTACATCCTCCCGGGCAACCACGATCTGCTCGTTGCCGGCTCGGTCTACCAGCGGCCGGACTTCGAGCGCGCGGTCCATGTGCGCGTGCTGCGTGAGGCCGCTCCCCTGCCCGTGCCGGGAGCCGACTGCACCCTCTACCCCTGCCCGGTCGCTACGCGCAACGAACTCGAGGACCTCACGGCATGGATCCCACCGCGCGCCGAGGGCGACGGGATCCGGGTCGGCGTCGCCCACGGCGGGCTGCGCGACTACGGCGTGCCCGATCCCCCCTACCCGATCCGTCTCGATCTCCCCGAGGCCCAGGGCCTCGACTACCTCGCGCTCGGCGATTGGCACTCCACGATCGTCGAGGCCACGCGCCGTCTCGCCTACTCCGGCACCCCCGAGCAGACGCGCTTCGGTGAGCGCGACTCGGGCAACGTGCTCCTCGTGACCCTCGACGGGCCCGGCGCCCCGCCGCGCATCGACAAGCGCCGGACGGGCACGCTCACCTGGGAGGACTGGACCGAGGAGTTGGCCGCGAGCGACACCGAGTGGCCGGAACGCCTCCGCCGACGCGTCGAGGCCCTCCCCGACGGCGCGCGCACCGTCCTCCGCCTGCAGCTCGGCGGCGTCACCGCCGCCGCGAACCTGCCCCGTGTCGGTGAGCTGCGCGACTGGCTCGAGGCGCGCCGGCAGAGCGGCGCCCTCGTTCACGCCGATCTCCGCGGCAGCCCGCGCGCCTCCGAGGAGGTCGGCGCCGCGCTGGAGCGATGGACGCGCCAGGAGCCCGTGCTGGCCGGGGTCGTCGCCGATCTGCTCCGCATGGAGAGCGCCGGGCGGAGCGGCGAGGCCGTCGCCGGCATCGAGCCGCGTTCGCTCGACGAGCTGATGCGTGCCTGGACCGCCACCGCGCCGCCCGAGGGCCTCGCGATGGACGAAGCGGCACGCGGCGCGCTCGAGGCGCTCCTGGTGCTCGTGGCGGAGGAGGGGTAGCCGGTGATCCTCCGCCGCATCCGTGTCGAGGCCTTCCGCGGCTTCCGTCTCCCGCTCGAGGTGGGCCCGCTCGGGGATGGCCTCAACCTGGTCTTCGGCCCGAACGAGACCGGCAAGTCGACCCTCGTCGCCGCGCTCGCCCGCGCCCTGTTCGACCGCTACAGCGTCGGGGGCGAGAAGGCCGAGGCCGACATGCGGCCCTGGGGAACGAACCTGACCCCTCGCGTGACCGTCGAGTTCGAGGCGGCCGACGCCTCCTACCGGCTGGAGAAGGCCTTTCTTGACGCCGGCCGCCACGCGGTGCTGCACCGGTCCGAGGAGGGCCGATGGATCCCGTGGCTCCAGGGCGACGAAGCCGACGACCGCGTGCGGGCGCTGTTGCTCGCCGAGGGGCCGAAGACCGGCCTCGCCAAGGCCGCGCAGTGGGGCATCGCCCAGACCCTCTGGAGCCTGCAGCAGCCCGGAGAGCCGAGCTTCTGCCTCGTCCCCGACGCCGTCGCGAACCAGATCCGGGGCGCGGCGCAGAGCGTCTCCGAACTCCCGCTCGATCGGCTGGTCAAGCGGATCGAGGCCGCGTGCGAGCCGTACTTCACGCCCACCGGCCGCCAGACGAAGCAGTCACCCGTCGCCGGCTTCGAGGAAGAGGCCGCGCGGCTGGACACCGAGCGATCGGCCTGCATCGCCGCGATCCGCTCCGCCGAAGCGGACGCCCAGCGGCTCGATGAGACTGCGGCCGCGCTCGCACACCTGGCCGAGGAGCGCGCCGGACGCGAGCGCCGCGTGGTGGAACTGCGCGAGGCCGAGCAGGGCCTCGTCGGCCTTCGCGCGCGGCTCGAGCGGCTGGAGGCCGACCTCTCCCGCGCCGAGGAGGCCCGGCGCCGGACCGAGCGGCAGCGCGCGGAGCTGTCCGCCGCGACCGAGGCTCTCGCCACGCACGAACGGGCGGCCGAGGCGCTACGGCCCACGCTGGAGGCCCAACGCGTGGCCCTCGCGGCGGCCCGACAGAACCACGCGGCCGCCGTCGAAACGCAACGCGGAGCAGCCGAGGCGCGCCAGGCCGAGGCCGCGCGCCACCGCCGTGCCGCCCGGGCCGAGGACGCGCGCCGGATGCGGGCCGCGCTCGCCGCACTCGACGAGGCGATCGCCGAGGTCGAAGCGCTCGAGGAGGAGGTCCGGGCCGATCGGGCCTCGCTCGAGACGCTGCAGCCCCTCGCCGACGAGGCCGCCGTCGAGCGCGCCCGCGAGCTGACCCGCGAGATCGAGCGCTGCCGCGCACGCATCGAGGCCGCCTCGCTCCGTGTCGAGGTGACCCTCGAGCGGAGCCAGGAGGTCGCGTTCGAAGGCGGCGCCGAGCCCGAGGAGCATCGGGCCTCGGAGGGCGACTCGCTCGCCTACTCGGCCGGAACCGAGATCGCCGTCTCGCTCGCGGGCGTTGCGCGGCTGCGCGTCACCACGGGCGGCGAGGCGCTCGCCGCTCTTCAGGCCCGCACGGCCAAGCTCCGTGCCGAGCTGGGCGATCTCCTCGCGCCCTACGCCGGGGGGAGCCCCGAGGAGCTGACCGAGCGCCGCTCTGCGGCCCGACTCCTCGAACAGCGCATTGCCGCGCGGCAGGAGACCGCGCGCGCTCGGTCCGGCAACGACCGCGACCTCCCCGGCATGAGGCGTCGTCGGGCCGAGGTGGCGTTCGAGTTGGAGCGCGCCCTCGCCGAGCTGGGCATCACGCTCCCCGACCTGGCCGCGCTCCCGGCCGACAACCCCTCGCTCCTCGACCAGGATCTCCGGCGCGCCGAGGAGGCCGAGCAGGCTGCCACCGGCCGCACGCGCGAGCTGGAGCGGCAGGGCGCCGAGATCGCCGACCGTGTGAAGGCGCTGGAGGCGGAGGAGACCCGGCTCGCGCGCGAACGGGACGCCGCCCGGACTGCGGCGGAGGGGGTCCTCCGCGCTGCCGAGGTGACCGATGACGCCGCGCTGGAGAGCCGGCTCGCCACCCACGCGGCCGAGTGCGAGCACCTGGGCGTCGAGGTCGAAGAGGTCCGCGCGTCGCTCCCGGCGCCCGAGGCCGACCCGGCGCGGATCCGGCTCTCCGAGGAGGCCGCACTCACGGAGCTGGGCCGCCGGCGCGATGAGCTGCTCGGCGAGCAGGGCCGCCTCCGGAGCGCGCTCGAGGGCGCCGCCGGGCTCTACGGCCGCCTCGGCGATCTCGAGGCCCGACGCGAGGTCGCACGCGCCGCGCTCGCCCTCGAGCGTCGCAGGGCACAGGCCCACCGCCTGTTGCGCGACCTTCTCCACCACCATCGAGCCGCCTCGAGCAGCGCCCGCCTTCCGGGCCTCGAGGAGCGGATCGCGCGCATGTTCCGTGCCGTGACCGGGCGCGAGCGCAGGGTCCAGCTCGGCGGCGACCTCGCCCTGGCCGGCGTCGTGGATGACGCCACCGGAACGGAGCAGCCCCCCGACCGGCTCAGTGCGGGTACACGGGAGCAGCTCGATCTGCTGGTTCGGGTGGCCCTCGGCGAGGCCTATGCGGAGCAGCGGGGCCGGACGCTGCTGCTGCTCGACGACACGCTCACCTACACCGATCCCGCCCGGCATGAGCGGGTCCGCGAGATCCTGCGGATCGCCGGCGAGAAGCTGCAGGTCGTGATCCTCTCCTCGCACCAGGAGCGCTACCGCGGACTCGTCGCGCCCGAGTGCCAGTTCGATCTCGCCGCGCTCCGGCGGGCCGCGTCGGAGTAGGCGCGACGGCACTCACTCCACCTCGGGCCGGCTCTCCCAGAACTGGCGGACGAGCGCGCCGATCGGCTCGCCCCGCTCTTCGTACCACCCGGCCGCCTCGAGCGACACCTCTCGCGGCCCGTACGTCAGCGCGTACAGGGTGGGGTCCTCCTCCGCCAGCGAGGGGAGCAGACGGCGACGCTCCCGCACCACGGGGTCGGCCTCGGTGAGCGCCACAACCTCGGGCGCATACTCGCGTGCCGACGCGAGCAGCCCGGCGTTGCCCGGCCGTGCGAGGCGCTCGCCGATCTCCCGCACGAGATCGAGCACCGGCCCCGCAGGCACGGGGTTCTCGGCGAGCCGGAGCTTCAGGTAGTGGATCTTGTAGGCCAGCGCCTCGCGCGGGCTGTGGGTCTCGATGATCTCCAGCACGAAGCGGCCCTCGGACGGGTAGTCGCGGCCCGTGTCGACCGCGGCCGCACAGCGGGCCCAGGGCAGCGCCCAGGTCAGCTCGCCGATCGGCCGGCTGGTGAGATCGGCGACCGCCTCGACAATCCGCTCGGGCTCGGTCAGCCGGGAGGCGATCACGGCCCAGATGTAGCCGTTGGGGTCGGGCGGCGCGGGCCGCTCGGCCGCGGGTGGCAGTGTCACCCCCGCGAGCGGGGGCAGCCAGGGCAGGAGCAGTCCGTAGGCGTGCGCCTCAGCGAGCGGATCGTGGCACGCGCGGGCCGCCACGAGCCGGACCCGGAGCGCCAGGGGCGAGCCGGTCGTCTCCGCCCAGGCGAGTGCCTCCACCTGCCCGTCCCGGAGCTGGCGGAGCGACTCCGCCTCGACCGCGAGCCGCTCCGCGGGCGACGCCCCTTGCGCGGCGCCGGCCCCCGTCAGCGCCACGACGAGCACGGTCGTGCAGATCCGTCCGGCCGAGCCTGGCATCGGCGGTCCTCCTCGCCTCGTGGCCCCAATGCAGAAGCCCGAGCCACCTCGCGGCGGCTCGGGCTCCGTCACGCGCCAGCGACCAACTAGAAGTCGTACTGGTCGATGTTGTCCTTGGTGAAGACGAGCGGCTTGCCGAGGATGACCTCGTCGCCCTCGATCGCGATCTTGCCCAGTCGGCCCGCGGTGAACTCCTTGGCGTCGGCCTGGAGCGTACCCTCGCGCAGCGACTTCGCGACCTGGATCGTCAGGTAGCCGAGGTCGACCGCGTTCCACAGGATGACGCTGCCGATCTGGCCGCTCTTGACCTTCTCGCGCATCGCGTTGGGGGTGGCGAGGCCGACGACCTTGATCGTCTCCTGCTTGCCCGCGCCGACGACGGCATCGGTCGCGGCCGGGAACGAGATGCTGGTGATGCCGAAGATCCCGTTGAGGTCGGGACGCGACTTGATGACATCCTGCGTCGTCCGGGTGGCCTCGGCCTGGTCCTCGCCCGGGTACTTGACCTCGAGCTTCTCCATCGTCGGGTGCTTCTCGGCGACGCACTCGTCCATGAACTTCATCCAGGTGTTCTGGTTCGAGGCCGTCGGCGTGCCCGAGATGATGACGAACTTGGCGTTCTCGCCGGCCTGGCGCGCCATCTCATCGACCATCGCGTAGCCGATGTCCTTCGACCGCGCCTGGTTGACGAAGAACGTCCGGCCCGAGGTCGTCGGGTTCGCGTCGGTGTCCCACGTGATGACCGTGATGCCCTTGTCGACCGCGCGCTTGAGGCTCGAAGCGATCGAGTCGGGGTCGTTCGGCGCCACGGCCAGCACGTCGCAGCCCTTGTCGATGTACGAGTCGATGAGCTGCGTCTGCAGCTCGACCTTGGACTCGGTCGGGCCATCGAAGGTCAGGTCGACGCCCAGCTCGGCCGCCGCCTCCTTCGCGCCCTTCTCCGTCGCGTTGAAGTAGTCGATGCTCTTGAGCTTGGGGATCATCACGACCTTGATCGCTTTGCCGCCGGCCGGCGCCTTCCCCGGCTCGGCCTTCCCCGCGGCCCCGGCTCCCGCGCCCGGTCCACCGGCGGCCGTGGCCCCGCTCGTTGCGGTCGAGCCGGTCTTCGGGCAGCCACAGACGAACAGGAGGAGCACCATGCCTACGAGCGCGCTGGCGGCGAGCGCCCAGCGCAGCGTGCGTGCCTTGCTCACGTTCAACCCTCTCCCTCTGCGCGAGCCGTCCGCGGCTCGGCGGTGCGTCGTTGGTGGAGCAGGTTCCCCCACCACGGGGCCAAGACCTGGTGACCGAAGACCGCGAGCGCGAGGATCGCGCCGATGATGATGCTCAGCGACTGCTGGTCCAGCCCCGCGAACGCCAGGCCGCGCCGCAGCGCGCCGACGATCCACAGGCCGAGGACGGCGCCCACGATCGAGCCGCGACCGCCGACGATCGCCACGCCTCCGAGCACGCAGGCCGTGATCGCGTCCAGCTCGAGCCCCATGCCGAGATCGGGCTTGGCCGTGTGGTAGTGCGAGGCCGCGACGCCCCCCGCGAGGCCCGCCGCCGTCCCCGCCAGCGCGTATACGAGCAGCTTCATGCCGGCGACGGGAACCGCCGCATACTCCGCCGAACTCTCCCGCATGCCGATCGCGTAGAGGAACCTGCCGTAGCGCGTCCGCGCCAGGAA
This sequence comes from uncultured Armatimonadia bacterium, assembly GCA_964598695.1. Lineage (GTDB taxonomy): Bacteria > Armatimonadota > Zipacnadia > UBA1398 > UBA1398 > CAZRDB01. The sequence continues at coordinate 8,131 of CAZRDB010000096.1, forward strand.
GACTCCGGCGAGCAGCGCAAGGAGCAGCAGCCAAACGAGCTGGGAGGGGATCAGGTAGCGGCCCACCGTGTACCATCCGTCGCCGAGCATGTCGAACGCCTGCGGGAAACCGCTGACCGCCTTGCCGCTCGTCAGCCCCATCGCGATCCCGCGGTAGGCCGCCATGGTGCCCAGGGTCGCGATCAGCGGGGGCACCCGGACCCAGACCACCAGCACCCCGTTCAACGCCCCCGCGACCGTACCGACGAGGATCGCCAGCAGCGTCGCCAGCCCGATCGGCACGTGGCGCTCCCACAGCAGCCCGAGGGTGACCGCCGCGAGCGCCACCGTCGCGCCGACGCTCAGGTCGATCCCGCCGGTGATGATGACGAAGGCCATCGCCAGCGCCACGATGCCCGGCTCGGCGAAGTCACGCGTCATCGACAGCAGCTTGTTGGGGTCGCGGAACTGCTCCGTCAGCGCCGCGAAGACGGCCCAGACGAGCAGGAGCAGCCCGACGAGCACCCACTCCGCGGTCCCGAGCCTCGGGAGCCTCCGGCTCTTGGTCGTCGCGCTCATGGCTGCTCCCCTTCCCGGGCGCGGCCCCGGCTGCAGAGCAGGTCGGTCGCGACGGCGATCAACACCAGCGCGCCCTGGAAGGCCTGCTCCCAGCAGTCCGGCGCGTGGAGCAGGTTGAGGCCGTTGTCGACCACGGCGAGGAGGACCACGCCCAGGATCGTGCCGAGGATCGTCCCCCGGCCGCCGACGATGTTCGTCCCGCCCACCACGACCGCCGTGATGACCAGCATCTCCAGCCCGACGCCGGAGTTGGTCTGGATCGTGCTGAACCGCGGCGCGTAGGCCACCGCCGAGAGACCCATCAGGACGCCGCCCAGCAGGTAGACCAGGAACTGCACCCGGCGGACCGAGATCCCCTGGTTCGACGCGCCGGTCTCGTTGTTGCCGACCGCATAGACCGCCCGGCCGAAGCTCGTGCGGGCCAGCATCCAGGCCACCGCTGCCGTGGCCACGATCGCCACCAGCACCGGCACGGGGATCCCGACCACCGTGCCGCTGCCGAGCGTCTCGCCGAACTCCTTGGGCGGCGTGATCCAGGTCCCGCCCGAGAGCTTCACCACCAGGCCGCGGTAGATCGTGAGTGTCGCGAGCGTCATGATGATCGGCGGCAGCCGCAGGCAGGCGATCCCCGCCGAGTTCACCCCGCCCAGCGCGGCGCCCGCGAGCATCGCGCCGGCGAAGACCACCGGCACCGACGAGTCGGCGCAGGCCAGCCGGCCGACCGCGATGCAGCAGATCGCCAGGATCCCCCCGATGGAGATGTCGATGCCGGCGGTGACGATGACCATGGTCATCCCGAGCCCCGCGATGAGCTGGTAGCTCGCGTTGACGGCCATGTCCCGGAAGTTCTGGGGATCGCGGAAGGTCGGCACGGCGATCGCGAGCGCGAGCATCGCGACCGCGAGGAAGGCCCCGAGGCCCAACTCGCGCCCCAGCGGCAACCTGCGCGGTGGCCGGTCCGCCTTCGCCTGGGCGACGCGCCCCGTCTCCGTACCCTGGCCGAAGGCGAGGCGGAGGACGGCCTCCTTGGTCGCCTCGGCCCCCGGGAGAACGCCCGCCACGCGGCCCTGGTGCATGACCGCGATCCGATCGCTCAGCGCGAGCACCTCGTCGGCGTCCGAGCTGACGAGGAGGATCGCGAGCCCCTGCTCGGCCAACCCGCGGAGCTGGCGGTGGATCTCGGCGCGGGCGCCCACGTCGACGCCCTGGGTCGGCTCCTCGAGCACGAGCACCCGGGGGCCGACCGCGAGGCGGCGCGCCAGCGAGACCTTCTGCTGGTTGCCGCCGGAGAGCGTTCCGGTGACCTGCTCGATCGACGAGGCCCGAACCCGCAGCTTCTCCACGTACTCCGTCGCGAGCGCGGCCTCCCTCGGGTGGCTCGTGAACGGCCCGCGACCGACCCGCGGCATCACCGAGAGCACCGTGTTCTCGCGCACCGTGAACGGCAGCACGAGCGCCCGCGCCGGCCGGTTGCCCGGCGCGAGAACGATCCCCGCCCGCAGGGCGGCGCGTGGGCCGCCCAGCCGCAGCGGCTTGCCGTCGAGCAGCACTTCTCCTGAGGCGACCCGCTCCGTCCCGCCCAGCGCGTGGGCGAGCGCGTTGCGGCCGCAGCCCGCGAGGCCCGCGATGCCGAGGATCTCGCCGGCGTGGAGATCGAGATCGACCGACTCGAAGCGTCCCGGCGACGTGAGGCCCCGGAGCGTGAGCGGCGGCGGGCCGGAGCGGTCGATGGCGCGCTCCGGCCCGAGCGAGGCGCGGCCGTGCGCGACCTCCGAGCCGACCATCATCCGCACGAGATCCTCGCGGGTCAGCTCTCCCGCGGGCCGCGTCTCGACCAGGCGGCCGTCGCGGAGAACCGTGACGTTGTCGGCCAGCTCGAAGATCTCCTCGAGACGGTGGCTGATGTAGAGGATCGCCACGCCCTTGGCCGCGAGCTGCCGGACGATCCGGAACAGGGTCTCCGTCTCGGCCTGGCCGAGGGCGGCCGTGGGCTCGTCGAGGATCAGCACGCGGGCATCGAGCAGCAGCGCTCGGCCGATCTGGATCATCTGGCGGTCGGCGAGCGAGAGGTCGGCGATGCGCTGGCGGAGCGGGACGGTGACGCCCATCTCGGCGCACAGCTCCGTCGCCTTCCGCTCCATCTGCTTCCACGAGACGACGCCGCGCGCCGTCTCGCGCCAGTGGCCGACGAAGAGGTTCTCGAGCGCCGACAGCTCGGCGAAGTGCTCGGGCTCCTGCGCCACGAGCGCCACCCCGAGTTGGCCCGCGTGGTGGGGCGAGAAGTGGGTGACGGGCCTGCCGGCCAGCTCGAGTGTGCCGGCATCGGGGGCGTTGATCCCCGCGATGATCTTCACGAGCGTCGACTTGCCCGCGCCGTTCTCACCGACGAGGGCGTGGACCTCGCCGGGCTGGACGGTGAGCGAGACGCCGCTCAGCGCCCGAACCCCCGGGAACGCCTTCGTGACGTCCCGGACCACGAGCGCCGGAGCACCGGCCGATTGCACCTGGGGGGCTGTTTCAGACACGAGGCGCATTATAGCAGCGGTGCAGCGGATCCAGGCACGAAACTCCGTGCCGGGAGCCCCGCGTTCGGGCCCTCCGACGGCGCGCTATCGCGACCAGGCGCGGACGTAGTCGACCTCCATCACCGAGGGGTCCGGCGTCTGGTCGATCGGCCAGCCCCCGCCCAGGGCCAGGTTCACCAGGAGATACAGGTGGGCGTGGGCCTCCGGCGGCGTCTTCGTCCGGCGGATCTCCGCGCGGTCGTAGTAGAAGATGATCTCCTCCTCGGTGACCATCACACCGTAGGTGTGGAAGTCGTCGGTCATCCCCTGCACGAGGTGCGGCCAGCCCTCGGCCCAGTGCGTGCCGTCCGGGTACCACAGGTGGACCGTCGCGTGGAGCACGTACGGGTTCACGCCGTACTCCTCGACCACGTCGATCTCCACGCCCGTCTTGGAGCGGTCCTTGAGCTGGTCGGCGCTGAGGAGCCAGAAGGCCGGCCAGGTGCCCGCTCCCTTCGGGAGCTTCGCGCGCATCTCGAAGTAGCCGAACTTCTGCGAGAAGCCCTCGCCCTTGGGGTCGACCGACGACAGCAGTCCCGCGCGCCAGCGGTCGCCGACCTTCTTGGCCTCGATCCGAAGGAGCCCGTCCTCCACGGTGAAGGGCGAGTCCGGGCCAGGGTCGCCGAAGCCGGCATCGCCGAAGTCGCCCGCGTACGGGGTGTGCGCGATCCAGCGCGTGCCCGGCCCCCAGGCCGAGACATCGAGCGGGCCGTCGAACTCCTCGACGAAGGTCTCCCGGTAGCCCGCGAGGTCGAGGTTCGGTGGGCCCAGCTCCGGCAACGGCGCGCCCGCGTCGACGGTGAAGGTCCCGATCTCGCACGTCGTGCCGTCCTCGAGCGCGGTGACGCCCTCGGCAGCCGTGAGCGTCTGGTGGTCCCAGCCGCGCTGGCTCGCCGCGTGGTCGTACAGGCCGAGGAGGATCCGGTACCGCCCCTCGGGCGCGTCGACGGGCAACACGAGCAGACGCTCGTACTCGACCGCGCCCTCCCAGACCGCCGTGCCCACCGGCGGATCGTGGTCGGCCTGCGTCACCGTCGTACCGTCGGGCCCCACGACATGAACGAAGACCGTGAAGTCCCGCCCCATCGGCTCCGCCTGCCAACGGTAGGTGACGTGTACGCCGAAGCCGGGCCGGCAGCGGTCCGGCGCGATCTGCGCGGGCAACACCGTCGGCCGGCCGAGCTGCTCGCCGGTGAGCGAGAGGCTGACGTCATCGAGCCACAGGCGCCCGGCCTTGGCCCCTCCGACGAAGCCGTCCTTGCCGAGGTTCACACCGAAGCCCTTCGCCGGACCGTGCCACTTGCCGTCGTTCGCCCCGCCCCAGTGCTCCCCGCCCACCAGGCCCGCGAGCGGGAGCACGACCTCGTGCCACTCCCCGTCGGCCACGAGCGCCGGCGCCTGGCTCTGGTGGCACTGGCCCGTGCTGTCGACGATCCGCACTCCCAGGCTGGAGACGTCGGTGGTCTTGACCCACAGGCGCACTTCGGCGAGGTTCTTCCCGCCCTGGTCCGGCAGGTTCGTCCAGACCCCCACGTACGCGCCGCCATCCGTGAAGTCGCCCGCGAGGCAGGCCGAGGCCTTCCCTCCGCGCGCCGTCGAGGTGTCCGCCGTCAACGAGCCCCGAGCCCCGGGGAACTCGTTGCCGGGGACGAAATCGAACCCGAGCGCCTCCACCTCGAAGCCGCTCACCATGAGCGTAGCCTCCTGCTGTGCCGCGCACCTGCCCACGAGCGCCAGGCCCGCGAGGCCCGCCACCAGCCACACTCGGCTCATCAGAACACACCTCTCCGGGGGGGAATGGCCGCGCATACAGTGCAGACTCACGGCGCCGGTCCGGGTTCCGTGCCGCCCGCCCGCGGACGGCCGACGAATCCGCGGTCCGCTTGTTGACGCGCTCGCATGATGGTGTATAGTCTCGCTAGACGGAACGAGCACGATCTAGCTGGACTAGAAGGAGGTCGACCGACCGATGATCCGCCGAACGCGCACCGGACTCCTGCCGGCCCTCGGTCTCACCGCGCTCACTCTCGCCTTGCTCGCACTCGCCGGGTGCTCCTCCGGCGGCTCCTCGGGCGGCGCCACCACCGCCGCCAACGCCTGGGCCCGCGCGATCCAGGGCGGCGACCAATCCGCCCTCAGCGAGGTCCTCGCGACCGACTACCGGTTCGACGGCGTCGACCGCGCCGACACCACCGGCGCCGGCGATGTGGCGCCCGGTCCCGGCTTCATGGGCCGTGAGGGCGAGGGCACGGTCGAGGTCGTGGACGTTACCGAGAACGGCGCGACCGCCGTCGCCCACATCAAGGGCAGCTACACCGGCTTCCTTGGCGCGCTCGTCGGCGGCGACGCGGGCGGCGGCTGGGGCAACGGCGTCGACAGCGACGGCGATGCCTTCGCCGACCCGGGGATCGCCCCCCCCGCGCCCCCCGACGCCCTCGTCCCCGGGGAATCGGAGACGGGCGAGGACGCTGCCGCGTCGGCCTTCCGCGTCCGCTCCGTCGAGGGCAAGCAGCTCGACGCCACGCCGCTCATCTTCACCGGCTTCTACGAGCTGAACCTCGAGCAGATCGACGGCGTCTGGGCCGTGGTCGCTCAGCGCCAGGTCTGGACCCAGCTCCTCGTCGGCGATGGCGCGCAGGCGCCCGTCATCGATACCCTCCTCGGCAACGGCTCGCCGGAGCCGACGGTCGACCCTCGTGCCGAGGTGAGCGTTACGGGGACGGTGCGCGCCACGACCGACACCACCATCGCCGGCCGCATCGGCTACATCCAGTCGGCCCTCACCGTCGACGGCACAGCCTTCAGCGGGACCGCCCGCGCCCCCCGCGTCCCGGGCGGCTACGCGCTCGAGGTGCGGGCCATCAACGAATCGGCCGACGGCGGCGCCTACGGCATCAGCACTCGGTCGATCCCGCTGACCGTGCGCGACGCCGCCGGCGCCGGCTTCCAGTTCTCGGTCGCCTCCGGCGTCTCGCTGCCGAGCGGGGTCGAGGAGGTCGTTCGCGGCCTGTCGCGCGCCGCCTACAACGGCTCGTTCGAGGCCGCTCAGCCGCTCATCGACCCCGCCTACCGCTACAACGGCTTCACCGCCGAGAGCGCGCCGTGGACCCTTCCCTTCTCCTGCTACGGCGAATCCGACCTCGCCGTCACCGTCACGGCGAGCGAGAGCCTCGGCGCCTCCACCCTCGTGACGGCCCACTTCCGGCAGGAGGCCGACAACTACTGGTACTACGGCTACCCGGTCGACGGAGGCTCGGACGGCTCCCCGGGCTCGCAGCCCGATGCCGATGTCGTGCGCCCCATGCTGCCGCCCCACCTCCGCCCGATGGCTGAGCGCATGGCCGCCGGGGCGCGCGACGTGACCTCGGTGACCGAGACCATGGTCAACGAGGGCGACTTCACGGTCGAGATCGCCTCCGGCCTGGTCACGGCGATCCGCCCGGTCTGGACCCGCACCACCAACGGGACCGGCGGCGCACTGGAGATCTCCGCCCTGACCGGCAACGGCTCCGATGCGCCCTCCGTCACCGGCGGCGCTCCCCTGGCCGTCGCGGGCGGCATCGAGGGCCTCGCGCAGTGGGGGGCCGTCTACAACAGCGAGGGCTGGGCCGACTTCTCGGACACGACCGGCCCCTTCGCGGCCGAGATGACCAGCCCATTCGTGGCGGGCCGGTGGCTCACGACTGCCTACGCCGGCGCCTGGACCGGGACCGGCTCGGTCTACGTGACGCGTACCCTCGAGGTGACCGTCACGGTCGACGCGCCGACGCCGACCTTCACTGCGG
>CAZRDB010000096.1:15047-18462 GCA_964598695.1 uncultured Armatimonadia bacterium
GGCGTCCGGCGTCACGCTCACGGCGGAGGCCCGCGCGACACTCGACAACTGGCTCGCGGGGCTGTTCCTCGCCTCGCGGGAGCGGCTGGCCGAGGCCTACGACCCGGCCTACTCCTACGACGGCCGCAACTACGACGACGTCCTCACCTCGCCCCGGCTGTCGGTCTACCACGCCGACGTCTCGCGCGCCGAGGTCGTGAGCATCGAGGGGCCCCGCGCGACTCTGGAGCTGGAGTTCACCGGTCCCTGGCAGTGGTTCGGCGTCCCCTACTACCGCATCGGGGAGGGCGACGGGGCGATCGTCGACGGTCCGCCCGCCCCCTGCACCGACGCCGACGGCTACACGACCTACCCGAGCGAGAGCCACACCGTCGCCCGCGTGACCCTCGAACTGGGGGCCACCCGGCGGATCGTCGCCGAGCGGATCGACCGGGCGCTCAACTGGCTCGACGGCAACGAACTCCCGATGCTGAGCGACCTGCGGATTGACGGCGCAGTGCCCGGCGTCGTGGCCGCGGGCGCGAGCGTGACCCTCAGCGCAACGGCGGAGGGGACCGTCGACACGGTCTCCGGCCGTCTCGGCCCCAGCACCGGGAGTGCCGAGGGGACCGCCGTCACCCTGGACGCCCCAGCCGCGCCCGGCCGGTACCTTGCCGAGCTGGTCGCGGGGCCGCAGTACTGGGCGACGGCCGAGGACGAGGGCGCGCGGGCGAAGTGCATCCCCTACTACGGCGGCTCGATGCTGATCGGCGCGGAAGTGACCGTCCAGTAGCGCACGGGAGTCGCAACGGAACGCGGCCGCGGGCGGTGGGCTCCCCAGCCCCCCTCGCGGCCGCTCTACGGGAGGGGCTCGTCCGGCCCGGGGCCCAGTCCGGGCCCGTGTCCGTGCTCGTCGCTGAGACGCTGCGCCTCGGCCCGCAGCCGCAGCGCGTCGTCGGTGGCGATGCCCATCTCGATCTCGTGCAGCTCGACCCGCGCCTCCCAGCCGCGCTCGCGGAGGGCGGTCAACGCGCGGTCGGCGGCGGCGCGCAGCTCCTTGGCGTAGTCCCCCAGCTCGGCCCGCCGCTCCGGCGAGGGGCCCGTCGCAAGTTCCTCACGGACCCGCACCAGCTCGCGTCCCAGCTCGCCGAGTTCGCGGTCGGCCGCGAGCATCTCGGCGCGCATCTCCTCGGCTTCGGCACGGAGATCCTTCAGGTGCGCGAGCCGTGCCTCGAGCCGTCTCAGCAGATCGCGTGGCGTATCGCTCACGACCGGCGCTCCCTTCGCGCGAGGACATTCCGGGAGCCGCGTGAAATACCTGCGCACGGGAGCGTGCGTGCGTGCTGAAGGACCCCTCCAGTCTCAAAGCCCTGCGGAGCGCGATCCCGCTGCTGCGCGCAGACCGGCCTGAAGCCGTCGTCGTGGCCCCGGATGAGGATGATGATGCCCTCAGCGCCGGTGGGGCTTGCGCCGAGTTCCTCGGCCACGTCTTCGGCCGGACTCTGCCCGTCTTGCGGGAGTCCGACTACGAGCGGGCGAAGCGGTACCGTGGCCGCGGGATCGTCGCCGTCGGGGCACTCGGCTCTCACCGCATGGTCACGCGCCTGTACCTCGAAGGACGCCACTACTGCGATCACGGCTTCCCGGGACCGGGCGGCTTCGTGCTTCGGACGATCCACCACGCGGTCGGGGAGGGGATCGGCGTCCTGCTGGTCTGCGGTGGCGGGGCCGAGGGTTGGGACTCCGCGGCCGAGGCCTTCTGCGACCTCCTCACCTACCTCGATGAGCGCGCAACCGTACCCTCGACCCACCTCGTGCAGTCCGCCGCCGCCCCGGCCCCGCTCGACCCCTCGGCCGTCCCCGACACGGTGGCCCACCTGATCGCCCATCTGCGGGAGCACCCGAGCGAGATCGGAGCGGCCAGCCTGCTCGACTGCGCCCTGCGGTACGACGCCTGGGGCGATCCCGCGATCGGCATCGTCCTCCGCGAGGTCCTCACCCGGTTGCTGCGAGCGGCCTCCGGTGACCCACGCACGGGCTGGCACTCGATGCCCGAGCTGTGGCTGGGCCCCTTCAGCCGGATCTGGCGCAACCTCGAGGAGCGGCCGATCTTCGAAGGGCCGATCCGGGAGGAGATCAGCCGCTTCCTGTGGCGCGCGGCCGCCGGCCTCGCCGAACGCTGGAAGAGCCCGGCCGACCATGAGGTGCTCGACGCGACCGTCGCCGGGGCCGCCTCCGGCCTGTGGTGGGCGGGACGCTACTTCGAGGCCCGGCACGGTCTCGCCGAGGGCGCCGCGTGGCAGGCGCTCGCCGAGAAGGTGGCCGGTCTCCCGCGCCTACTCCTGCCGATCAGCGAGAAGGGCGCAGCCTCGCAGGCCTTCGCCCTCCGCGAGTACCTCTGGCTCTGTCCGTTCCTCGGCCAGGGGACCCGCCTCGGGCCGACGGCGACCGCCGCCGCACAGTGGCTGTGCGCCGCGCTCCCCGCAGCGCCGCGGCCGGCTCGCGTCGGCGGGAGCGCGGCCACCGCGGCGACGATGTCGTGGCTTGCGGGATGGACGAGCTGGGCGGCCGAGGCGGCCTCGCTCCGCCTCCGCGTTCAGGCCCCCGATCCCGCGCACCTCGGGCTTCATCCCGGCTCCTTCTACCGGCCCCCGCCGCCGGATGCGCCGACCGGCGAGACCGCCATCGCCGTGCTCACCTGGGATGCCGCCACGGTCGCGTGGGTCAGCGAGCGCAGTGGGCGGCCGCTCCCCGACGACCCGCACACGGAGCTGCTGTGCAGCCACGTGGCTCTCCGGCGGCGCACCGGCTCCCAGGGCGACTACCTGCTCTTCGGCGCCAGCCCGCCGCCCTACGACCCCGAGGTCGAGGCCTTCTGCCTCCTGCGGTGCGACCTCGGCGGCGAGACCTGGCTCTGGCACCCGGGCCGTTCGCTGCCCGCGCGCGAGGACGGCCACCGCTGGTGCGCCCTCACCGGCCGGCTCCACGCCGGCCGAATCCGCCTCGTCGCGCTCCGCACGCTCGATGCCGACCGCCCGGTCGCCCGCCAGATCGTCGCCCACGCCCCGGACCGCGGCTTCCTGGTGCTGCGCAGCGCCTCGGCCGGCGCGATGCCCCCCCTCTGCCTCGGGATCGCCGCCGGCGTCGAGGCCGAGCAGGAGTGGCCCGAGATCGTGCGCCTGCGGATCGGCAGCCAGAGCGCGACGCTCCGCGCGCTCGGCCGCGAGCCCGCGCCGCCGCTGCGCCTGGTGGAGCCCACGGCCGTCGGCGCGCGCCATGTCGCGCTCGAAGGCCCCCCCGCGCGCGACGACGGCGCCGCCTGGCAGGCGCTCGAGTTCTCGCTCGCCGGCGCCGAGAAGGGCGGCGGCTGGGTGCGGGGGGGCGCCGCCCCAGGACCGCTGCTGTGCAGCGTGGCGGGCCAGCGCCGCCTCTGGAT
>CAZRDB010000097.1:0-18452 GCA_964598695.1 uncultured Armatimonadia bacterium
GGCGACCGAGGACATCGACATGACGTGGAAGCTGCAGCGGCGCTTCTACGATGTCCGCTACGAGCCGAACGCGCTGGTGTGGATGCAGGTGCCCTCGACGCTCAAGGTGCTGTACGCCCAGCGGAAGCGGTGGGCGCTCGGTCAGGCGCAGGTGCTGCGCAAGCACCGGTCGATCTTCCGCGATTGGCGCTGCAAGCGCCTGTACAGCGTCTTCTTCGAGGCCTGCGCCTCGATCGTCTGGGCCATGCTGTTCGTCAGCATGTCGGCCTTGTACGTCGCCACGTTCGTGCTCGACCCTCCGCCGATCGGGGCCGACCCGATGCCGGCGCTGTGGGGGCTGATCCTGACCACGGCCTGCCTCGCCCAGCTCCTGGCCGGGGTGCTGATCGACCGCCGGTACGACCCCGACGTCGTCAAGGCCTACGTCGTCGCCCCGCTCGTGCCCTTGGTCTACTGGATCTTCCTCACCGGCACCACGCTGCTCAACGCGCCGCGCGGGCTCTTCGGCCGGAAGAAGGAAGTCACGATCTGGAACATCGAGCGCGAGTAGGCCGGGCGAAATGGCCGCGCGGCAGAAGGTAATGCCGCGCGGAGGGGAGAACGGGCCTCAAGCCGCTCGTTCCACGCACCACCCATCCTCCGATGTCGTGGCCGCGTATCGGCATCGAGCGTCCACCAGGGAGGTATGGTCGCAACCGTGAGGCAAGTGCTGCTGCCCGTGGCGGTGATCCTGTGCTTCGTGCCCCTGCTCGGCCTGGTCCAGGCCGGCGGCAAGGCACCCAGCCTCCCGTCCGACGTCGAGTCGGCGTCGGCGGTCGCCGCCGAGAGCGGCGAGTCGCGCGCCGCGGCGGAGTCGTCGGCCCGGGCCCCCGTCGAGGCGCCGGAGAGCGCCGCTCCCTCGGCCGAGGCGGGTGACGACCTCGAGAGCGCCCCGCCGCCGACCGCCGAGGAGATCGCCCAGTACCGCGCGGTGACGGCGCCGATCGACCGGGGCCGGATCGAGCGCACGGTTCGCGACCTGGCGAGCCTGGGCACGCGCGTCTCGGGCACCGCGGGCAACCTCGCCGCCGGCGCCTGGGTCGTGGGCCAGTTCCAGGAGATCGGCCTCGAGAACGTTCGGGTCGAGGAGTTCGAGGTGACGATCCCGGTCAACCGCGGCACCTCGCTCTCGGTCGATGGCGACACCTACGCGATCTACCCGCTGTGGCCCAACCTGATTCGCACCTGCACGGTCCCGGCGGAGGGCGTCACCGGGCCGATCGTCGATGTGGGAACGGCCACGCTCGCCGAGTTCTCCGGCAAGCCGATCGAGGGCTCGATCGTGCTGATGGACTGGACGCCGGACGTGAGTTGGTTCAACGCCCCGCTGCTGGGGGCGGCGGCCGTCGTCTTCGTCGAGCCCGAGCGCATCTCGCGCGGCAGCGCCGAGTCGAAGTTCCTCTCGGTGCCGGCCGACATCCCGCGGTTCTGGATCTCGAAGGAGCTGGCGGCCGGGTTCCGGGCGCAGCTCGCGAGCCGGAGCGCGCCGCCCGAGGCGACGCTCAAGTGCGATGTCCAGTGGGAGAAGCGGCGCACCTTCAACGTCCTGGGGCAGATCACGGGGACGGAGACGGAGCCGCTGCCCGAAGTGCCGGGCAAGGACCAGCGCATCGTTGTGACGGCCTCGTACGACTCCATGTCGGTCGTGCCCGACCTGGCGCCGGGCGCCGAGGGCGCGGGCTCGGTCGCCGCGCTGCTCGAGGTCGCGCGGGCGCTGAAGGCCTCGCCGCCCAAGCGGAGCGTGTTGTTCCTGGCCACCTCGGGCCACTACCAGGCGCTCTCGGGGATCCGCAGCTTCTTCGAGCGGCGGTTCGAGGCGCTCAAGCGCGATGACGCGGCCGTGAAGAAGGTCCATGAGACCGCCGAGAGCCAGGGGATCGCGCTGCCCGACACGGTCGGTCCGATGGACGTGGCGGCGCTGTTCGGCCTGGACATCTCGAGCCAGAACGACTTGGTCTGCGCCTTCTACAAGGGCTACTTCTACGATGCCCGCGAGGACATCCAGTGGAAGTACTCCGACTTCGGCAAGTTCGCGGGGCGGCGGGCGCTGACGGCGCACCGCGCGCTGGGCTTCCCCGGCCGCTCGAGCTTCGCCGACGCGATCAACTCGATCACGGGCCGCAACTGGCGCTCGTACCTGCCGGCCCGCATCGCGATGGACTTCGAGGAGGCGCCGCTCGCGGCCCGGGCCGGGATCGGGCTGTGCACGGGCAACGACATGCGGGCCGTGGTCGACACGCCGCACGATCTGCCGAACCGGATGGACTTCGGCAACGTCGAGCGGCAGACCCGGCTGCTGGCGTGCCTGCTGAAGGACGTCCTGGACGACCCGAAGCTGGGCGGCCTGATCGACAAGAACAACAAGTACCCGGACTTCGACAAGGACCTGCTGTGCACGGCGCAGGGGCGGACGGTCGAGTTCCAGCCGAAGAACGGCGAGTACGTGCCGAACACGCCGGTGCCGGGCGCGGTCTGCGTGACGCGCGGCTACCCGAAGACCAGCGTGGGGGTGCGCGGCGACGCGGTGGTGCTCGTCGACCGTGATGCCAAGTTCGCCTACAAGGGCCTCCCGAACGTGAAGTGGGCCCGCGGCGGCTTCGCGATCGAGGCCTACTTCGTCGACCCGGACACCGGCGCCATCGTCATGGCCCCCGACCGCGGGACCTATGGCGCGCGGGGTCGCCCGCTCCAGCAGAACATCGACGCGGCGACCAAGGACTGGAAGATCACCCTCTTCAACTGCTCGACGACGAACCTCTTCGACATTATCGATCAGCGCCAGTTCCAGCTCTGCGGCAATCTCGCGGTGCTCGACTCGGTCTCCGATTCGGAGCCGTTCGAGTACGGCTACTCGCTCCCGGCGCCGCAGCAGGCATGGGACTCGTACTTCGAGCCGGTGGCGACCGTGTTCGCGAGCCGCCACCGCGCCGGCGGCGCCGACTCCGGGCGGGCGGCCAACGAGCAGGAGCGGCTCAAGCTGTTGATGGGCGCGGGCGCGCTCGGCATGCGCTTCATCCTGATCAACTCGTCGCAGGAGAAGCCGGAGGGTACGGGCTTCGATTTCGCGGAGATGCCCCGGATCACGCCGACGCCCTGGTACGTCGCCAAGGACCTGTGGAGCATCGACGAGTCGCGCATCACGACCCTGCGCAAGTACGGGATCGAGAACAAGCGCTCGAGCGACCTCCACGAGCAGAGCAAGCTCGCGATGGACCTCGCGCAGGAGTCGCTCGACCAGCAGCAGTACGGCCAGTTCTTCTCCGCGGTGCGGACCGCGCTCGCCTTCGAGATGCGGGTCTACCCCGACGTGATGAAGACCACGACCGACGTCGTGAAGGCCGTCATCTTCTACCTCGCGCTGCTGATCCCGTTCGCGTTCTTCATCGAGCGGCTGTTCTTCGCTTCGCCGCACATCCTGCGGCAGGCGGCGGGAGCGGCCGGGTGCTTCCTGGCGATCTTCGTCGTGCTGTGGCTGGTCCATCCGGCCTTCGAGATCACGCGGGCCCCGGTCATCGTTCTGCTCGCGTTCGTCATGCTGGCGCTGTCGGTGATGGTCGGCAGCCTCGTGATCTCGCGCTTCGACCATCGGATGCGCCTGCTCCGGCAGCAGGCGACCGGCGTGCGGGAGACCGACGTGGGCCGTCTCGGCGCCTCGGGCATGGCCTTCGCGCTGGGCGTCGCCAACATGCGCCGGCGCAAGACCCGCACGGTGCTCACCTGCGCGACGCTGATCCTGCTCACGTTCACCGTCATGAGCTTCACGTCGGTCGTCGAGCAGCTCGTGGTCAACAAGCGCAAGACCGACCCGGGCGGCAACTACCAGGGCGTGCTGATCCGCGACCTGCGCTGGGAGCCGATCGGCCTGCCGGCGATGCGGATCCTTCAGAACGAGTACGAGAGCCGCACGGACATCGCGGTCTCGCCCCGGGCCTGGTACATGGCCTCCCAGGTCGGCAACATCAGCTTCGTGCCGCTCACCTATCAGCACAAGTCGGTCGACGCCCGGGCGCTGGTGGGGCTTTCGCCGGAGGAGGACCGCGTCACCGGCATCAAGAGCATCGTGACGGCCGGCCGCTGGTTCGAGCCGACCGACCGGGGGCCGAAGTGCATCCTACCGGAGGCGCTCGCCGGCCACCTGGGGCTCTCGGCGGCCGATGTCGCGACGGCCGACAGGCCGGGCGCGATGGTGCTCGTGCTCGGAGAGCCCTGCGAGCTGATCGGTCTGTTCGATGTCGAGAAGGTCCGCAACCTGACCGACGTCGACAGCGAGATCCTGACGCCGGTGGACTACCAGAAGATGCAGGACCAGCGGCGGCAGGGCGGCGGAGGAGGCGCGGGCCAGGGCGGCGAGGAGGCGGTGGAGCGGTACATCCACCTCTCGCCCGACCAGGTCGGCTTCGTCAGCCTCGACTTCGCGCTCGATGCCGGCGGCTCGCTCCGCTCGATCGCCGTGAACTACGGCAGCGAGGAGTCGCTCCAGGAGGAGATGGACCGGCTCCTGCAGCGCATCGAGCTGAACCTGTACACCAAGCAGGGCGACGAGAACGACCTGATGAGCACGCGGACCAAGTCGGATTGGTCGAAGGGCGCCGGCACGGTCCTGGTCCCGATCCTGATCGCCGCGATGATCGTTCTGAACACCATGCTCGGTTCGGTCTACGAGCGGACGAAGGAGATCGGGATCTTCTCGAGTCTCGGACTCGCGCCGGTTCACATCGCGAGCCTCTTCGTTGCGGAAGCGCTGGTCTACGCGGTGCTCGGGGCGGTGGTGGGCTACCTCGTCGGCCAGACGGCGTCGAAGATCATCGTGGTGACGGGCGCCTTCGGCGCGCTGAGCCTGAACTACTCATCGCTGTCGGCGGTCGCAACGGTCATCGTGGTCATGATCACGGTGCTCGCCTCGACGGCCTACCCGGCGCGGATGGCCTCGCGCCTCGCGACGCCGGGCATCGACCGCCGGTGGAAGATGGTCGACCCCAAGAGCGGCCTGCTCGCGGTCGAGCTGCCGTTCTCCTCGACCACGGGCGATGTTCGCGGCCTCAACATCTTCCTCCACGACTACTTCAGCGCCCATGTGGAGTACTCGACGGGACGCTTCTCCGCCGACCACGTCGGCCTGGCCCACCTGATGGCGCCGGACGAGAACGGCGAGGAGAAGGAAGCCTTCCAGCTCTCGACGACGCTGTGGCTCGCGCCGTACGACCTCGGGGTGCGGGAGCGCTTCATCCTGATCTCGCAGCCGGCGCCGGACATGGGCGAGCAGTCGTACGGGTTCTGGGCGCTGATCCAGCGCGAGGATGGCGATGAGGCCTCGTGGCTGCGGCTCACGCGCAACCTGCTGGCGATCCTGCGGCAGCAGTTCCTGCTCTGGCGGACCCTCGACCTGGAGACGCGCGAGCCGTACGTCAGCCGCGCGATGGACGTCGACGAGGGCGACCCGGAGCTGCTCGAGCTTTTGCGCGTCGCGCGCGGCGAGATCGAGGCCGATGAGGTCGCGTCGTTGCGTGGATCCCAGCCGGAGAAGGCACAGTAGGAGGGCCGACGTCAGTTGGCGGAAGAGCGGATCGAAAGCGAAGAGACGACGGCGCCGGTCGGGCGAGGTGAAGACGCCGAACTCGCGCTGTACCGTGACCTGGTGAAGGTGCCGGACGTCTTCGAGGACGGCTTCACCAGCAAGACGGTGCTGGGCGCCCTGTTCGTCGGCCTGATCATGATCCCGGCCTCGATCTACCTCGGCCTGGTCGTCGGCCAGGACGTGGGCGCCGCCGCCCAGTGGGTCACGGTGATCCTCTTCACCGAGGTCGCGCGCCGGTCGTTCGTGAAGGTGAAGAAGCAGGAGGTCTTCATCCTCATCTACATCGCCGGCGCGATCGTCGCCGGCGGCGGCCCCTTCGCCGGCTTCATCTGGAACCAGTACCTCATCCAGAGTCCCGCGGCCAAGGGCTTCCAGATCGCCCACCTGATCCCCTCGTGGGTCGTGCCCAACGCGAACTCGCCGGCGATCGTCGAGCGAACATTCCTCCACCGCGACTGGCTCGTGCCGGTCCTGCTGATGCTGCTCGGCAGCATCATCGGCCGAATGCAGTGGCTCGGGCTCGGCTCGCTGCTGTTCCGCGTGACCTCGGACATCGAGCGGTTGCCCTTCCCCATGGCGCCGGTGCAGGCGCTGGGCGCGACGGCGCTCGCCGAGCACACGCAGAAGAACGAGACCTGGCGCTGGCACGTGTTTTGCACGGGCAGCGTGATCGGCATCAGCTGGGCCTTCTTCTACGCGTTCGGGACGATCCTGACCGGTGCGGTGCTCACCAAGCCGATCCAGCTCATCCCGATCCCCTGGATCGAGCTGACCAACCGGACCGAGAAGATCCTCCCGGGGGCGGCGACGGGGATCTCGACCGACGCCGGTCTGATCCTCACCGGCTTCGTGGTGCCCTTCTGGGGCGTCATCGGCCAGGTGGTCGCGAGCTTCGCCTCGGTGATCATCAACCCGCAGCTCCAGCGTCGCGGCCTCCTCCCCCACTGGGAGCCGGGGGCCGACACGGTGGAGACGAGCTTCGCCGCCAACCGCGACTTCTGGCTGGCCGTGGGTATCGGCGTGACGATCGCCACCGCGCTGATCGGCTTCTACGAGGTCGGCAAGAGCCTCTCGCACGCGCGGCGGACGGGGGCGATGCAGGAGCGCAGGGCGGCCGAGGTCCGGCGCAATCGGGGCGACTGGCCGGCCTGGATGTCGGCCGCGGCATTCACCGTCTCCGTCGCCGTGATGATCGTGATCTGCCTCATCCTGATCCCCAACTTCCCGAAGTGGTGGCTGTTCTTCTTCGGCTTCCTCTACACGCCGATCATGTCGTACATCAGCGCCCGTCTGTTCGGCCTGATCGGGCAGGGCGTCGACCTCCCGATGGTCCGGGAGATGAGCTTCATCCTCTCGGGCTACCGGGGCGTGGACATCTGGTTCGCGCCGATCCCGCTCGGCAACATGGGCGGCCAGGCGCAGTTCTTCCGTGCGACCGAGCTGACCGGCACGAAGATGACCTCGATCCTCAAGGCCGAGGCTCTCACGATGCCGCTCGTCATCCTCTTCAGCTTCATCTTCTGGCAGTTCATCTGGCGGCTGGCGCCGATCCCCTCGAACGCCTACCCGTTCGCACAGAAGATGTGGCCGCTCAACGCGCTCAACCAGTGCCTGTGGAACTCGGCCACGACCGACCACCCGGAGATCTTCCTGGAGTCGGTGCAGAAGCCGTACCACATCCTGGGCGGGTTGGGCTTCGCGCTGTTCACCTACACCGGTCTCACGGCGCTCCGGCTGCCGACGCTGTTCGTGTGGGGCGTCGTCCGCGGTGTCGGCACGCTGCCGCACGGCTCGGTCCTCCTGCTCCTCGGCTCGGTGCTCAGCCGGTTCTACTTCGAGCCGCGCTATGGCAAGGAGCAGTGGCGCAAGTACGCGCCGGTCCTCGCGGCGGGCTTCGCCTGCGGCACGGGTCTGATCGGCATGGCGGGCGCGGCGCTCGCCATGGTCATCAAGTCGGTCCGACAAGTCCCGTACTAGGGCCGAGCGGCGAGCACTTCCGAGCCCGGGCGGCACCCCGCCCGGGCTCTTCTCGTTGGAGGAGAACGCGGAAGGCACGGGAAGCGCTACGGCATGAAGATCGTCCTCGCCATCTCGGGCGCCAGCGGCGCGATCTACGGAGCGGAGATGCTCCGGGGGCTCGTGACGCACGGCGTCGATGTCGATCTGGTCGTGTCGCCGGTCGCGGAGGATGTCGTTCGGCACGAGCTGGCCGAGGAGGCCCGCGCGATGGTCGCTCGGGTGCTGCGTGAGACCCGGAGCGGGTCCGACGTGCGGCTCTGGGACTACGGCGACTTCTCGGCGCCCCCCTCCTCCGGCTCGTACCGGCACGGGGGGATGGTGATCGCCCCCTGCTCGGTCGCGACGATCGGCCGCCTCGCCTCGGGCGTGGCGAGCAACCTGATCTGTCGCGCGGCCGACGTCTGCCTCAAGGAGCGCCGGAGGCTTGTGCTCGCGGTGCGGGAGAGCCCGCTCTCGAGCATCCACCTGCGCAACCTGCTCGCGCTCTCCGAGGCCGGCGCGCTGATCGCCCCCGCGAGCCCCGGCTTCTACAGCCGGCCCGACTCGATCGCCGAGCTGGTGCGAGCCTACTGCGGCCGCCTGCTCGACGCGCTGGGCATCGACAACGATTGGGCGCCGCGGTGGGGCGAGTAGCTTCCGACACAGCCTCGGGGCTGCCCCGACGCGTCTGGCGGCGGATCGCCACCGCGCTCGACAACATCAAGTTCGCCCACACCGTCTTCGCCCTGCCCTTCTGCCTGCTCGCCTTCGGCGCTGCCTCATACCCGGGGCCCACGCCGCGGCTGCTGGGGCTGGTGGTGCTCGCGATGGTCTGCGCCCGGACGGCCGCGATGTCGTACAACCGCTACGCCGATGCCGCGATCGACGCGGCGAACCCCCGCACCCGCGGCCGTCCGGTGCCCTCCGGCCGGATGACCCGGCGCGAGACGCTGGCCTGGACCGTCGTCTCCGCGCTCGCCTTCGTGGCCGTCGCGGGGCTGATCAACGCGTGGGCGCTGGCGCTCGCGCCGGTGGCGCTGCTCGTGATCCTGGGTTACTCGCACAGCAAGCGCTTCACCTGGCTGAGCCACGTCTGGCTTGGGCTGGCGCTCTCGATCGCCCCGATGGGCGGGTGGATCGCCGCGGGAGGCATGCCGTGGGACCTGCCGCCGCTGCTCATCGCCGCCGCGGTCGTGTGCTGGGTGGCGGGGTTCGATGTGATCTACGCGACCCAGGACCACGCGTTCGACCGCGCCCACGGGCTCCACTCGGCGGTTGTGCGCTTTGGGGTGGGGCGGGCGCTGCTGCTCGCCCGGCTGCTGCACCTCGGGGCCGTGGCCGCGCTCGTGGCCACGGGCCTTGCGGGCGAGCGGTTGGGTCTGGTGTACTACGTGGGGGTCGCCCTCGCCGCCCTATGCCTGCTGTGGGAGCACAGCCTCGTGCGGCCCGACGACCTCTCTCGGGTGGATGTCGCCTTCTTCACGATGAACGGGATCGTGAGCCTGGTGCTGTGCGCCGCCGGCCTGGCCGACATCTACCTGCTCTGATCCCGACGGGAAGCGGTGGGCGAGTCAAGACGATGACCGAGCGACGGCCCCTGGTGGGCGACCTGCAAGACCTCGAGGAGCGCGTGCTCGCCGGCGGGCGCCTGGAGCGGGACGATCTCCTGCGCGCGGCCACGAGTCCGGACCTGCTCGCGCTGGGCCGGATGGCCGACGCGGTGCGGGAGCGGCTCAACGGCAACCGCACGCACTTCATCGTGAACGCCCACCTCAACCCGACGAACATCTGCCTCAACCGCTGCCGCTTCTGCGCCTTCCGGCGCGACGCCGGGGCGGAGGGCGCCTACGCGATGAGTCTGGACGCCGTGCGCCGGCGTGCGGGGGAGCTGGCTGCGCTGCCGATCAGCGAGCTGCACATCGTCGGCGCGCTCCATCCCGACTGGCCGTACGAGAGCTACCTCGAGATCCTGCGTGTGGTGCGCGAGGAGGTGGGTTCGGTCCACCTCCAGGCCTACACCGCGGTCGAGATCGCCCACATGGCCGAGCGCGGGGGCGTGAGCGTCGAGCGGGCGCTGCGGGATCTCGTGGACGCAGGGCTCGGGAGCATCCCCGGCGGCGGCGCCGAGGTCTTCTCGCCCCGGGTGCGCGCCGCGACCTGCCCCGGCAAGCTGCCGCCGGAGCGTTGGCTCGAGGTCCACCGGACGGCCCACGGCCTCGGGATCCGCTCGAACGCGACGATGCTGTACGGCCATATCGAGAGCGCCGAGGAGCGGGTCGACCACCTGCTGGCGCTGCGCGCGCTGCAGGACGAGACGGGCGGCTTCCTCGCCTTCATCCCGCTCGCCTACCACCCGCACAACACCGAGATGGGCGGCCGCGGCACCTCCGGCTACGAGGACCTGCGGACGCTCGCCCTCAGCCGCCTCGCGCTCGACACCTTCGGCCACATCGAGGCCTTCTGGATCATGCTGGGGATGAAGGTGGCGCAGATCGCGCAGTCGTTCGGGGCCGACGACCTCGACGGGACCGTCGTCGAGGAGCGGATCACCCACGCGGCCGGCGCGACGACGCCCGAGGCGCTCACCCGCGAGGAGATCGTGGGGCTCATCCGCGAGGCCGGTCGTGAGCCCGTCCAGCGCGACACCCTGTACAACATCCTGTGGAGAGAGGGCGAGGGCGAGTGAGCGCCAGCGAGCGGCCGTTGCGCGTCGGAGTGATCGAGTACCTGCTGAATCGACCGCTGACGCGCGGGCTGCGCGGCGCCGCGGGCGAGGGCCTTCAGCTCTGCGAGGACATCCCGGCGCGTCTCGGCGAGCGGCTGCTGGCGGGGGAGCTGGATGTCTCGTTGGCGCCGATGGGCCTGCTGCTGGCCGAGCGGGAGCCGTTGCGCGTGCTGCCCGGCATCGGAGTGGGCTGCGACGGCCCGGTGATGAGCGTGCGGCTCTTCCACACGGTCCCCCTCGACGACGTGCGCACGGTGGCGCTCGATGCCAGCTCGCGCTCCGGCGCGCTGCTCACGCGCGTGCTGCTCCAGCGCTTCGAGGGCGTGGCGCCGTCGTACCGGGAGAAGGCGGGCGACCTCGAGCGCCTGCTGGAGCGGGCCGAGGCGGCGACCGTGATCGGCGACCCCGCTCTGCGCGCGATGAGCGGCCCGGTGCCCTCGATCGACCTCGGCGCCCAGTGGAAGCTCCGCACCGGCGCGGGCTACGTCTTCGCGATGTGGGCCTTCCGGGAGGGGCTCGAGGAGGCCGCGATCGACGAGCTGAGTGGCCGGCTGCACGCGTCGCTGGAGGCGGGCGAGCGGGAGCTGGATGCGATCGTGGATGAGGAGGCGGCTGGCTCCGGCCTGGCGCGCGACGTCGTCGCGAGCTACCTCGGCGGGGCGATCCGCTACCGTCTCGCGGGCGGTCCGACCGACGGCCTGCTGCGGCTGGTCGAGGAGGCGCGCGCGCTGGGGATCCTCCCGCCGGACAGCCGTCTTCCCGAGGGCGTGACGGCATGAGCGCTCGGGCTCGGGCGCTGTGCGAGGCGGCCGCCGGGGGCCATCGGCTCTCGGGTGAGGAGATCGAGCACCTGTTCCTGCGCGCCGGGCTCCACGACCTCGGCCGGGCGGCCGACGCCATCCGGTTCCGCCTGCACCCCGAGCCGGTCGTGACCTACGTGGTCGACCGCAACATCAACTACACCAACATCTGCACCTCGCGCTGCCGGTTCTGCGCCTTCTGGCGCGCCGAGGGCAGTCCCGAGGCCTACGTGCTCCCCTACGAGACGGTGCTCGCGAAGGTCGCCGAGCTGGCCGAGGCCGGCGGCACTCAGGTGCTCATGCAGGGCGGGCTCCACCCCTCGCTGCCGCTCTCGTGGGTCGAGGGGCTCCTGCGCGCGATGCGCGCCGCCTTCCCGGCGATCGACATTCACAGCCTCTCGCCGCCCGAGGTGTGCGACTTCGCGCGACGGGAGGGGATCCCCACCCGCGCCGTGCTCGCGCGCCTGATCGCGGCCGGCCTCTCCTCGCTGCCCGGCGGCGGGGCCGAGATCCTCGCCGACCGCGTGCGGCAGGCCGTCAGTCCCGGCAAGTGCACGGCGAGCGAGTGGCTGCAGGTGATGCGCGAGGCGCACGAGTTGGGGCTGCGGACCACGGCGACGATGGTCTTCGGCCATCTCGAGACCCCGGCCGAGCGGGCCGAGCACCTCATGCGGGTGCGCGACCTCCAGGACGAGACCGGCGGCTTCACCGCGTTCATCGCCTGGAGCTTCCAGCCGGGCAACACCGACCTCGCCGGGGTCCGCGCCGCCGGGGGCCACGACTACCTCCGCACGCTCGCGATCGCGCGGCTGGCCCTCGGGAACGTCCCGAACCTCCAGGCGTCATGGGTCACGCAGGGGGCGAAGGTCGCGCAGGTCTCGCTCCGTTTCGGCGCCAACGATCTCGGCGGGACGATGATGGAGGAGAACGTCGTCGCGGCGGCGGGTTGCCGTTTCGCGCTCGACGTGGACGAACTGCGCCGGCTGGCGGCCGAGGCCGGCTTCACGCTCCGGCAACGCCGCACCGACTACACCGCGATCGACTGATCCCCCTCGGCGCGGCCGTGCCGGCTACGGGAGGGGGCGGATGCGCGCCGCGACGTCGGTCGCGATCTCCCCCGGGGTGAGGGTCAGTGCGCCGCCTTCGGCCCGGAGGCGCTCGGTCCGCGCGATCTCCCCCTTCCAGGTGCTCCACCACTCGACCTCGTACGCCCCGTCGGCGAAGCCCTCCAGCGTCACGTGGCAGGGCGGCACGGCCGTCACGGTCCCGCGGCCGTGGTTGTGCCAGTCGCTGTCACGGTTCTGCAGCCAGACGATCGAGACATCGGGCGACGTGAGGCCGGCCACGAGCAGGTTCGGCCGAGACAGGACGCAACAGCCGTCGAAGGCGTACCGCGTGACGCGCATCCAGTCCTTGCCCGCGTTGTCGACGGTGATCCGGTGCGGGCCGGCCGGCACCTCGATCGAGATCTCCTCGTCGTAGACGGTCTCCCACAGATTCCACTGCTCGACGTAGCGGGACTCGCGCCCGAGCCCCTCGCCGCAGGGGAACGCGCGCTCGAGGACGAGCCGGCCGTCGAGGTGGATTCGCAGGAGACCGGAGTCCGAGACGCGGCCGACGACCAGTCGGAAGCGTCCGGCTCGAGGGTAGTCCACGACGAACGTGGGCGGGTTGCGCAGATCGGGATGTCCCTCACCGTGGAGGAGGTCGTAGACGCCGCCCTCGGGGTCGGAGCGGCCGTCGGGTCCGACGCGGATCTCCGAGGCGGGGCTCTTGCCCCACTGCCCGAGCGGCTGGAGGACGGCGTCGCGGACCAGCGGGGGGTCCGGGGCCGCGACGTACTCCGTCGACCGAACCGCGAGCTGGCTCCACCGGGCCGTGCCGAACGGCAGGTCGCGCGTGAAGCGCGCGATCGCGGTGAAGTGGAAGTACAGGTCGAGCGGGTCGATGTAGTTCTCGTGCCACCACGGCATGGGGACCCCGCACGCGCCGCTCGTCACGGCCGCCCAGCCGGCGTTGTGGAGCGCCCAGCCCTGCGGGTCCTTGTCGGCCGTCGTCTCGTGGCTCCGGATCCCGAACTCGCCGAAGATGTGCGGCTTGTCGTAGGTCTCCCACTGGTGGAGGCAGTAGGCGCGGACCCGCTCCGCCACGTTGGCGTCGTCGTTGGTGTAGCAGTGGGTCTGGACGATCCCCAGCTCGGGGATCCGCCAGCAGGGCTCGGGTCCCGTGCTGCCCCACCAGCTCGTGGTGATCGGATGGTCGTACGGGTCCAGCTCGGCGAGGTACGGCGCCATCTCGCGGTGCCACGCGATCTTCGACTCCAGGGGCGTCTCGGGCCAGCCCTCGAACTCGTTGCCGAACTCCCAGCACAGCACGCTCGGCGACCACGCCCAGCGCGCGACGGTGTACCGCAGGCGCTTGCGGTACCACCTCCGCGCGGTCTCGTCGGTGAACCACTCCGCCGGCGTGGCGCACGGGCCGCCGTTGGCGGCGTTGTAGGGGTTGCGTGCCCAGCCGCCCTCGAGGAAGTCCTGGTGCGTGTCGAAGCAGAGCATGTAGACGAAGTCGAGTTCGGCGCCGAGGGCGAGCATCGCATCGAGGCGGGCGGCCTCGGCCTGGCGGTACCGGCCGAGCCGCTCCTCCCATTCCAGGCCGAGACCGGTGCTCGAGAGCCACCAGCGGTTGTAGTTCTCGCCGCTCGCGGCCATCTTGCGGATCGCCTGCTCGCCTGTCTGGCCGGAGGCGTGGTAGATGGGCAGGTTGTGGCCGATGGGCAGGAACGGCGCTCCCGACTCGTAGGCGAGATAGCGGGGATCGGCCGGGCTCTGCCGGAGGAACCCTTTGGCGTCGCTCGCGATGACCCGGTACGGGCCCGCCTCCATCGAGGTCTCCCCGCTTCGGTCGCGGGCCGCCAAGCGTACGCGCAGTGGGCCGAGTTCGGTGGCCGCGAGCCGAACGCGCCAGCCGGCGGCTCCCTCGGGGACCATCAGCTCGCTCTCGCCGCGCAGCTCCCGACGGTAGGGGACGCCATAGAACCCGGGCATCCGGTACACGCGGCCGGAGGCGGTCGTCACCTCGGCATCGAGCGCGACGTCGTCGGGGTCGAACGGGTTGTCCCAGGTGGCGCCGAGGTCGACCTCCAGCTCGAGCAGCCCGTGCAGGGGGACCGCCTCGGTCGCGGCCTCGACACCGCGGAGCGCGAGGGGCTCGCGGCTCGGCACGATCTCCCCCGGGAACTCTCGCGGGAACGGCTCGAAGCCGATCGTGAGGCGGGTTGTGACCCGCTCGCCGACGGCGAAGTCGCCACCGCGGAGCTTGATCTCGAAGTTGGGCCACTGCCCGCTCCGGGCCTCCGCCACGCCCTCTCCGGCGAACGAGACGGCGTCGCCGCCGCCGAGGTCGATGAGCAGCGCTTCGCACTCGGCCGCGATGGGCTTGCCGAGGGGGCCGTGCGCCGCCGGCCGGAGGTAGGCCTCGCGCCCCTCGAGGGGGAACGCGTCGAAGGGGATGGTACACCACAGCCCATCGGTCAGATCGAGGGGGCCGGTCTTCTCGACCGTCAGCCGGGCCACCAGCCCACCCTCCGCCGGCTCGAGGGCCAGCTCGTAGCGGAGGGGGGGCGTGCCGTCGGAGGCTCCCCAGAGGCCGCGTTGGGTGAGACACCCCCGCGGGTCGAGAAGAGGCCCGGCCTCGACCGTGCCGCGTTCCATCCGCTCGTAGACCCAGGCGCCATGCCAGGCGAAGAAGGCGCAGGTGAGGTACGGTCCTCCCCGGGCGCCGACGGCGAGCGTGCCGGGCGCCCGAAAGACGAACTCGTGCGCGCCGGATTCGAGGCGGAATCCCTCGGGCGATGGCTGCCATCCCTGTCCGAGCGCGGGCAGTGCGCAGACCAAGAACAGCACACCCACGGTGCGAGGAAGTCGCATAGAGGCCCCCGATCCGCGTACGGAGGAACGCGGTCGAACGCGCCCTGACCGCGCCTGAGACAAGCCGCGTCGCGCCAAGAATGCGGTTGACGTGCCGAATCACGCTTTGCTAGTATCCGAACACTTGGATACGGTGTTTCGTTGGTCCAGCCCTCCCTATCGGCCTTCTCGGTAGGTCGGTTCCTCCTGGTGGAAATCGGTGCGCGGCGACGCCATAGATCGTGTGGGGGCGATTCGCGCGCCGGCAGCCCCAGCGAAGCTCCACTCCCGCAGGCCTTCCGCACAAGGAGCGCGCAGTGCCAGCATCCCCTACGGACACGGAGACGCGCGAGGTAGTCTTCGTCCTCGACTTCGGCGCCCAGTACAGCCAGTTGATCGCGCGGCGGATCCGCGAGCTGGGCGTCTACTGCGAGATCCTCCCCTACGACTCCTCACTCGAGGCCGTGCGGGAGCGCAACCCCAAGGCCCTGGTCTTCTCGGGCGGGCCGGCCAGCGTCTACCACGCCGAGGCGCCGGCCTGCGGCCGCCAGATCCTGGAGAGCGGCATCCCGGTGCTCGGGATCTGCTACGGCCACCAGTTGATGACCCAGCTCCTCGACGGCCACGTCCGGCCGGGGACGGTCAACGAGTACGGCCTCGCGCGCATCGAGGTCACCGAGTCGTGCGCGCTGTTCGATGGGATCGAGACCGCGGAAGCGATGCCGTGCTGGATGAGCCACGGCGACTGCGTCGAGACGCCGCCCGCGGGCTTCCGCGCGGTCGCCCGGACGGCCGACACGCCTGTCGCGGCGATGTGCGCGCCGGAGCGGAGGCTGTACGGCGTGCAGTTCCACCCCGAGGTCCAGCACACGCCGTTCGGCCGGCAGCTTCTGCACAACTTCCTGTTCCGGGTTGCGGGCTGCACCGGCGGCTGGAGCATGGCCGGCCTGCTCGAGTCGCGGATCGCGGAGGTCGCGCGGCAGGTGGGCGCCGGGCGCGTCGTGTGCGGGATGAGCGGCGGCGTCGATTCGTCGGTGACCGCGGCGCTCGTCCATCGCGCGATCGGCGAGCGGCTGACCTGCGTCTTCGTCGACCACGGCCTGCTGCGCAAGGGTGAGCGGGAGCGGGTCGAGGAGACCTTCCGGCGCGAGCTGGGGATCCCCCTGGTGGCGGTGGATGCGAGCGAGCGGTTCCTCGAGGCCCTGCGCGGGGTGACCGATCCCGAGCAGAAGCGCAAGATCATCGGCCGCGAGTTCATCGAGGTGTTTGAGGCCGAGGCGCGAAAGCTAGGAGACGTGCAGTTCCTGGCGCAGGGGACGCTCTACCCCGACGTGATCGAGTCGGGAGGACGAGTTGCCGCGACGATCAAGACCCACCACAACGTCGGGGGACTCCCGGAACGCATGAACCTTCGGCTGGTTGAGCCGTTACGCGACTTGTTCAAGGACGAGGTACGTCAGCTCGGTCGGGAACTCGGCCTGCCCTCTCGGATCGTGGACCGGCATCCCTTCCCCGGGCCGGGTTTGGCGGTGCGGATCCTGGGCGAGGTGACCTCGGAGGACCTGGGGCTGCTCCGCGAAGCCGACGCCATCGCGCTCGAGGAGATCCGCGGGTCGGGCTGGTACGAGAAGACCTCACAGGCCTTTGTGGTGTTGGCGCCGGTACGGAGTGTAGGGGTGGTCGGGGACGCGCGCGTCTACGGCAAGACCGCGATCTTGCGCGCCGTCACGACCGAGGACTTCATGACAGCGGACTGGGCACGATTGCCCCACGAGGTTCTCCAGGAGATCGCGACCCGGATCGTCAACGAGGTACGGGGCATCAACCGCGTGGTCTACGACATCACGCAGAAGCCCCCGGCGACCATTGAGTGGGAGTAGCAGAGGATCCATGGCAGAGAACGACCGGATGAACAATCCCCCCCGCAAGAAGCGCCCGCTCCGCTCGCGTCCCCAGGGCCGCCGAGGCGGCGGCGGTGGCGGCGGTCAGCCCCGTCGGCACGACGGGCCGCAGGGTCCGCAGGGGGGCGGCGACGGCGTCCGCATGATCCAGGGCGAGCCCGAGGCCCCTTCCGGCTACCACGAGCTGTCGGCGCTGGAGGCCATGACGCTGACGGCGCTGGCCGAGGTCGCCAAGACCCTCGGCCTCCCCTCGGTGGCCAAGGTCAAGAAGGCCGAGGTCATCCAGCGGATCATGGAGACCCAGGCCAAGACCCACGGCCTGCTGTACCGCTCCGGCTTCCTCGAGGTGCTCCCCGACGGCTTCGGCTTCCTCCGCCTCAAGGACTACCTGCCGAGCCCTGACGACGTCTACGTCGCGCAGTCGCAGATCAAGCGCTTCGGGCTCCGCACCGGCGATCAGGTCTCCGGCCAGGTGCGGCCGCCGAAGGAGGGCGCCGGCGAGCGGTACTACTCGCTCTTCCGGATCGAGTCGCTCAATGGCGAGGGGCCCGACTCCGGCCGCAAGCGGCCCGTGTTCGAGGAGCTGACCCCGATCTTCCCCAATGAGCGCCTCGTGCTCGAGACCTCCCGCACCCGGATCGCGCCCCGTGTCATCGACCTCATTGCGCCGATCGGCAAGGGCCAGCGCGGTCTGATCGTCTCGCCGCCCAAGGCCGGCAAGACCACGCTGCTCAAGGAGATCGGCAACGCGATCACCGCCAACCACCCCGAGTGCGTCCTCCTCGTGCTGCTCATCGACGAACGGCCGGAGGAGGTCACGGACATCGAGCGGTCGATCGACGGCTGCGTCATCTCGTCGACCTTCGACGAGCTGCCCGAGAACCACATGAAGGCGGCCGACATGACCCTCGAGCGGGCCAAGCGCCTCGTCGAGCACGGCAAGGACGTCGTCGTCCTCCTCGACTCGATCACCCGCTTCGCCCGCGCCTCGAACCTGAC
This sequence comes from uncultured Armatimonadia bacterium, assembly GCA_964598695.1. GTDB lineage: Bacteria > Armatimonadota > Zipacnadia > UBA1398 > UBA1398 > CAZRDB01. The sequence continues at coordinate 17,943 of CAZRDB010000097.1, forward strand.
GTGCACGCCGAGCGGCCGGTCGCTCTCCGGCGGTCTCGACCCCAGCGCGCTCCACAAGCCGAAGCGGTTCCTCGGCGCCGCCCGCAACATCGAGGACGGCGGCAGTCTGACGATCCTCGGCACCGCCCTAGTCGAGACCGGTAGTCGCATGGACGACATGATCTTCGAGGAGTTCAAGGCGACGGGCAACATGGAGCTGGTGCTCGACCGGAGCCTGTCGGAGAAGAAGATCTTCCCGGCCATCGACATCCGCCGCTCCGGCACCCGCCACGACGAACTGCTCGTCAGCCGCGAGCAGATGCGCTCGGTCTCGATGCTCCTGCGCGCGCTGCACGCCCTCGAGAACGAGGAGGCCACCCGCACGCTGGTCGACGGCCTCAAGCAGACCGAGAACAACGCCGAGTTCCTCCTGATGTGCCAGAAGCGGTTCCGTGGCTCGTCCTCCGCGTCGGACCTCTAGGGTCGCGCCCCGCGAAGTTCAGTCGGCCCCGCCCTCGGCCCCAACGCCGG
>CAZRDB010000098.1:0-15617 GCA_964598695.1 uncultured Armatimonadia bacterium
GGCGTGCGGGAGCTGCGGCGCCTGGTCGACCGTGGGCATCGTGAGGAATCGCTGGATGCCGCTCCAGACGAGCAGCACGCCCAGCGGCAGCCGCAGGATGAGCGAGACGACGTCCGTGACGGTGGCGGTGGGTTCGGTGGTCTGTCGGGGCACCTCAATCGCCTCCCAGCGCCTGCTGTTTCTGGCGGCCATGCCCTTCCTCCTGTGCGCCCGCGGCCGGCGCGCGGCGAGGGCGGAACCGGGCGGCGCCTGGCGGGTCTGAGCTTCGTGCTGCCTCGCGCCGGAACTGAGTCCGGGGCGGGCGCGAGCCAGCCGGCCCACATGGATGGAGAACGGGACACGCATGTGTGAGGACCTGCGAGCCTACCGCACCGCGCTCGCGCGCGATGAGCGCCGCCTGTTCGCGCCCGGCCGACCGATCGCGATCGCCCGGGCCCCGGGACGGCTCGACGTGATGGGCGGGATCGCCGACTACTCGGGCTCGCTGGTGCTCGAGGCCACGATCCAGGACTCCACGATCGCGGGCGTGCAGCTCCGCGATGACGGCCGCGTGCGCGTCGTCAGCGAGATCGTGCGCGAGAGCCGGGCGCTCGAGTGCGAGGTCGAGACCTCCGCGCTGCTCCCCGAGCGCGCCGGGGGCTACGAGGTCGTTCGGAGGGCGCTGGCCGATCGCGGCCTCGCCGGCTGGCAGGCCTACGTTCTCGGGGCGTGGTCGGCGCTGTGGCTCGAAGGCGTTACGCGGAGGAAGCCCGCGGGAGCGACCGTGTTCCTGCGCTCGCGCGTGCCGATCGCCGTCGGCGTGGCGTCGTCGGCCGCACTCGAGGTCTCCGTCATGTACGCGCTGATCGAGGCGCTCGGACTCACGGTCGAGCCGCTCGCCGTCGCGCGGCTGTGCCAGCGCGTCGAGAACCTCATCGCGGGCGCGCCGTGCGGGATCATGGACCAGGTCGCCTGCCTGATGGGTCGCGCCTGCGCCCCCGTGATCATCCTGTGCCAGCCGTACTCGATCCAAGGCCACCTGGAGCTGCCCTCCGCGCTCGCGACCTTCGGGATCGACAGCGCCGTCGAGAAGCACACCGGTGGGTCGCCTTACCGCCGCGCCCGCGTCGCCGCGTTCATGGGCCACCGGATCCTCTCCGACGCGCTCGGCGCCCACGCCGGCAACGGCTACCTCGCCAACGTCACGCCGGAGCGCTTCCGGTCGTTCTCGGCCGGGCTGCCGGCCCACATGCGCGGCGAGGAGTTCCTCCGGCGGTACGGCGGCACCGACGACACCGTCACCACCGTCGATCCGGAGGTCACCTACTCGGTCCGCGGCTGCACCGAGCACCCCGTCTACGAGAACCGCCGCGTCGCCCGCTTCATCGAGCTGCTGAGCGACCCCACCGGCGGCGAGCGCGCCTGGATCCGCGCCGGCGAGCTGATGTACGGCTCCCACTGGAGCTACACCCACCGCTGCGGGCTCGGCCACCGCGATGTCACGCGGATCGTGCGGATTGCCCGCTCCCTCGGCCCCGCCGCGGGCATCTACGGCGCGAAGATCACCGGCGGAGGCGCCGGCGGCACCGTCGCGATCCTCGCCCGGGCCGACGCGCGCGAGGCCGTCGAGCGGATCGCGGCGACCTACCGGACCGAGACGGGCCGCGAGGCCCTCGTCCTGGCGGGTTCGTCGCCGGGCGCCGTCGAGGCCGGCGTCACCACCGTCACGCCGTAGCGCCGTCCGCCCCCGGGCCGAAAGCGCTCGGGAGCAGCTCGGCGGCCGTCGACGCGCGCCACTCGGGGCCGTCGCAGAAGGCGACGACCGTGGCCTCTCGACCGAACTCCCACAGCACCTGCCGACAGGCGCCGCACGGGCTCACGGGGTGCTGCGTCGGCGTGTACAGCACCAGGACCTCGACCGCGCGGTGGCCTTGGCTGGCGGCAGCGGCGAGGGCAACCCGCTCGGCGCAGATGGTGAGGCCGTACGAGGCGTTCTCGACGTTCGCCCCGGCGAAGACCTCGCCGCCCGCGACGCGCACCGCGGCGCCGACGGCGAAGCCGCTGTAGGGGCAGTAGGCGCGGCTGGCCGCCTCACGGGCTCGCCCGAGCAGCGCGCGAACGGCCGGGTCGGGGTGCTCCATCAGGCGCCCCCCGAGCCGAGCGGCGTGATCCGAAGGGTGACCCGGCAGGAGGTCACCGGCTCCGTGAAGTCGATCCCGATGCGCGTCGGCTTCACCGGCGCGTTCTCCTCGATCACCTCGGCGCCGAGTTGGACGGTCCCGCCCTCGGCGACGATCTCGACCCGGAGGCGCTCCCCGCCGTCGGTGACCTCGAGGACGTCGGGCTCGACCTGCTGCCACTCGCCGAGGGTGAGGATCGCCGTGCCGAACGCCTGGGGGGTGGAGAACTCCGCCTCGTCGGTCACGGTCAGGCTGCCGGCCCCCTCGCGGGAGTAGGTGAATGTGCGGACCAGCTTGGTCAGCTCCGCGCACGAGTAGCCGGCGCTGAGGTCGAGCGTGAGGGTGTCCTCCGTCTCGGTGAACGACGTGGCCAGCACCTTCGCCGCGCAGCCGCGTCCGGGGAGCTGGAGCTTGCCGGCCACGACGGGGACCGGGTGGCCGTAGGAGTTGAGCAGCTTGCTCTCGTACCGCCGCGCGCTGAAGGTCCGCGCCGTGTAGGTCTCCGAGCCAGGATCGAGTAGCACGGGCCGCGCGCCGAGGACGACGACATAGGAGCCGATGTCGTTGTGGTTGTGGTTCTCGGCGTTGTGGCCGCCCTTCATCGCGACCCCCATCCGGCACGGCGAGCCCTCGGCCGGGCGGCAGATCAGCACCCCCGCGATGTCGAACCAGGTCCGGAGGCCGCGGCCCTCGACCTGGGCCGCCGCCGGGGCCTCGGGCAGGTCGGTGCAGGTGTAGGTCAGGCAGTGAGCGAGGCCGCCGCCGGAGGTGGTCACATCGGTCGGAAGGCCGGTCAGCCCAAGGCCGAAGCGGCGGTTGAGGTACCACAGCATCGAGCCATCGGGCCGGCCGGTGACGCTGCAGTCGGCAAAGGCGGGGCAGACGCCGCCGACGATCTCGATCCGCGTGCCGTAGAGGGCCGGCTCGAGCGCGGCCGGCAGGGCCAGGAAGTCGACGCCCCCGCGGGTCGCCCGCCGGACGGCGTCGGAGAGCAGAATGTAGCGGCCGAAGCCGTAGTCCCAGTAGCCCACGCCCTCGGAGCAGTAGCCGTCGGCGGTGAAGCCCTCGAGCGAGTAACCGACGTACTTCTCCACGGCCGCGACGTACCAGGCCCGCTCCTCCGGGCTCTCGCACGCCGCGAGCGCGGCGCCCATCACACCGGCGAGGCAGACGGCGTTCCAGTTGTTGCGGCCGCGCATCCACCAGTTCTCCGCGATCTCGCCGCGCACCATCCGGGCAAACGGCTCGAGGATCCGCCGCCGGAGGTTGTCGGCGACGAGGGCCCGCGACTCGGCCGGCAGACGCTCGCCCAGCAGCCGCGCGCTGAGCGCGATCTCCCAGGCGAGGGTGGAGGAGCCGAGATCGATATCAGTGGCCTCGCCCCGGAGGTTCTTGAGAGAGCCGTCGTGGGCGGGCATCACCCAGGTCGGTTCGGCGCACAGCGCGGCCAGCACCTCGCACAGCGGGCCGACGAACCGGCCCTGATCCTCGAGGCACTCCCCGAGCGTGAGCGGCGCGATCCGGTTGCGGCGCTCGCCGGCCACGTTCTGCCAGTTCGTCCGGTTGCCGTTGCGGCTGAACTCGAGGAACAGCTCCTCGGGCTGCTCCGGCAAGGGCCGAGCGGCGACTCCCTCGGCGGCGGCGACCACCCCGGCGTACGCGGGCTTCGCGGCGATCGCGGCCCAGGCAGCGCGGTCGTCGATGGAGGGGCCGAGCGCCTCGGCCCGCGCGGGCAGCATCGCGGCGATCTCCGCGACCCGGGCCGGGTCGATCTCCTCGGCGAGCCCACCGACGCACAGGACACCAGCAACGAGCAGGGAGACCATGGGACCACACCTCTCGCGAGCGATGGGGAGAGCCTTCGGCAGGGGCCTGCGGAGGGCCTCCAGTTCGGTTCGGGGGAGGGTGGCGACCCGTGCGCGACGAACCAACCGCACGGGTTGGATCGGATGTCCTCGGTACCCGCGCGGAATGAGGGGGATCGCATTGTGCCGTGAGGCCACCATCGACCACGTCGCGGAGTGCGTTCGGCAGGCGCGGGAACAGCGCACGCAGTGCTGGGTGCTGATCGGGGCAGGCTGCTCCGTGTCAGCAGGCATACCTACCGCAGCCGGCATCGTCCGCGAGGTCTCTGTGCGTTACCCCTCGTACTACGCGGGGGCCGCCAGCGCGAGCTACGCTGACGTCATGGCCAGTCTGCCAATCGGTCCCAGGCAGAAGCTCATCAGAGACTACGTGGACAAGGCCAAAGTGAACTGGGCCCATCTGGCCCTGGCGGAGCTGGTCAGGGCCGGGTACATCGCCCGGGTTCTCACGCCGAACTTCGACAATCTGGTGAGCCGTGCGTGCGCGCTCGCCGGCTTCTGCCCCGCGGTGTACGACCTAGCGGGCGCTGGCGCGATCGACCACGCGATGGTGGCATCACCCGCCGTCCTGTGCCTTCACGGCCAGCACTCTGGATTCCTGATCCTCAACACGAAGCCCGAGACCCGTGCGCAACTCAGGCGCCTGAAGCCGCTGTTCGAGGACAGCCCGGGCCACCGGCTCTGGATCGTCGTTGGCTACGGCGGCGATAGTGATCCGCTCCTCAACCTGCTGGCCGACGTACGCGCATTCCGCGAAGGCTTCTTCTGGGTGGCCCATCGGGACGAGCCGCCCTGCGCCCAGGTTCACGAGCGGCTGCTGAGCAGGAGTGACGTGTCGCTGGTGCGAGGCCATGATGCGGACGCGTTCTTCTGCGAGCTTGCGCGACGGGCCATGTGCTTCCCTCCCGCCATCGTGTGGCAGCCGTTTGCGCACCTGTTCCGGCTGCTTGGTCAGATCGAGGGCTACCCCCCCCAGCCCAATGCGGCCGCATTCGACCCACTGGAGCGTGCCAGGAGCCTCGTCAATGACGCGAGCCAGTCGGTAGGACTCCACGACCAAGAGCAGCTGACTCGTCTGCTGATGGCGAATGCGCCACGCGAAGCGGTGGCTCTTGTCCGCGACTATGGCGATAGCCTCCCCGACACGCTCCGCGACCTAGCCACCTGGAGCTACGTCATGCTCGGCAACGAGCAGAGCGAGGCGGCGGCGCATGGCGGGGGCGCGGCCGAGGCGCTCTTCCGTGCCGCGTGCGACAACTACAACGCCGCCCTTGGCGTGAGCCCTGGTAGTCCCGAAGCGCTCAGCAACCAGTACGCAACGCTGCTCGATTGGGCTAGCACCAAGTCAGGCACGGCGGCCGATGAGTTGGTCGCGAGGGCACAGAAGCTGAAGGCCGACGCATGGCGGCACTATGAGAGCGACTTCCCTCAGCTCGGCGACACCCGAGACAGGACTGCTGAGAGGGCAGGGCACTTCGTGGTGGCGGCCGTCGAAGCGACGATCACGCGCCGGCCGGTTACAGCCAGCGGGGACCGCGCGTTCGATGTGGCCGTGGCGATCGCTGACCGCCCGCGCGTGGCGCGCGACCGGCAGCTGAGGAAGCACCTCGAGGTGCATGCGTTGGCCTGTCACAGGCGCGAACTCAACCGCCTGCTGGATGGGTTCTCGGACTCGTTCACCGGCCTGGTGCGTTGGTCCGCTGGAGGGGCGACTCTCGTGCTCCGATGCACGGACGGGACATTCGTCGCGGTCGGGCACAGGGGAGAGGACGCGCCCATTCATCAGTGGCATCTGTGTGCCGCGAGTGGACTCAGCCACAGCGAGGCCGAGTGGCTCGACCCGTCGCTTGCGATGGTGCGCGAGTGTGCCGAGGAACTCCTGATCATGTTGGGCCGCGACCTCCTCCTCCCCCGGATCGAGCCGCACGGTGGCACGGATGCCGCTGCGGCGGCTCGCCTCACCGGCCTCGCCCAGGCCGAGGCGCTTCGGCGCGCGGCTCTGTGGCACCAACGGGACGGAGGCATGCATGCCATGCCTGCGGGTCACGACGCTCCAGCTCGGCTGCACCGTCTGCCCCAGACCAGCAGGGTCACGGTCAGCCGTGGCGCCTCGTCGCAGACCGTCGAAGGCCTCGTTGTTATCGACAGCGACTACGCCGCCATTGATCTGATGGGGGCACTTGAGGTGGAGACGGGCGCCTCTGCGGCCGATCTGCTGCTGCTGTGCGGCGAGACGCGGGCAGATGGCCACCTAACAGACGACTATGTGTTCGTGTTCGCTGCGGATGAGTTCGCCAAGCTCTTCCTCGAAGGCGAGGAAGCCACGGCCTGCTGCCACTACCGCAGTGGGCGGAAGCTCGGCTCCTACAGGATGCCCGAACTCCCGTGCCTCAACCCACCGCTCCTCTACTCGGGCAGGTACGTAGTCGAGCACGTTCTGCGTCCGTGGCTCCGCGACACGCGACTGGGCGACCGGGTGCGCGAGGCCCCCGACTTGCCCAACTCGGGACGTAGCCCCGTTGAGGCGCCCCGGAACTCCTAGCGGCGCCAGACACGCGCGCGCAGATGCCGAGCGCGCGTACTGCGCGTGCGCCCCGCGCGGACAAGGACTGCCTAGACGAGGTCGGGATGACGGCAGCGCCCGCCAACGGATGAGGGCTCCTCGAGCGGCTCGGCTAGTGGTCGCATCTCCCGCAGACCCCCGGTCGGCTCGACGTCCTCCCCGATCTCCTGGGGTGGCGCAGCCGCAGGCCTCGCAGGTGCCGGTCGCGGCGTGGCGAAGAGGCGGCCACCAGACAGGGAGGGACGATCCGCCATGGAGTGTCCGAAGTGCGGCTATGACATGGATGACCTCGACTCGACGTGCCCACGGTGCGCGGCCGCCGGGCCCGCAGGCCCCGGCGGGTGGCAGGCGTGGGAGCAGCAGGCGGTCGACTGGCTCATCTCGCAGAGCGACGTCGATGCCGAGAAGGCCCGGCGCGCCCTTGCGGCCTGCTCGTGGAACGCGCCGGCCGCGCTGGCGGTCCTGCGCGGCGCCGCACCCCCTCCGCCCCCGCCGCCCCTGCCCGGGCAGAGCCCGACCAGCCCGGCCAAGGGCGGCCCGTCCGCCTGGGTGATCGCCGGGATCGTCGGCCTGGTGGTTCTCGTCCCCCTCGCCGCCAGCGTGTCGCTCTTCATGGGGCTTGCGGTCCGCAACGCGGGCCAGCGGGCCAAGTCGGCGCGGAAGGCGGAGGACGTGCGGGCAATCAACGAGGCTTGCTGGCTGTACGAGAACGATACCGGCCGCGTGGCGGCCAAGGTCGGGGACCTCACCCAGGACCCCTCGCGCGCGCCGAGGGGCTACAACGGCCCCTACCTCCGCGGCGATCCGACGGACCCGTTCAGCGGCGCCGGCTACACGATCACCGACGGCACGGTCACCGGCCCGGGGGACGTCGTGACCTTCATGAACTGAGACCCCGTACAGCGGACGAGGGGGAGGCCAGCGGGCGTTCCTCCCCCTCGCGAGTCCCTCGGGCCGACGCTACTCGTAGAGGGTGTCGACGAACTCGATGATCCGGTCGCGATCGCGCGGGTGGACGTTGTCGAAGTAGAGCGCGTGGCAGTGGCGGACCCCGCCGTCCTCCTCCTCCACCCGGTTGTGGCGCACGACGATCGCGGTCACCTCGATGTCCTCGATCTCCGGCTGTCCGTCCTCACCGGTGACCGGCAGCAACAGGTGGACGTGGTAGCGGCCGAACAGCGGGAGGGGCTCCTCGAGCGTGATGTAGGCGCCGGAGCCACTCAGGTTCTGCGTGGCCGCCGTCACGGGCTCGTGGGCGTTCGGCGGCGACAGCGCGATACTGACCTCCGCATCCACACGTCGGTCCCTGCGCCGCTCCGACCACATGTCCGCCTTGCGTGGCACCCGATCCTCCCGTCGTCGCGCCTGCGCGCTCCTAGAGTCCGTTGCGCGGGCAGAGCGCCACGATCGGGCACTCGCCGCAGCGCGGACGCTTCGCCTCACAGGGACCGCGCCCGTGGATGGTCAGCGTATGACCGAGCGCGATCCAGTCCTTCCGCGGGAAGAGCGCCATCAGGTCCTGCTCGATCTTCTCCGCGGTCGCCTGCTCCGAGAGCCCCATCCGCCCGCTCAGGCGCATCACGTGCGTGTCGACCACGACGCCCTCGGCGATCCCGTACCACGTGCCGAGCACGACATTGGCCGACTTGCGCGCCACCCCGGGCAGACGAAGAAGGTCCTCCATCCGGGCGGGCACCTCGCCGTCGAACTCCTCGGCGATCATCCGCCCCGCGCCCTGGATCGACGCCGCCTTGCGCCGGAACATCCCCGTCTGCCGGACGAGCTGCTCCACCTCAGCCGGGTCGGCCGTCGCGAGCGCCTCGGGCGTCGGGTACCGCCGGAACAGCTCCGGCGTGACCTCGTTCACCTTGGCGTCGGTGCACTGGGCCGAGAGGATCACCCCGACCAGCAGCTCCCACGCGCTGTGGTGGACCAGCGCGCAGGTCGCGTCCGGGTAGGCCTTGCGCAGCCGCGCGAGCATCGCCCGTGCGTGCTTGCGGGGGTCTGGCTGGGAATCGGCGCCCAACGGGGCTCGCGCCTCCTTCTCGCTAGAGCACCGGCGACCAAGCCGGGTAGGCGTCGCGCTCGCGCGCCGGCGCCAGGGCCCGCTTGTTGGTGCCGTCGGCATTCATCAGCCAGATATCGGCCGTGTTCTCGCTCGCGGTCCGCTCGTAGGCGATCTGCGTGCCGTCGGGTGACCAGCAGGGGAAGTGGTTGCCGCTGCCATCGGTCGTGAGCTGGACCTGGTCGGCGCCGTTGGCGTCCATCGAGTAGATGTCGCGCGTGCCGTCGGCCTCGTTCTGGAGCACGTAGAGCAGGCGCGTCCCGTCGGGGCTCCAGGCCGGGGCAAGGCTCGCCGAGCCGGCCGCCGTGGTCGTGATCTGGCGGGCGTTGCGTCCGTCGGCCTCCATGATGAAGATCTCCGGCGTCCCGGCGTTGCGGTTCGAACTGAAGGCGATCAGGGTGCCGTCGGGCGACCAGCTCGGGTTGTTGTCGGAGGCCGTGTTGTCGGTGATCCGCGCAAGCAGCGTGCCGTCCGGGTTGATCGTGTAGATCTCGAGCTGGGAGTTGTCGCGGTCCGAGTGGAAGGCGATCACGTTCTGGGTCGACCAGTCGGCGGCGAGGTTGAAGCCCTTGCCATCGGTGATCTTGTAGAAGTAGCTGGTCTCGCCCTCGCTGTTGAGAACCGGCGTGTTGTCGACATTGGCCCACCAGAGGTCGGCCTGGCTGCCGCCCGCGGCCGAGAAGAGGATCCGCGTGCCGTCGGGCGACCAGGCCGGCGTGGTGTCGTGGTAGCCCGAGGACGTCAGCCGGATCGGCTTCTCGCCGTCGGCCGCGATGGCCATGACCTCGCCGTTCTGCCCCGCGCGCAGCGACTCGAACAGGATGATGTTGCGCGTGGAGGTCTGGATGCCGCCGTTCTCCTGCCCGATCACGGTGTCAAGGCTGTAGCCGCTGTTGTCGGAGTTGCAGGCGGTGAGCAGGCAACCGAGGGCCAGCGTCACGATCACGGCCCCCAACCCAAGACGGTACTGCATTCGATGACAACCCCTTCCGAATGGGGGCGGAGCGGTCTACGCGCCTGCGCGTCGGACCGCCCGACCTATGGCTTCGAGCACCGGGAGTGGCGTGTCGGTCGGCACCGCGCAGCCGCAGGCCACCAGGAGGTGGCTCCCGCCGGACTGCGCGATCGCGTCGGACACCTGCGCCTCCATCTCCTCGGGCGAGACCTCACCGGCGGTCACCTCGTCGATCCCGGCCACGAGCGGCCGGTCCGGGACCCGCTGCCGCGCCTGACGGATGCTGACGTCCGTGGTGCGGTCGCTCCAGCTCAGGAGATCGCACGGGCAGCGCGCCAGCAGATCGAAGTGGAGCCGACCCGCGCCGTGGACATGGAGGACGTTGAGCCGGCCGACGGCCATCGCCGCTTCCATCACTTGGACGTCCAGGGGGAGGATCTCGGTTTCGTAGAGCGCCTCGCTCATCGCCGAGGCGCTGGCCGCGCCGCAGGCGAGGAAGATCCCGTCGACGACCGTGAGGCAGGTCTCCGCCCAGCGGATCAGCGACTCGGTGACCGACCGCAGCCCGGCCCGTGTCGCCTCGGGATCCTCCGCGAGGAACCGGAGCAGGCGCTTGCCGGTGATCTTGTCGCCGAAGGCGAACGGGTCGAAGACCGTGTCGACCATCGGCCGGCCGTCGTCGATCTGTGCGCGGATCGCCCGGAGCGCCTCGAGGTGCCGGCCGAAGTGTCCCTCCGTCGGCTCGATCAGGGGGATCTCGGCGAACTCGGCAGGGCTCTCGACGCTGCTGACGCCCCCGGGCAGGTCGTAGGGCGCGTCGTGCATGACCTTCAGCAGATCGACGTCGAAGCGGCGCGCGAACTCCACCTCGTTGCGAACGAACGCCTCGTCCGCGCGGTCGCCGCCGGGGAAGTGGTACCACAGGCTGAATGGAGGACGATCCGTCTCAGCCCCCGCGAGTGCGGCCAGGACCCGGTCGCGCTTGGTCATGTTGTTACCTCCCACGCCGTAGTTTCGGTACCTTGGGGCAAATGCCTGCCTGCGGGCCACCGGCGCAGGAGGATAGCGGGGCGGCGTCGAAGCCGGCCGTCTGCTCGATCACGCGGAGGTGACCCGATGCACGGAGAGAGCCTGGGACCCGAGGAGACGCTGTGCGAGGGGCGCTTCCTGCGGTTCGTCCGCCGCTGCTTCCCGGGCGGCCAGTGGGAGTATACCCGGCGGCCCAACGTGCCGGGTGTTGTGGTGCTGTTCGCCCTGACCGACGACGCGCGGGTGCCGCTCGTCCGGCAGTTCCGGGTGCCCCTCGGCATGGAGGTGTGGGAGTTGCCGGCCGGCCTGTGCGATCGTGATGAGCCCAAGGAGGCAACGGCCGTGCGCGAGCTGGAGGAGGAGTGCGGTCTCACCGCCGGACGCGTCGAGTGGCTGATGCGGGCTCCCTCGTGCCAGGCCTCCTCGGCCTCGACGCTCGACTTCTACCTACTGGAGGACGTCCGTGAGGTGGTGGCGCCGCCGGGGGACGAGCACTTCCCGATCGAGTGCCGGCTCGTGCCGTTGGGGGAGCTGGAGGAGTTCGTCGCGGAGCGGATGGAGGCGGAGGAGATGGTCGATGCGCGCATTCTGGCCGCGCTGACCGTCGTGCGGCGGCGTCTCGCGCAACGCGCCTCCACAAGCGCGCCAAGGTAGGGGACGGACTCCAACCCGCGAGTCCTCCACGAATGCGAAGCCCGTCCCTCTGTCTTGGGCGGTCCACTACGCCTTCTTCGGAGCCGCAGGCTTCTTGGGCGCAGCCTTTTTCGGGGCCGCAGGCTTCTTCGGAGCAGCCGCCTTCTTCACGGCGGGCTTCTTCGGAGCCGCAGGCTTCTTCGGCGCCGCAGGCTTCGCGGCCGCAGGCTTCTTCGGAGCAGCCGCCTTCGTGGCGGCCGGCTTCTTCGGAGCCGCCTTCTTCGGAGCCGCCGGCTTCTTCGGAGCCGCAGCCTTCTTCGGGGCCGCCGGCTTCACAGCCGCAGCCTTCTTCGGGGCCGCCGGCTTCACAGCCGCAGCCTTCTTCGGAGCGGCCGGCTTCGCAGCGGCAGCCTTCTTCGGAGCAGCCGGCTTCGCAGCGGCGGCCTTCTTCGGAGCAGCCGGCTTCGCAGCGGCGGCCTTCTTCGGAGCAGCCGGCTTCGCAGCCGTGGCCTTCTTCGGAGCAGCCGGCTTTGCAGCGGCCTTCTTCGGAGCGGTCGTCTTCTTCGGTTCCTCGGGCATGGTCTTCCCCCCCTCCTCCGGCGCGTCTGCCTCGGCCGTTGCCGCGGGAACGCGCGTTTTCGCGATTCGTGCGACGGCACGCGGCGCTGCCTGAACCTGCTTGGATCTCCAGGACTGGTACGACTCCTCGAGATCCTCCAGGGCCAGCGCGACGGACTCGCGCACACGGGGGTCATCGTCGTTGCGGAGTGCCATCAGCGGTTCGTAGGCCGAGGGATGGGCGATCGTGGCCAGCGCCTCGACCACCTTGCGGCGCACGGCCGGCCGGGGGTTGCGCAGCAGGGCGCAGAGGTCGGGGATCGTCTCCACGGCGTGCAGCATCCCCAGCGCCGCGGCGGCATGGAGCTGGACCGCCCACTCCGGGTCCTGCAGCGCCCGGGCCAGCGGCTTGACCGCCGCCTCGTCGCCCAGCTCGCCGAGCGCCTGCGCCGTCTTCATCCGCACGGCCCAATCCGTGTCGGAGAGGCACTTGGTAAGCGGCTTGAGCGCTTCATCCGAGCCGATCGCCTTCATCGCCTCGACCGCGGCGGTGCGGAGGTCCTTGTTGTCGTGGCGCAGCAGCGCGACGAGGCGGGGGATCGCCTCGCGGCAGGCGATCTGGCCCAGCGCGATCGCCGCGTAACGCCGGACGCGGTCGTTCTCGTCATCGACGGCGTCGAGCAGCGCCTCGGCGGCGCGGGCGTCGGCCAGGCGGCCCAGCGCCTCGGCCGCCCACCGCCGCACCACGTAGTCGGGATGGCGCAGCGCTCCCATCAGCGGCTCGACGGCAGGCTTGCCGATCTTCACCAACGCCTCAGAGGCGGCCTCGCGCACGTCGGTGCTCGGAGAGCTGAGAGCCGCCAGCAGGGGCTCGACCGCCTTGCCGGCGCCGATCTCGCCCAGCGAGTAGGCCGCGCAACGCGCGAGGTCGACGTTCTCGTCTTCGAGCAGCTCGATCAGCGGCTTGATCGCCTTCTTGACGCGCAACTCGCCGAGGGCGATCACGATCGACTTCTGCACCTCGACGTTGCGCTCCGAGAGGCGGTCGATCAGGGAGTCGACGACCGAACCGTCGCCGATCTTGCCGAGGGCTTCGGCCGCCCACTTCCGGGCGAGCGAGTCGGTCGAGTCGAGACACGCGAGGAGCGACTGCGTCGCCGCTTCCCCGATGTTCGCAAGCGCCTCGGAGGCGGCGCGCTGGACGTTCACGCTCGTATCGCTGAGCGCGGCCACGAGGCAATCGACCGCCCGCGCGTCGCCGATCGCGCCCAGCGCGTTGGCAGCGCACTTGCGGACATGGAAGGCCCGGGCCTCCATCGCCTCGATCAGAGCGGGCACCGCCGGCACGCCGATCTGTACGAGCGCCTCGACCGCGTCGATCTGCACGGCCTCGTTCTTGCTCTTGAGACGTTCGATGTGGGCAGCGACCTGCTCGACCTGCTTCGACATGACTCTCTCTACCTCGGCGAATCCACCGCGCGTCCCAGCCCTGCAGCGAAACGCGTGCGGACCCCGCTCCATCGTCCGTGGCGGCCCCTCGTGCTCACAAAGACCGCGAGGGGGTGCCTGTTCGGTGCGCTCCGTGCACAATCGACCCCTGTTATTCGGGCGCGTACCCGAAACACCTGTAACGAAGTGCATCGCGCACGCACATTCCGCCGCTCAGCGTCAAGTGATGGGTGCGCGCACGCGCGGACCGCGCACTGCCGTACGGGAGGGCGACCGGACCCGAGGCGCGCTACCCCCCGAGCGCGGCGCGCGCGGCGCGCGCGATCCACCGGCAGCGTTCGCACTCGTCGAGGTGCTGCAGGACCTGCCCGCCGGTGCGGTCGTCGGCCTGGTTGGCGACGTGCAGCGCGAGCAACAGGTCGGAGAGGTGGCGCGCCGGGGTGGCCTCCGGTTGGGCGGCCGCGTGTTCGCGGATCTGCTCCCACCGGCGCTCCTCATCGAGACAGACGCGGGCCCCGACCACGGCGAGATAGGCGAGGAAGGGGGCGCTCTCGTCCCAGCCGGCGAGGACGCGCTCCTCGGCCTGCAGGATCTCGTACAGCACCGAGACCGTGAGATCGTCCCGCTCCTCGGCCGGCTGCAGCATCGCCGAGATCCGCTCGAGCATCTCGCGGAGTCGACCGGTCACGAGGTCCTCGGTCGGGCCGTCGTGGCGCTTGAGCCGCGAGACCAGCTCCGCATCCTCCATCCCCGGGCGGGGACGGTGCGGCCGGTGGGATTGGCTGTGGCTGCCCATCGTTCGGCTCCTCCGCACTGTGGTACCGGCCTGTTCTCCGCGAGGTCGCCCGAGCCCTGCGCCCGGCTAGCCCGAGTCCGCCGACGCGGACCCGTTCGCTCTCGACGTCGTCGCGGGCGGGTGACGCCTCTCCGCGCCCCGGCGCTAGTTCACCACGTCCGGCATGGCGAGTACGACCGGGGCCCCTTGGCCATCGGTCACGCGGAGACAGCATCCCCAGCCTCCGCCGCCCTGGCTGATCTTCAGGACGATGACGTTCGGGCCGGCGCGCAGATGGGCCTGCGCCGTGTCCTCATCGACCCGCACGGGGCGGGCCGCGTTGTTGGCATGGACGCGCTGCCCGTTGACCCAGACGGCGACGCCGTCATCGCTGCCCAGTCTGAGGGTCACGTCCTGCTCCGTCGGCGAAACGAGTTCGGCGTGGAGGTAGGCCACCACATCGGCGTCGGGATCGAGGAGGGCCGACAGATCCACCGCCCCGTCGAGGTCGGTCGTGTGGTGGAACTGCCACGACCGCTCGGCCCCGCCGAGCGTGACCGGCCGCTCCGCGACACCGGTGAGCACCTCCTCGGGGCAGACGTCCCAGCCGACATCGTCGGCCTTCGCGATGGGGCCGAGGATCCACCAGTTGCAGACGAACCCGGAGGCGGCGGCGAAGTCCTCGTCGATCCCCAGCCCCCGCAGCACCGCAACCGCTCCGACGCGCGTCTCGCGCGACGAGGCCCGCGCGAGCACGGAGCGCGTGAGGCCGATCGCTCCCTCGCGGTCCCCCTCCTCGGCCATGCCGCGGGCGGCCCCGAGCAGCGCGTGCAGGGCGGCCGCGCGCGTGCCCTCGCCCTCGAGGTAGGGTTCGACAACCACGCGGGCCGAGGCGTCCTCGAGCCCCCCGATGCCGACGAGCGCGGCGCTGCGCGTTGCGTCGTCCTCGGCCAGCTCGAGCGCCCGGCGATACTTCGCCGAGAGCCCCTCGGTGCGGCCTTCCGCGCCCAACAGGTCGAGTGTCCGCAGGTAGGCGACGAGCGCGACGGCGCGGTACTCCGGGTCCTTGGCCTGCTCGACGGTCGCGAGCAGGGGAGCCTCGGCCCGCGCGTCGGGCTCGTCGATGAACAGGCCGAGGATGCCCCAGCTCCCGCCTCCGTCGTTGAGCCACTCGAGCGCCGTCTGCACCGCGGTCTCGCGGTCGGCGCGCGCAATCAGGGTGATCGGCTCCGCGATGCCGTACGGCGGCGGGGCGAGAGCCTGGATCGCGAGAGGCAGCCACCTGCCGGGCATCAGCGTGTCGAGCGTCTGCCGGCAGGCGGTGACGAGGTCCGGGTCATCGTTCCACAGGCCGATGAGAGCCTTGGCTGCCGACTCATCGTCCCCGAGGCGTCCGACCGCCTCGACGGCGCCCAGGGCCAGGTCCTGGCTGGCCCGCGCGAGGGTGAAGGCGCGCACGTACAGCGCCCGCGCCTCGTCGACGCGTCCCGCAGCCTCCTCGGCACGCGCGAGGCGCAGCAGGGCGTCCAAGGCCGCGAGGCGCACCGGCACATCCGGATTGCCGTC
>CAZRDB010000098.1:15627-18177 GCA_964598695.1 uncultured Armatimonadia bacterium
ACTGGAGTTCAGACGTGTGCTCTTCCGATCTGATCGCCTCGACCTGGTCGGCCGCGCCGAGCATCCCGAGCGCCCGCAGCACGGCGCAGCCCAGCCCGGAGTCGGCGCTTTCCAGCGCCTGGGCCAGCGCCGGAACTGCCTCCTTCTCACCACGGACCGCCAGGGCGTCCGCGGCGGGAAGGGCGGTCTCCCCGCCGTCCGCGAGCAGCGCTTCGAGCGCCTCGCGCGCAGCGCTGCCCGGGATCCGTGTGAGCGTCTGCCAGGCCTGGTCGCCGAGACCGCTGTCGCGAACGAGGTCCCGGACGGCGCCGACGCACTCGTCCCCTGCCACCAGACTCAGGTGGCGCAGGACCATGCGCTTCTCGGTCACCGGAAGCTCGACCCCGAGCAGTTCGACCAGCGCGGTCGCGACGGCTGCGCGCTCGCTCTCCGCCCCCGGCGCCGAGGCGCGGCTGGCGATGCCCTCGAGCGCGAGGTGTGCGGCCCGACGCACGGCCGGGTCGCCGCTGGCGAGGAGCGTTCCGACCGCCGGAACCGCCTCGCTCCCGCGGTCGGCAAGGGCCTCCCATGCCGTGCGACGCGCATCGCGGTCGTCGCCCCCGAGGCGATCGACGAGCTGGGCCGTGGTCTGACCGAGCGCGGCCGATGCGAGCAGGGCTCCGGTGAGGAGCACCAGGAGGTGGATCGATCGTCGCATGGAGGGCTCCTCTCAGAGATGCCAGGGGGCGCGGTAGGGGCGCGCGAGCCAGCGGTTGGCTTCCTCGTCGTCGACGAAGCGCTCGGCCGCGCCGTCCCAGGTGAGCTTGCGCCCGATCCGGAAGGCGATGTTGCCGAGGTGGGGGGTGCTGGTCGAGCGGTGGCCGATCTCGACATCGGAGGTCGGTAGCGTGCGGGAGCGGATGCACTCGAGCCACTCCTCGGCATGGCCCCTGCCGGGTCCCAGCCGGAAGTCGCCCTCGCCGATCGGCTCCTCGTCGGCGCTGGCCGGATCGATGATGTACAGCTCGCGGTCGACGAACAGGCGGCCCTCGGTTCCCTCGAAGTACATCCCGTAGCTTCGGTTCGTTCCCAGCGGCAGCGGGTCGGGCGGCGGCTGCGACCATGTGAGTGTGAAGCCGTCGTACTCGTAGACGATCTTGCTGGTCTCCGGCGGATCGAAGATCCCGTCGTTCGCGTACCGCCCGTGGGCCTCGATCGTGCGCGGGGCGTCGACGCCGGCGCCCCACTGGATGATGTCGATCAGGTGGGTGCCCCAGTCCGTCAGCACCCCGCCGGAGTAGTCCCAGAACATGCGGAAGTTGCCGAACCGCGCCGGGTTGTAGGGCACGCGCGGCGCCGGGCCGAGCCACATCTCCCAGTCGATCTCGGCGGGGACGGCCTCGTCGGCGGGCCAGCCGCCTCCGCCGCTCGTGCCGAACCACACCTGGCACTCGGTGAGTGTGCCGATCCGGCCCGAGCGCACCAACTCGACCGCGTGGCGGATGTGGCTCTGGTTGCGCTGCTGCGTGCCGACCTGCACGATCCGCCCGTAGCGCCGCGCCGCCTCGACCATCGCGCGGCCCTCCGCGATCGTGAGCGAGAGCGGCTTCTCGCAGTAGACGTCCTTGCCCGCCGCGCAGGCCCAGACGGTGGGGATTGCGTGCCAGTGGTCCGGTGTCGCGATCACCACCGCGTCGATGTCCTCGCGGTCGAGGACCCGGCGGAAGTCGCCGTACTGGGCCGCCTTCCCGCCGCCACGGGCGACCGTCTCCGCAGCCGCGGCGCAGCGCCCGGCGTGCACATCGCAGACGGCGGCCACCTCGACCTGCGGGTTCGTGGCGAAGCCCCCGAGATGGCCCCCGCCCATGCCGCCGATCCCGATGTGGCCGGTGACGATGCGGTCGTTGGGCGAGACCCTGCGGCGGGCGAGCGCGGGCTGCCCGGCCAGCAGTCCCGCCCCTCCGACGCCGAGTGCTCCGAGTCGCGCCAGGAAATCGCGCCGTGTCACCACTGCTCGCTTGCGCATGTGGGGGTCACCCTTTCGCGATGCGTGTGCTCGCCACTCGTGTTCCGCCCGCGCGCCGCCGCACCTGCGGGGAGGGCCTCGTGCGACGAACGCGGAAGCGCCTGGCCGGGTGGAGGCCGGCCCCGGAGGCAGCCGTGGACGAGCGCCGCAGCGAGGAGGAGACGGCTCGGCCCGGGATCCACCCGGTCGTGCGGGCGACGGGCGTCGTCTCCCTGTTCACCGATATGAGCAGCGAGCTGATCTACCCGCTGCTGCCCGACCTGCTGACCGGAACCCTCGGCGTCCCGAAAGCGACGTTCGGCCTGATCGAGGGCCTCGCCGAGGGTACCCCGGCCGTCGTCCGCTACGTGGCGGGAGCGCTGTCCGACCGGGTCACGAGCCGCAAGGGCCTCGTGCTCGGCGGCTACTCGCTCTCGTTGCTGTCGAAGCCGTTCATCGGACTCGCGGCGCTGCTCGGCTCGACGACGGGGGCGCTGCTCGTGCTCGTGCTGCGCGTGCTCGACCGCGTCGGCAAGGGGATCCGCGGCGCGCCGCGCGATGGGATC
>CAZRDB010000099.1:0-6132 GCA_964598695.1 uncultured Armatimonadia bacterium
TGGGTCTGGCGCTTCGCGAGCATCGCGGCGACCAGGCTCAAGTCGTCCGGCGCGGCGCCGAAGCGGGCGAGTTGGTCGCCGGACTCCGAGAGCAGCCGAAGGCCGAGTTCTGCGGCTCCGGTGGGCCCTTCCGGGCTCCACAGCGTCGCCTGGAGGCCGTCGACGCAGGCGCAGCACCAGTTCTCGGCCGCGCGCGTTGCCTGCTCCGCCCCGCCGGTGGGTGTGCCCGTGCGCGAGGCGTACTCGCGGACGACCGAGGCCACGAGCGCCGCCGACTCGGCCATCACGCCCGGGCTGGTGGGGGCGTCGAGCGGGTCGACGAACAGCGCGAGCCGCCCGCGCGTCCAGCGCAGCCGGCCTCGCCCCATCGCGCGCTGGGTGTTGAGCGCGAATCGCCACGCGGGAGTCGGGGTCAGGAGATCGTCCCACGACCACTCGATCCACGGCCCCTGCGCCGCCGCCTTCGTGGGGACGAACGGCGGCCGCCGCTCCGAGTAGCTGTTGGTGAGGAGCGCGGTGAGGGGCAGGAGGGCCGGCTGCACGCGCGCCAGCGCCTCGAGACCCTCGCGGGCGGTGTCGAACGCGCAAGCCGCGACGCGGAAGTGCGCGTCGAACTTGCGTCCGACGTCCTGTCCCGATGGGGCGAAGACGAGGCCCTCCTCCTCGGCGGCCCGGCGGCACGCGGCGAACAGCTCCTCCGACGCTTGGCGAAGCTCCGCCAGATCGGCGCGGCAGGTCAGCCCGATGTAGAGGTCCTCCCAGTCGCGGAGCAGGTAGCCGCTGGGCATTCGATGGAGGGCGCGCGCACAGACGCGGGCGCGCTCCTGCTCCGTCGCCGGGGCCCCGGTCGGGCCGACCACGATGGGCGGGTACAGCAGGTCGATCGCCTCGGCCTCGGGGGTGCGCTGGGCGGCTGCGCCGCCGGCGCGGTAGAGATGGGCCGGTCCCGTCTCGCGGACGAGGCGACCCTCCGTCTCGAGACGGCCGAAGAGCGCGTCGTGCTCGACCATGGTCGCCGGCCAGAGCGTCTCGAGATAGCTGCGCGGCGCGCCGCGCCCCGCCTCGGCCACGATCCGGTCGTCGACCGACGACACGGGAAGGATCGGGAGCGGATCGGCCGCGTCGAGGTGCTGCTCGAACGCCTCCGGCCGCGGCGAGAGCCGCGCGAGGCGCGCGATGTAGCTGCCCTGGTCGGGCGTCTGGGCCAGCAGCGCGAGCTGGAAGTCGGCCTGGTTGCGTCGCTTGGCGAGGGCCTTGGCGATGAGCGAGGGCTTCGGGAGCCCCAGCTCACCCAACTCCTCCGCGCACTCCTCGAGCACGCCGGCGAGCAGTTCGGTGACGGGGACCTCGGCGCCCTGCCAGACGAACGTCGCCTGGAGCCCCTCCCGGACCGCGCGTGCCCGGTTGTCGGCGTACTCGCGCAGGCGATCGCGGATCGCGTCATCGGGCTGGCAGCCCTGTCGGTGGCGCCGGGTCGCGAGCGCGCACCACAGGGTCGCGCACTCGCAGGCAAGCCGCCAGGAGAACGGGG
This sequence comes from uncultured Armatimonadia bacterium, assembly GCA_964598695.1. Classification (GTDB taxonomy): domain Bacteria; phylum Armatimonadota; class Zipacnadia; order UBA1398; family UBA1398; genus CAZRDB01. The sequence continues at coordinate 1,532 of CAZRDB010000099.1, forward strand.
TGTCCATCACACGGGCCTCGAGCGTGGGATCGGGGTGGCGCGCGCTGACGTCGGCGCCCCACTCCCCCTGGGTGAGCACCGCGTCGACCACGGAGCGCAGGCAGGCGTCGCCGCGGGCCTGAAGCCCCATCCGGTAGCTCTTGTACCGCCCGTTGGCGCCGCGCCACATGGGGCTGTTGCCCATCAGGGCGGCGAACAGCGGCGTGTAGGGCGTGAGCACGTTGCGCAGGGCGTAGGCCGGGCCGGGCTCGAAGTGGGTGCCGGCGTGCATGTGGCAGCCCGTGAAGCACCAGGAGACCGGCGGCGAGCCGGAGGAGTAGAGGTGGGCGCCCTCCTCCGCGAGCATCTCGCAGAGCCGCCCGAGCGAGGCGCTCGTGCGCTCGTACAGCTCCGGGAAGCCGCGGCAGACGCCCACCTTGTGCTCGTAGTAGCCATCCTGTTCCTCGGCGTGGGTGTACGGGAGTTCCTTGGCTATGCGGTCGACGAGGCGCTGGATCCGCGGCCGCGGCAGCGGGCCGAACTCGCCGTCGAGCAGCGCGATCTCCCAATCGTATCCGAGGGTGGGCCGGAACGAGGTCATGGAGCCACGCCCTCTCGCAGCGGGAGAACCAGCTCGTCCCGGTCGATCTCGAGCCGAAGGTGGCTCGGGACGAAGTCTCCCAGCGCCATCTGGCAGACCAGGATCTCGCCGATGCCCGGCCAGCCGCGGGGCACGAGGTCGTGACGGCCCTCTTCGTCGCCCTGAGGGAAGTAGACGAATCCGCCCCGCGCCTGGGCATGGCGGGCCACGACGCACAGCGCCCGGTGGCCGGTCGCGTCGAGCGCGCCGATCGAGGCCACTGCCGCGATGCGGGGCGTCGCTGCCGCCGCGCAGCCGGCGGCGAGCAGGAGGCCGAATGTGCGCTGGCGATCGGCGTCGAGCTTCTCGTGGAGCATCCGGAGACGGACCTCGAGGCCGCAGCCCTCGAGGTTGAGGTCGACGTTGCCGAGGGTCGCCGGGTCGGTCAGCATCAGCAGCGCCGAGCCGGTCGCCTCGTCATCGAGCAAGACCGCGCCCAGCGGCAGCCCGGAGTACGGGTAGCACCACAGGCCGGCGTGGTAGCGGAGGCTCTCGACGCGCGTGGCGAGCGGCAGGTCGATGCGGATCCGACTGTCGGGCGAAGGGGCCTCGCCGGCGTGGGCGGGGAGGAACAGGGCGCGCGCGGTGTAGTCGAGGTCGAGCTGGTCCTTCTCCGGCGCGGGGCCCGTGGGCGGGGCGGCGGCGGGGGGCTCGCCCTTCCCGGCGTAGTGGAACGCCGTCTCGAGACGCACGGCGGGGAGATCGGGGTCGAGCGCGACGCTCTTCGCGATCGAGAGGCCCTTGTGCGAATCGGGCTGTGCGCGGAGGCGCGCGAAGGCGCCGGGCGCGCCGTCAGCCGAGGTCTCGGTCACGGCGAACCGCTGCTTCCACAGCTCGCCCGCGTCGTCGCCGAGACGGTCCTCGACGCCGCCCAGGTCGGCGTAGCTGCCGGCCAACTCGGAGGTGGGGGTGAGCAACTGGACACCCGAGCCGCGGACGGTGAGGCCCGCGAGGCGGCCTCCGTGGTGCGGGCTGACGACCGCACGCACGAAGGCGTTCTCGAGGATCTGCTCGGGGAAGCCGTCCTGGTTGAGGTCGGCCTCCACGCGCAGGGCACAGGCGCCGGGCGGGGAGGGCGGGGGATCCTCGGGCCCTTCGGGCCGGAGGATCCCTCGCGACTCCTCGATGCTGAGGAGGATGACCGCGCCTGCGGTCAGCTCCCAGTCGAAGAGGACATGCCGTGTGACTTCGCCTTCGCGCCCGATGACCGTCTCGGGGATGGGCAGCCCCTTGGGCGCGGCGCCGGTGACGCGAACGCGGGCCCGGACGCTGCGTGGGGCTCCCTCCCGTGTGGACGTGGGGGGGGCGACGATGTCGAGGATCTCTGCCATGAGCCTAGGCACTTCGGGCTCCTTCCGGTTCCAGCCATGGGGCCAAGCGGGCCTCCATGCGTCTCAGGTGGTAGGTGATGTTGGCCGGCGTGCAACGGAGCATCCGCGCGACGTCGGACTTCGAGTGTCCGGCGAGCAGGCAGGCGATGATCTGCCTGCCCGGCTCTCCGGCCTGTTGGAGCGCGGCGAGAACCGCCTGGCTGTCGAGCGCTTCCTCCTCGACCGAGGCGCGGGCCGTCGGCTCGCCCTCGAGCACGAGGACGGCGGCGGGGCGCCGCTCCTTCCGGAGGTAGGTCAGGAGGGCGTAGCGGCCCTGCTGCAGGAGGTACTGCGCGGGGTCGCCGATCCGCAGATCGACACGCTCGAGCGCCGCGAAGATCCCGAGCCACATCTCCTGTCGGAGGTCGTCGGGATCGGCGCCGCTCACCCGGGCGTAGTAGCGGCTGCAGGCGTCCACGCGTGGCGTGAGGCGGTCGACGAGACACTCCCTCGCGCGGGTGTCACCGTCGCGTGCGGTATGGATCATCCAGGTCACTGTAGTTCACTCGCTCTCGGACAAGCAGCAGCCCTACGGTAAGGGCGAAGGCGCCGACCGATCTACGAGCGACCTGCGTTGGGGGACCTCGTCAGGAAGGTGGGAGGCCGGTGAGATAGCGCAGGGCGCTCGAGCGTCCGCCACGGGAGGCGGCACACATCGCGGCAACTGCAATCGGCAGGGCGCTGGTGAGATCGGATCGTGCCCAGCAGACATCGGTCTTGATCATGCGTGCGCCTCCTTCGGGAGCTCTCTCGCCCCGCGCATGCGGGGGGTGTGCGTGTCGCGCCAAGCGACACCAGAGCACACTATTGCACGAACGTCCGGCCGCTTTAAGGGGACGACGGAGATTCTCGTGCACTTTCTTCGCGGCCGGTGGGCCCGGCCGTCGCGCGGACGGAATGGGGGCCGGCCACAAACGCGACGCGCGGGGCGACCTCGGTGGTCTGCCCCGCGCGTCGGGCGAGCGTCATGCGGCGGATCGTCGGTCCGCGGCGCTTACGCGGCACGGCGGAGGATCCCGGCGGCCTCGTCGACGGTGAGCGCGATCCGCTTGCCGACGCGAACCTCCCAGCCGAAGCGGACCACGCGCTCGGTCTCGCCCTCGACGCCCAACGCGTGGGGCGGGACCGGCTCGCCGGCGATCGGGTCGCTGCCGACGATGCGGACGCGCAGCCGCGCCACGCGGGGGCCGGACAGGTCGAGCGACAGGGGACTGCTCAGTACTTCGATGATCTCAGCGATCGGTGCGGACATTGCGAAGTTCCTTTCGGTCGGAGCGACGGGCGCTCGGGGGGACGCGGACGGGCGCCGAACGAGCCGGCGCGCAGAGGGAGGGCGGCATCCGGCACGGCGGGTGAGGCCGAGGCGTGCGGGAGGCCGAGACGACGTGCGGGGGGCGTACCGTCAGGTGCGAGCGCGGCCCGATCGACCGCGATGCGCGGCCGGGTGCCCTCCATCGGGGGCGTCCATCCCGCGAGCGAGCGCCGACGGATGGTGGGCGCGGGCGCGCTGCACCGTGCAACGAGTTGTCATCGGCATGTGGACACCTCCCTCAGGAGACGGTCATCCCGCGTAGGCGGGCGGGGCCGGTCGTGACCCAGCGACATCTTACCGTCGCTCGGTAGGTGTTGGGCGTTAAGGCCCAACGAAGGACACAACTCTGTGCGGCTGCCGCGCTGGGCGCGCGCCGCGGGCGGCTAGAGCCCGCGGGCGTAGGCCACTGCCGAGCGGAAGAGCGTGATCCCGAGCGGCTGGCGCGCGCGGCGGGTCCAGTCGGGCATCTGGTGCGGGAAGATCGCGTTCTCGGGGTGGGGCATCATGCCGAAGACGTTGCCGCGCTCGTTGCAGATCCCCGAGATGTCGGCGAGCGACCCGTTGGGGTTGGCGGGGAACTCGCCTGCGGCCGGGGAGCCGTCGGGCCGGACGTAGCGGAAGACGATCTGCCCGGCCTTCTCGAGCCGGGCGAGGCCCTCGGTCTCGAGCGCCGGGGCGAGCGCGAACTTGCCCTCGCCGTGTGCGATGGGGACGAGAACGTTCTCGAGCGGCGTCTCGGTGACCCAGACGCACGGGGTCTCGGCGGGCCGGCGCAGCTCGACGAACCGGCACTGGAAGCGACCGATGTCGTTGGTGAGCAGCGCCGCTTAGGGCACGTCGGTAAGCGTGCCGCCCCAGGCGGGCAGTGCGCCGACCTCGAGCAGCACCTGGAAGCCGTTGCAGACCCCTCCGACCGGCCGGCCGGACTCGATGAAGGCGAGGAGCTGATCGTGGAGATCGGCCCGGATCCGCGCGGCCCAGATGGCGCCGGCGCGGACGGCGTCGCCGGCCGAGAAGCCGCCGGGGAAGAACAGGATGCCGTAGTCGTTCATGTTGCGGTGCAGGTCGGCGGGGACGGTCTCGGCGTGCGCGAGCTGCTTGAGGTGGACGAGTTCGACCTCGTCGGCGCCGGCCGCCTCGAAGGCCGCTTTGGCGTCCTCCTCGCGGTTGGTCCCTTCGATCCTCATCACACAGACACGCACACGGCGACCCATCGGACCGCTCCTTCCGTCAAGCGAACCGGCCGTGCCGGCCCGGGGGCGCGGCACGGCCGGGAACCTTCCGGTGTGGCTACTTCTTG
>CAZRDB010000099.1:6232-9825 GCA_964598695.1 uncultured Armatimonadia bacterium
CGGACGGCCCACATGCCGCAGAGGTGGGCCTCGTCGGCGTCGACCTGCGACATGCAGTGGGCGGCCGCGCGCTGGATGTTGCCGGCCTTGTTGAAGCGGGCCGAGAGGCCGAGCTTCTCCTCGATGTTCTCGGCGAGGGTCTGGCCGACGCCGCCGAGCTGGCGGTTGCCGAAGGCGTCGACCTTGTCGCCGGCGGCGATGAGGTTGCCCTCGGCGTCCTTGATGCCCTCGGAGGCGGCGATGACGCAGCGTCCGTAGGTGTCCCAGCACTCCTGGACCCGGTCGAGGAAGCGCTGCGGGTCGAAGACGGCCTCGGGCAGGAGGACGATGTGGGGGCCGACCTTCTCGCTCTTGCGGGCGAGCTGGGCGGCGCCGGTCAGGAAGCCGGCATCGCGGCCCATGCACTCGATGACCTGGACGTAGCGCAGCGAATCGTTGTCGCGGTCGATCTCCTGCGTGGTGATCGCGGTGTAGCGGGCGACGCTGCCGAAGCCGGGGCAGTGGTCGGTCTCGACGAGGTCGTTGTCGACGGTCTTCGGGATGCCGATGACCCGCATCTCCCAGCCCTCCTGGGCCGCGAGGGTCTCGACATCGTGCGAGGTGATCTGGGAGTCGTTGCCGCCGATGTAGAAGAAGTAGCGGACGTTATGGGCCTTGAAGACCTCGACGATGCGGGGGATGTCGAAGTCCTTGACCTTGAGGCGGCACGAGCCGAGCGCGGCGCCGGGGGTCTGGCGGAGCAGGCGGACCGTGCGCGGGTCCTCCTGGCGCAGGTCGATGAGGTTCTCGTAGAGGATGCCCGAGATGCCCTCGACCGAGCCGTAGACCTCCCCGATGCACGAATGGCGCAGCGCTTCGTCGACCACGCCGACCACGCTGTTGTTGATGACGGCCGTGGGACCTCCGGACTGGGCAACGACGAGGTTGCCGCGGAGCTGGTCACCCATCGCTCAACTTCCCTCCGAGATGGAAACTCGAGCGGGCCGCGGTCGGGCCCGCTCGGACAAGGGCGGATTGTAGCACGTCGGGCCCCCGCGATGAAGCCGAGGGGCTCCCCGGCGGTCAGGCGAGGAACTGCTCGAGGTGGCGCTTGCCGATCACGATGCCGTCGAAGAACCGGTCTCCGAGCCAGGTGTTCGCGTGGGGCTCCAGGTTCACGTCGCCCGTGTAGCCGAAGTGGTACAGGAGCGCGAAGAACTCGCCCCAGGGGATCGAGCCGAGGCCCGGCGGGACGTCCTCGAACGGTCTCCCGTCGATCAGCAGCGTGTCCTTGGCATGGGCGTGGAGGATGAACTGGCCGTAGTCGCGCATCTGGGGCCGCCAGTCCTTGTGGTCGTGGAGCGGGTGCGAGGGGTCGAACTTGATGCCCAGCTCCGGCCGATGGTCGAAGAGGCGGTCCCACGCCGGGGGGCCCACCACGAAGTTCGTCCAGTGGCAGTTGTAGAAGGCCAACCGCATCCCGTGGCCGTGGACCCGCTCGAGCACGGGTCCGAACAGGTTGAGGAGTTCCTGGCAGGCGTCCTTCATGGTCCGCTCGCCCTTGACGCCGCCCCCGGTCGTGAGGATCGGGGCCCCGATCGCGTGGTCGAACTCGGCGCAGCGTTCGAGGTCCTTGATGTGGCGGTCGCGCTCGACCTCGTCCCAGGTGAGGAAGTCGCGGCCGAACAGGCCCACATGGCTGATCTCGACCCCGGCGGCGGTGCGCCAGGCGTTGATCTGGTCGGCGCGGCCGAGGAGCGTCATATCCTCGTGCAGGTTGAACTCCACACAGCGGATGCCGTGCTCCTTGCAGAAGTGGAAGTCCTCCTCAACGCCTCGCGCGATGAACCCGATCCGCATCTGACTCCTCCTCCGTGGCGATAGCGGCTTCTTCAGCGCGCCTCCGCCATCTCCTCGCCCGGCGCAGGCACGCCGCCGAACTCCGCGGGCAGCTCGAGGAAGAACGCGGTGCCCTCGGGCTCCGCGCTCTCGAACCAGACGCGGCCGCCCAGGTAGCGCTCGACCAGCAGCTTCACGCTGTAGGTTCCGATGCCTCGGCCGTGTCGCGCCTTGGTCGAGAACGACCGCTGGAAGATCTGGCGCTGGACCTCCGGCGGGATCACCCCCGGGTTGCGGACGGCGAAGCGCACCCGGTCGGCGCTCCGCTCCGCCTCGACGGTGACGGCCTGCCCGGGCCCGATCGCCTCCAGCGCGTTCTTAACGAGGTTGCTGAGCGCCCGCCGGACGAGCGGGACGTCGGTCTCGACCGTTCCCCCGGCGCTGCCCCGGGCGGCGAGGCCGCGGCCGTGGGCGAGCGAGTGGCTCCGATAGGCCGAGACGACCTCGCCGACCAGCCGGTCGACGTCGGCAAGCGACGGCAGCACGTGCAACTCGCCATTCTCGGCCGCGAGCAGGTGCCTGTGGGCGGCGACCTCCTCGACGATCTGGTCGGTCAGCCGGACCACCTCGGTGCGATCCTCGGCCTGCTGGTCGGGCGGCGTCCGCGGGTCGGCGAGAAACAGCGCGACCGCGCGCAGCGCCGTCAGCGTGTTCATCATGTCGTGGAAGAAGGTCCGCTCGAGCACCTCGCGGCGCTTCTCGGCGCTGATGTCGCGCAGGATGAGCAGCACGAGGTCGTGCCCGCCGGCCTGGAGCGGGCTGGCGTGGGCGTCCAGTTCGAGAGCCCCGCCGTCGCGCTCCCGCCGGGTGCGGAGACGGTACTCCCGCGCGCAGTCACGGCGCGTGCGCAGGCACTCCAGTACCCCGAGCCTGCCGCCGCAGACCTCGCACTGCGGCGCGCTCCCGCAGCCCTCGAGGCCCTCCTCGGCGCCGACGCACTCGAGCAGGTCTCCCGGCCGCAGCCCGATCAGATCCTCGGTCGGGGGCGCTCCCACGAGCTGAAGCGTGCGGCGGTTGCAGGCGAGGAGTTGGAGATCCTCGTTGAGCACGACGGCGACATCGGGGAGCGCGTCGAGCAGCACGCGCGCCACCTCGTCGGAGAGAAAGGCGTCGCGCAAGGCCAGCAGCGCGTCGCGGTCCATACTCAGATCCCTCGCTTGGTGCACGTCCGGTCCGCTCTCGGTGCTGCCCATGCGGCGCCTCCTTGCGGTGCGTGCGCTACTGCCTCATACCCCACTGCGCTCGGAGATCGGCGAGGTGCTGCTCCTGCTCCTCGCCGAAGGCCCCCTGGCGTTGCGCGTACAGGTCCATCCAGGTGAGAAGACGGGTCCGGTCGTCCGCAGAGAGCGCGACGCCTTGGTGGCCGTCGCGCAGCAGAGCCCAGAGCGCGCTCCGGCGAGCCTCGCCCTCGTTGGGCACCGAGCGTCCGGCGGCGTAGTGGGTCGCGACCAGCTCGCGCAGGCTCGGGCGGCCCCAGCCGAGCAGGGCCTCGTACGCGCTCGGGCCGGAGAGGTCGAGCGCGGCCGCCTTCGGGTCGGCCCCGGCCGGCTGGTGGCAGGTCACACAGCGGGCGTCCAGGACCGGCTGGACGAGCCGGTCGAAGCGGAGCGGCCAGGAGCCCTCGGGCCCCGGAACGATCGTCGAGGCCGTTCGGAGCGAGGCGGTCGCCGCGCCGTTCGGTGGCGCGGTCGCGCGGCTCTCGTGGCAGCCGACGC
>CAZRDB010000099.1:9835-18155 GCA_964598695.1 uncultured Armatimonadia bacterium
GCTGCGCGTAGGCGGCGCTCCGCATCGTCTGGATCGCGACCCCCTCGGCATCGAGAGCCTGGAAGAACAGCCCGACGCCCGCGGGGGCGAGGAAGTGGGCCGAGCCGTCGGGCTCGACGGGGACGGTGCCGAGCACGAACTTGCCGGGGTCGTCGCCCGTGACACCGAGGTTCGGGACGTTCATGTGGGGCTGGATCTTGGGGGCGATCCCCACGATCCGGAGTGCCCGCACGGCCCCCCGCTCGACGCCCGTCAGGCCCTGGTAGACGTCCAGCAGCGCGAAACGGGCCCAGTCGGGGTCCTCGCGTGGGGCGGAGGGCAGGTGGGCCGGGGCGGGACGCGGCCGCACGGGGATCGGGCATCCCGAGGAGATCTCCGGATCGCGGTAGAGCAGCTCCAGCGCTCCGCTGGCGTCGTAGAGGTACAGACCGGTGGCGTTCGGGGGATTGGGGGTGACCCCGCCGACGAGCGGCTGGTCCGACCACGCGGTCAAGTGCAGGCTTTCGGAGAGAGGGAACGGGTTGGCGTAGTAGGTGCTCGGCCAGCCCTCGGCCTCCGGGAAGCAGACCTCGGGCGTCAGCCGCCGCATGGCCGCGTCGCCGTCGAGCCCCAACGAGGTGTCGAGCAGCACGAGGCTGCCGGCGGTGATCGCGTGGTGGCCGGAGGCGGTGAAGACCAGCTTCTGCGAGGCAGGGATCGAGCGCGCCTCGAACGTGCAGTGCGGGTTGGGCGTGAAGTTGCCGAAGACGATCCGCGTGTCGGTGCCGTCGGGTCGGGTCGACCACAGACTGATGTAGGGCATGTTCGAGCGGTCGATGTAGTCCCAGCGCGCGTAGAGCACGCGGCCGTCCGAGGCGACCGTGGGCGTCCACTCGAAGCTCTCGAACGGGGAGATGGCCCGGATCCGGTCTCCGTCGGCGCCCATCACGTGGAGGGTGTAGATCGAGACGGGCCGGTAGGCGTCGCCGCCGCACCGGACGAACGCGTCGGGAAGAGGCGCCAGCAGCGAGGCCTGCGCGCTCGCGAGACCGGCCTGCACCGCGGTTCCGCGGCGGGTCGAGAGGAAGACGATGTCTCCGCTCGGCAGGTAGCGTGCGTCGAAGTCGTCGTAGCGACCCTCGGTGAGCCTGCGGAGCCCGCCGCCGTCGAGTTCCACCTCGTAGACGTGGTAGAACGCCTCCTCGGGGATCCCGGCCTTGTCGAGCTTGTTCGCGAGCCCTGCCACCTCCGGGTGGTAGGCGCAGTAGGCGAACAACACCCGGGCGCCGTCGTACGACAGCTCCGGTCGGAGGTAGCTGCCGGGTGCGAGGCTCTCGGTCAGGCAGCGCAGTCGAGGGGCCTCGTCGCGGATCCCCTCGAGCACGAAGATCCCGCCCCCGGGCCTCGACCACCAGCCGTAGTACTGGTCCGACATGTGCGTGAAGCTCGTGGGGACGCTCTTCGCGAACACAATCGCGTCGAAATCGAGCAACGGGTCCGACAGGAGCATCGACCGGACCGCGCGGCGGGCCTCGAGGTATAGCGCCCGGGTCTCGTCGGCACCGAGCGGCCCGGCCCCGCGCTGGGATAACCGCCCGTGGGGGGCGCGCTCCGTGCCCGCCGACCCCTGCCGGGCAGCGACGGCCTCCCCTTGCGCGAGCACCCGTGCGAGCCCGCCCGCGAGGTCGGTCGCGTCGGAGGTCGAGTGCAGGGCCGACCACTGGCTGACGCTCGACTGGTCGGCCGGCTTGCCGAGCGCCAGGTTCGCCCCACCCTCCGCCTCGCCGTAGACCTCCACCTCATCGAGATGGAGGTAGGCCGTGCCCGGCAACTGCGCGCGGAGGTAACGCCCGGCGCATGCGTCGAGGGTCACGACGAGCGGCCGGCCGTCGGGGGCGCCGAGGAAGAGGCTGCCGTCGTGCGCGTAGACCTCGCGCCACTGGGCGCCGTCGTCGGAGACCAGCAGCCGGAGCTGCCCGGCTCTCCCGGCCGCGCCGTCGTTGTCGGCCCGGTTGTAGACCACGACGCGGCGGATCGCGGTCGGGACGCCGAGGTCGACCTGCCACCACGGGTCGGGCTGCGCGTCGGTGTGGAACCCCCACTTGCCGTCCTTGACGCCGTCTACGGCGCCGGCGGCATCGTCGGCCGGGCGCACGAAGCTCGCTCCGGTCCAGCGGACGGCCTCCTGGCGGAGCCAGTCCCGTTCGACCTGCGCCTCCGTTCGCACGGCGGCAGGGCCGGGAGGCTCAGCAAGCACGCTTCCGGCGAGGAGAGAGACCACGACCACTGCGAGCGTCCGTGCCACCGAGCACCTCCGCGCGGCCGGGGTCGGTACGCGTCCGGCCTGGAGGTCGGATTCCCCTCGGGGGGGCGGGGTCCTCCCCTACGTCTGGGGCGCGCGGCCGGGTCGACGCTCGACACGCAGGGCGTAGCGCCCCTCGGCAACCTCGATGGAGACGGGGATCCCGAACGCCGTCGAGAGCGATCGGGCCGTGAGGGTCTCCGTCAGCGGGCCGCGCGTAAGCACCGCTCCGCCCTGCAGCACGAGGGCGTGGGTGAAGCCGCGGGCGATCTCCTCGACGTGGTGGGTGACCAGCAGCAGGGTGGGGGAGTCCGGGTCGGCGGCGAGGCGCTCCAGCGCGGCGACGACCTGCTCTCGGGCGGCGACGTCGAGGCCGGAGCACACCTCGTCGAGGACCAGGAGGCTCGGCTCGGCGAGGAGCGCGCGCGCGATGAGCACCCGCTGCTGCTCGCCCTGCGAGAGCACCCCGAACGGGCGGTCGGCGAGGTGCTCGCAGCCGAGCAGCGCCATGCACTCGAGCGCGCGGCCAGCCTCGGCCGAGCGGCTGGTGAGTGGGGTGCCGATCGTCGCACCCTTGCCGCTTCGGGCGACGTGCAGAGCGGTCTCCCGCCCCGGCACACGGTCGCGGAGCGCGGCGCTGACCCACCCGATCGCGAGCCGCAGCTCGCGCAGGTCGACCTCGCCGAGGCGTCGGCCGAGGATCGTGACCTCGCCGGTGCTGGGCCACAGGTAGCCCGCGGCCATCGAGAGCAGCATGGTCTTCCCGGAGCCGTTGGCGCCGAGGACCACCCAGTGCTCGCCGGGTCCGACCGACCAGGTGACCTCGCGGAGGATCGTGGCGCCCATGCGCGTGAGGCCCACACCGCGGAAGGCGAGGGCGGGCGCCCGGCCGCGCGCGTCGTGGCGCGGGCCCAGCGGGCTGTCGGTGTGCGTCATGGCTGCCAGGCGCTGACCCGCACCCAGATCTGGCGGCTGCGCGGGCCGTCGAACTCGGCGAAGTAGATCGCCTGCCAGGTCCCGAGCGCGAGCCGCCCGCCCTCCACCAGCACCGTCGCGGAGGCGCCGAGAAGGCTGCTCTTGATGTGGGCGTCGGAGTTGCCCTCGGAGTGGCGGTAGAACGGCTGGCGGCGTGGGGCGATCAGGGCGAGTCCCTCGAGCATGTCGCTGACCACGGTGGGGTCGGCGTTCTCGTTGATGGTGACGGCGGCTGTCGTGTGGGGCACGAAGACGATGCAGGCGCCGTCGACGATGCCGGACTCGGTCACGGCGCGCTGGACCTCATCGGTCACGTCGACAAGCTGCTCGCGGGCTGAAGTGCGCACGGGGAGGCGGGTCACGCGGAGTCCCTTCCGTTCACGGTCTGGTGTTGTCCGGCCGGCCGCTGCCACGCGGCCAGGAACTCCTCCATCCTACTCCAGATCTCACGGAGTCGGGGAAGCGCCGCCGACAAGTCGCTGTCGGGCGCGTACTCGGCCCGGAGGTACAGCTCCGACAACTCGCCCGCCTCCTGCTTGAGCCCCGCGAGGTTCGGCGGGAGCGCCCGAAGGAACTCGGTGGCCGTCGCCTGGGGCGGACGCGAGGCGCCGCAGGCGCGGGCGAGGCCCATGAAGGCGCTGTACGTGTGCAGCACCACGTCGCGCGGCGACATCTGCTCAAGGAGTGCGCGCGAGGCGAACGGGTTCTCGAACTCCCCGGGACTCCGGCGCGCCCGTCGTCGCGGCAACGGGATCGCCGGCCAGCGCAGGTGGGCGCCGCGGAGTCGCGCCAGGAGCCGCAACACCTGATAGAGGACCATGCCGCCGACCGCGGCGACCAGGAGCCACAGGAGCACGCGGGCGATCGCGGGATCGAGCGCGGGGGCGGACTCCGGCCGGGCGCGCTCCTGCTCGGCCCGTGCCTGCCGCTCGTGCTCGTGCAGCCATTCCTCCGAGGGGCCCATTCCCTCGTAGCGGCTGCGGCCGTAGCCACCGGGCGGAGGGCCCTGGGGCTCCTCGGGTTCCTCGCCGGGGCGGCCCTCCTCACCTTTGGGGGGCGCCGCGTCGTCCTCACGGGCCGATGCGGCCTCCTGGCCGCGCTCCTCTCCATCGGAGGCGTTCTCCGGGTCCTTTGGGGTCTGCTCCTGCCCCTCGGCTCCATCGCCGGCGCCCGTCCGCTGGTTCTCTGCCGTCCGTGTGGGGGAGGGTTCGCGGTCCTCCTGCCCCGGGCGGGGCTCGCCCGCTCCCTGCTCGGAGCCGCCGCCGGCCACGCGGCGCTCCCCGGAGGTCGAGGGCGCAGGCGGGGCCTCGGAGGAATCGCTCGCCGAGGCCTGGCCACCCTCACCGGAGCCGCGAGGAGGACCGGTGGGCGAGTGCTCGCGGCCCGTCTCCCCGCCGGGGGCGTTGCCCTCCGGCCGGGCGATGCCGGAGACGGGGCTTCCTCCGAGAGGGGTGGTGGGACCGCCCTCCCCGTACCAGCCGGGTGCGGTGGCGAGGATCGACTGACCGGCGTGGCCGCCCGACTTGGGGAGAACCCACGCCAGGCCGAGCGCCGACCCGGCGAGAGCCGCGGAGGCCGCGAGCCAGTAGGGGACCATGCCGAGCGGCGCCCGCACCTGTCGGCTGGCCACGTAGAGCCGGATCCCGCTGAGGTTGGTGAGGGCGAGGAGGAGCATCGCGCAGCTGGCGTAGCCCGCCGCGCAGAGGATCCCGCGGTGGTAGATGGGGGTCGAGGTCCGCGCGAGCACGAGCTGCCCGGCGCCGAAGACGCAGGCGGCGATGAGCGAGAAGACGACGACCGCGCGGCCGGGGCGGCGCTTGTCACGCGGGACGGGGTCGAACCAGGTGCCGGTGGCCGTCTCCTCGGAAGCGGGGTCTACGGTGCAGTCGCGCGAGATCCAGTTGATCCCGACGCCGGCGAGGGCGAATGCGAGCCCGTACATCGCCACCGGGATCACGGCGCTGTCCGGGGCGGTCGACACCGAGCCGGCCTCGAGCCCGAACCGCAGGATCACCAGCCCCATCGCCGCCGAGAGGGCCGCCATGTAGACCGAGGCGCGGGCCTCGTTGCCGCGAACGGACCGGATCTTCGCGATGAGGACGGTCGCGACGACGAAGAAGAAGTAGACGTACTGCAGGAGCTCGTTGCCGCCCGTGTAGAGCGCCTCGCGGACGGCCAGCACGTACCAGCCGAAGCACCACATCGCGCAGATCAGGAAGGCGGGGATCAGGGCGTCGTTGACGGGGTCGGCCGCCGGATGGTCGGTAGGTTCGCTCCCGAAGCCCGACTGCGCCACGCTCGCACTCTCCCCCGCGCTACTGCTTGCCGCCGAGCAACACGATCGCGCCGATGATGGCGGCGATGACGACGACCGCGATGACCACGGCGACGGCGACCTTGCCGGCCGAGACCGGTTTGGTCCCGTTGGTCTCTCCGGTCTGGCCGTTGACGATCGCGCGATAGGGCTTCCCCTTGTAGTCGTAGGCGAAGACCCAGGTCGGAAGGTAGGTGAGTTGTGACCGCTCCTTGGTTACCTGCGAATCCACGCTGTCCAGCCGCTCGACCTGCTGGGCGCAGGCGTCGCGCTCGTACCCCTTGACCCGCTCGACGCACTCGAACCAGGCGGTGTCCTCCGGCTTGCCCGGCAGCTCGGCCTTGAAGCCGGCGACGTAGCCGTCGTCCCAGGGCCGGGAGCCGGAGAAGTCGTAGGGCATCATGCGGTCGGCTTCGTCCTGCTGGAGCGCCCCGCTGGCCGTCACGTGGTCGAGGTACTCGCCATGGTGGTCGCCGCTCCGGGGGTGCCACTCCTTGTAGGGCTCGTCTTCCTCGTAGTGCTCGGTCCTGCCCTCGCTGTTGGTTCGGGTCTTGCTCACGCGCCGGTAGCGGGTGACGGAGTACTGGCCGTTCCACCGGCTGTACGCGGCCACCGAGAAGCTCCAGAACGGGACATACATGCCGTCGTAGCCGCGCGACTGGAACGCCTGCAGGAGGTCGGAGGGCTTGAACAGGCCCTTCTCGAGCCACTGCTGGAAGCGGCGGAGCGCGTCGGTCTTCTCGATGTGGAAGGGGATGACGAGCGACTTGCGCTGCTCCTCGACCCGCTCGGGCGGGAGCGGGGTGGCGAACTGCGAGCCGCAGAACTCGCAGGCCTTGGTGAGCGACTTGGGATCGAACGTGGCGGAGGCGCCGCAGTTCGGGCACTGGAACGCTTGCAGCTCAGGCACTTCGGTCTCCCTCCCGGGGCGGGCGTGACACGGAGGAGTTCCCACAAGGCACTGCTATACAGCATTCGAGCGCAGTCCACTCGCACCTGCCCGGCACGGGGAGGCGTGCGGCGCGCACGGAACGGAGGGCCGACGCCGGGCGTCCAAGCGCGAGAGCCGGCCCGCCGTGCTCGTACTCCCCGCCACGGAAGGAGAGCTGAGAGTGGAGAGGTTCGCGATCCGGGTGCGGGCGGAGCTGTCGCGCTGGCTGGTCGCGGCCGCCCTCGTTGTCCTTCTCGGCCTGGGGGCGGGCCCCGGCGCCCGGCTCGCGCTCGCGATACTGGCCCCGGCCGACGACGGCCCGGTGGCGGGCGTCTCCATCGACCGGCTGACCGTTGCCGAGACCAAGCGCGCCGTGACCCGCGAGTCGCTGATGGACGAGGGACGCTTCTCCGAGCTGCTCTACCTCTATGGGATGACCTTCTCGCCCGACAGCCGGTGGCTGGCCTTCGTGCTCGACGCGATCCCGAAGGACCGTCGAGCCCACCAGTACTACGTCTACATCGTCGACCCGACCGACAACCGCCGGGAGATGGTCCTCGAGACCTCCGCCGGCTCCGAGATCGAGTGCTCGTTCGCCTGGACGGGGACCGACACGCCGGTACTGGCCAGCCCCACGCTCGCCGAGGACGTCGTGCGGCCCGCTGCCGCCGACGGCCCGCCCTGGCAACGGGCGGTGCGGATCAAGGGCGTCGATCCCCGTCCGCGCCCCGGCGGGGGCGGCGTGGCCTTCCGCAGACGCCTGGGCGAGCACCTGGCCTCCCTGTGGTTCCTCGGGCCGGAGCCCTCCGCGACGCCGACCGAGATCTGCCCCCACGCCTCGGTCTTCGGGGCCATGGCCTGGGCATCGGACGGTTCGCGGCTTGCGTTCATGAGCCCCGAGGGCGTCGAGATGGGCGAGGCCCTGTGGACCATCGTGCCGGGCGAGGACCCGGTCCTGATCTCCGAGTCGCCGGTGACCGACTTCGCCTGGTCGCCCGATGGGACGTCGCTGGCGGCCAAGCTCGAGGACGGCACGCTCGCGGTGCTCTCGGCCGAGGACGGCGCGCTCCGCTGCGCGGTGGAGGGCGCCCGGACCTACGTCTGGTCGCCCGACAGCAGTGGGCTCGCCTACGCCGTCCCCGACGACACCACCGGTGTCGAGCGTCTCGCCTACATGCCGGCCGAGGGCGGGCTCGAGCGGACCCTCTGCCACAGCCGGAGCGCGGGCGGGTGGGACTTCGGCCAGCCGCGCTTCTCGCCGGACGGCTCGGTGGTCTACTCCTGCTCGGCGGCCGGAGTCGACGTCACGGGCGATGGCCAGGTCTACGACAAGGCCGACCGCAGCCTCTTCCGGTGCGACATCGCGGCCGACACGGCCGAGCCGGTCCAGGCGGCGGGGAGCGTTCCGCGCCTGGTGACTTCCCCCGACGGGCGGTATGCTGTCCTGGTGGTCGAGAGCCCGGCCGGCACGCGCCTGGCGGCTCTCGATCTCGCGAGCGGCGCGACCCGCGACCTGGGTGCGGCGCCGGTCGAGCGCTACGCCTATCAGCTCGCTTGGTCGGCCGACGCCCGATGGGTCGCGATCGAGGACGACCTGAGCTTGGGCTTCGCGCGGCTGGGGCTTCTCCCGGCCGCCTCGGCGCGCGAGGAGCCGGCTCCGGCCCAGCCGTAGCCAGGCAATGGGAGGGATCGGTACGGTGCGCAACCGCCTGCTTGACGCCGCGCACGCCTTCGTGGCACTGGCGCTCTAAACCGTGGCGCCCACGGGCCAGACGGCCCCCAAGCCGGCCGAGGGCGCGACCAAGGCCAAGGCCTGGGT
>CAZRDB010000100.1:0-17846 GCA_964598695.1 uncultured Armatimonadia bacterium
CAGCCGCGACGAGGTCGAGGTGGACCTCACGCTCGACGGCCGGAGGGTCGAGGCGACGCTCGCGCCGGAGGCCCCGCTCCTCGTCGCCTGGGACGCGGCAGGTCGGTGGAGCGCTCTCTCGGTCACCGGGCGCGTCGCTCTCGAGGGCGGGGTTGCCCTGGAGGCGCCGGGCGGGGCCTGCGCCCTCCGCGCGCCCGGAGGGGCCTACGCGGTGGCTGTCGGCCCGTACGGGGCGGGGCAGGTGTCCCTGCGTGACCCGGCGCTCGAGGCGGCCTCGTGGGAGCTGGGCGAGGTCGTCGGTGGCGTCTGGGAGGCATACGAGAGCCCGGGCGGCGGCGGAGCGGGCGCGGCGACGCTCGAGCTGACCGAGGACCGCGCAACGCTGGTGGCCCTGCTCGCTGAGCCCGGGGCGCATGGGGCCGCGCGGGAGCTTGCCGCGCGGTGACGGGTGCCCGCCAGGGCGGTTCTCGAAGGTCCCTGCAGGTTGTCGCTCTTCGCTCTTGCGCGCGAGGACTTGCGCGAACCAGGCTAGCCCCGTCCCGCTCCCCTACCCCAGCAGCCTCTCGGCCTCGGCGCGCTCGGGCAGCGCGGGGATCGCGCCCTTGACCGTTGTGGTGATCGCGCCGACCGCGTTGGCGAACGCGGCGAGGCTCTCGAGCTCCGGCTTCGTAAACGGCTGCGTGAGGCCGCCACGGCGAACGAGGTGGTCGAGGACGGCCGCGACGAAGCCGTCGCCCGCGCCCGTGGTATCGACGGTCGCGACCCGGTAGCCGTTGTGCTCGACGGTGATCGTACCGTCGGAGAGGACGGATCCCTCGGGCCCCCGCGTGACCGCAACGAGCTTCGCGCCCTGCGCCCGGATGCGGGCGATGCCCTCGGGGATGTCGGGTGTGCCGTAGAGGAACTCCAGCTCCTCCTCGGCGACCTTCACGAAATCGGCCAGCGGAAGGCCCTCGAGCATGCCGGCGCGGGCCGCCTCCGCCGACGGCCAGAGCGAGAGGCGAAGGTTGGGGTCGTAGGAGACAACGGCGCCGGCCTCGGTCGCGAGCCGGATCGCCTCGAGCGTCGCCCCGCGCGAGGGCTCCTGGATCAGCGTGATCGAGCCGAAGTGGAAGACCTTCGCGGCCTGGATCATCGGGACGGGCAGCTCGGCGGCCGTGAGCAGCATGTCGGCACTCGGGTTGCGCCAGAACGCGAACTGGCGGTCGCCATCGGCGGTGAGCGAGACGAAGGCGAGGCCGGTGCGCGAGGCGGGGTCGAAGAGCATGGGCGACGTATCGACGCCGGCCTCGCGGAACGTGGTCGCGAGGAAGTGGCCGAAGGGGTCGTCGCCGACCTTGCCCAGGAAGCCGCTCGCCGTGCCCAGCTTGGCGACGCCGCAGGCGACGTTCGCAGGCGCTCCCCCGGGGGCCTTGCGGAAACCAGGTGCCTCCATGAGCGTCACGCCCGCCGTGTCGGCGACGAAGTCGATCAGGGCCTCACCCAGGCACAGCACATCCGGCATCGGTCACACCCTCCTCGGCATGGGCCCGCTGGTGCGGGCCTCGGGGTAGTTCCGGGCGAGGGGTGCGGAGCCCTGCTCGGAGGCGACGTGGCGCGAGCCGGCTCGCCTACTCGCCCTGGACGGCGATGTGGAAGGCGGCGAGAGTCACCGACTCGGCCTTCGGCTTGCGGCCCGCGACGGTCGCAGCGAGCGGATCGGTCGTGGTCCAGGCGAGCAGCAGGGCCTCGCGATCGGAGAGGCCGAAGCCGGTGCGGCTCAGGTAGCCCTCGCGCAGCGCCACGTAGAGCGGATCCTCGACCGTCATCCGGCCCTCCCGCCGCTCCGGACCCTTCAGCAGCGCCTGCACGACGGAGCCCACGGTGCCGCCCGGGGGAACGGGCGAGGCGCTCGGGCCGCCGTAGCTGCGGTAGCCGGGCTGATCCTCGGACGCGCCGCGGTACCGTCCGGGATCGGGATCCTGGGGAGCCGGGACGAAGCCGGCCGTCCAGTCGATCGGCTTGCCCTCGCCCGCCGCCAGATCCCCCACCGCGTAGGCGACGCGCCGGAAGACCAGGACCGCGCCCTGGAGCGGCAGGCCGGTGTCGTTGGTGAGCTGGCCCGTGACCCGGTTGCCGCGCTCCAGCCGCAGATCGCCCGCCAGCGGCCCGTCGAGCACCACGGGCGCCGCGGTCTCGAACACCCGCTGATCCCACATCTGCACCAGCAGCTTGTGCACGGAGTCTTGCGCTCCGGAGCGCACCTCGAAGGCCGAGTTCAGCTTCTGCGGCTCGGTGCGGCCGCGCCAGTTCGGCTGGGCCGTCGAGGGCACCGCGGTCTCGACCGAGGGCGCCGCGAACGAGAGCGAATACTCGGCCCGGCGCGGGCTGAACAGCGAGTAGTAGCTCTGCGCGATGCCCGCGCCGGTGCTCGCCTGGACCTCCACCATGCCCGCGCTGCGCAGCACCGTGGCATTGCCGCGCAGCACGAAGCCGAGGCCGTAGGCCGCGAAGGAGAAGACGACCACGATGCAGGGCGTCGTCGCCCAGGCCAGCTCGCGGCGGTCGAGTCGCTTGAGCACCAGGTAGTTCACGGGGATCAGGAAGATGATGTAGGCGAGCAGGAAGATACTGATGACGCGGAAGGAGGGCGGCTTCGCGCCGGCGTTGACGGCCAGGCCGTTGGCGATGACCTGCGAGGCATGGGCCCCGACCAGCGCCGCGGGATACTGCCGGTCGGTCCGCAGGATCTTCGAGAGCAGTTCGGCCGCGCCGTCCCAGCCGCGCACGGGCTGGTTGGTGAACGAGAAGGTCGTGAGCCACACCTTGCCGAGACCGACGGTGCAGGAGCACACGAGGGGACGGCCGTCCTGCGAGAGGTGGATCGAGCCGCGCGCGGGGTTGCCGACCACGATGGCCGCCGGCGCCGCGTTCAGCTCCCCGCCGAAGGCCCGTTGCAGCTCCGGCAGCGCGGGAAGCACCTCGGAGCCGGTGATGCTCAGCGGGAGGTAGTCCTTGAGGAACGAGGCCGACAGCCGCTGGTAGTCCTCGCCGCCGGTGACAAGCAGGCGGCCTCCGGCCGAGACCCAGTCGAGGATCGCCGCCTCCTGGGCGGGCGAGATGGCCTGGGTCGAGAAGTCGTCGAGGATGAGCAGGTCCAGGCCCTCGAAGCCCTTCCAGGAGTCGGGCAGCCCCTCGGTGTTGGTGTAGGCGACAACCACCTCGGCACGGGCGCCGGCGGGGCTCGAGGGGCGGGGCGGCGCGCCAGGCGCCGGGGCCGGGGCTTTGGCCACCCAGCGGGCGGTGTCGATCATCTGAGCGACGCTGAAGCTGCCGACGGGTCCCTCGGTGCAGACCTGCAGGAGCAGGGTGTCCGAACCGTGCCGGTGGACCTCGAGGGGCCGGGAGATCTCCGGACCGCGGCGCGGCTGGAAGACGACCGTGGCCGCGTTCTGGCTCGAGCGGTAGGCGTCATCCGGGCAGGCGGGGTACAGCGTGACTTGCTTGTGCGCGCCGGCCGGCATCTCGACCTCGCGCGACCAGACGAGCGGCTGCGAGCGCTCGATGGGTTGGCGGATCGACAGCACGCCCCGGACATCGCCGGAGTCGGGGTTGGTGAGATCGACGGTGACGGGCATCGGACAGCCCGTGCGGCCGTGGCCCTCGTAGCCGGTGCGGACCTGTCCGATCTGCACCTCGGCCCCGGCCGGGCGCACCGACAGCGCCAGGGCCGAGAGCACCACGGCGCACACAGCAGTCCGAGCCCACGCGACGCGCCTCACTACGCCACCTCCGTCTGCAGGTCCATCCCGCGTTCCGCCTCCAGTGTCGCCCGAATGAGCGTACACGGTGGGCACCCCCGAGGCAACAGGGGTCCCTGACGTTCCGGCGTGGCGGTGGTTCCGCGCCTCGGGGGCCCGAGCCTCGCGAGGGTAGGGTCCCGCCCGCGCCACCGCGTTACGCGCAGGAGCCCCGGCCGCGGGCGCGAACCCCCGCGGGGGCGGACGGCGGCGACCGGAGGTTCCCGGAATGAGTGAGTGGAACGGCGAGTCGATCCTCGCGATGGCGCGAGGCTTCCGCGAGGCCCGCATCCTGCTGACCGGCGCGGAGCTGGACCTGTTCACCCTCCTGGCCCACGAGGAGCTGACGGCGGCCGAGGTGCGCGCGCGACTCGAAGGCGACCTGCACACCCTGCGGATCCTCCTCGACGCGCTGGCGGCGCTCGGCCTGCTCGAGAAGCGTGAGGGGCTCTACCGCTGCCCCGCCGCCACGGCGCGGTTCCTGGCGAGCGACGGCCCGGAGAGTGTGCTGCCGATGCTGCTGCACTCCTGCTCGATGTGGAGCCGGTGGTCGGCCATCACCGACCGCGCGTGGGGCGAGTCGCCCAAGCGCCCGGACCCGGCTACCGAGGAGATTGCGCGGATTCGCGCCTTCATCGGCGCGATGCACGTGGTGGGCGGGCCGATCGCGGCACGGGCGGCCGAGGTGATCGCTCCGGGAGCGGCCCGGCGGTTGCTCGACGTGGGTGGCGGCTCGGGCACCTACACGATCGCCCTGCTCCGCCACGCCCCGGCGCTTCGGGCCACGCTCTTCGACCAGCCGCCCGTGGTCGAGATGGCGCGGGAGCGGCTGACCTCCGAGGGACTGCTGGAGCGGGCGGAGCTGGTCGCCGGCGACTTCTACACCGATCCCCTGCCGGGGGGCCACGACCTGGCGCTCCTCTCGGCCATCATCCACCAGAACAGCCTCGAGGAGAACTTGGCGCTGTACCGCAAGGTCCACGACGCGCTCGTTCCCGGCGGCCGGATCGTCATCCGTGACCACGTGATGAGCGAGGACCGGCTGACGCCGGTGGCCGGGGCGCTGTTCGCCGTCAACATGCTGGCCGGCACGGCGGGCGGAGGCACCTACACGTTCGCGGAGATCGAGGACGGCTTGGAGGAGGCGGGTTTCGTCGACGTGCGGCTTCTCCAGCCCGATCAAGCGATGGACGGCTTCGTGGAGGGGTTCCGTCCGGTCTAGAGCGGTTCGCGAGAGTCCGTGCGGACGCCAGCGGAGAGCGGCGGTCTGTCGAGTGCTCGTTCTTCCGCTCTACTTGAGCGGTTGTCGTCGGGGCCTGCGGGCTTGGGCCCCGACGGCAACCGCCCAGGGTGGTGCGGGGGGCAACCCTCCGCAGGTTGTCGCTCCTCGCTTCTGCCCGCGGGAACTCCTGAGATCTGCTCTAGGGAGCGGGCGGGGCGGGGACGAGATCGGCCTCGAGCGCTCGGACCTCGGGAACCATTCCATAGTAGGCCTTCAGAAGTGAAAGCATATACAGACCTCGCTGCGAGTCACCGATCGTCTGCCAAGCCCGGGCGAGATCGAGCCAGCACCCGGGCGGCGTGGCGGGCAGCTCGGCCCCGCGGGCGGGACCCAGGGGGAGGGTGAGCGCCTCCCGGGTGGCCTCGAGCAGCAGAGCGCGGGCTCCTCGGGCGTCGCGCCGTGCCTGGCGGATGCGCGCGAGCGTGGCGCGTGCGGTCGTGCGGTCGGCCAGTGACAGCTTTGTTGAGCTTTGCACAGCCGAAGCGAGGTGCCGCTCGGCCGCCTTGTCGTCACCGGCCTCGAAGCAGGCGACACCCAGCTCGACTCGGTAGGCGAGGCCCCGGCGGTCGATGTCGTATGCTTTGTCAAACAACTGTTTGGCAAAACTGCGCCAGTTCGTGCGGTCGGCCGTCGCTTCGGGCCCGTTCCCCTGAACCAGCCCGGCCCACTGGCGGTAGAGCCTCGCCTGCTCGGCCACCAGTTCCGGCACCTTGGGCCACTGGGCCTGCGCGAGCTTGAGGGCGTCCTCGGACGACCGCCAGTCGCCAAGCGCTCGGTACGCGCGGGAGCGCAGCACGGCGAACCGCGGATCGTCGCCCGTCTGGGCGATCAGCGCGGGGATCACGCGGAGGGCATGGCTCGGGTCCTTTGTGTGGAGGAGCGCCTCGATGTACTCGAAGCCTACGGCACGGGCCTCCGGTGCGAGCCCGGCTCCGGCGTAGGCCTCCTGGGCGAGACCGAGGAGTTCGCGGCGGACTCGGGGGGCCCAACCCTCGAGGGGGGCGAGAGCGTCGCGGGCGGCGGGCGCGGCGGCCTGGAAGTCCTGTTGGCTGACCAAGCGCTGCACGTCGGGGATCGAGAGCACGGCGCGCGCCGCCCGGGCCTCGACGAGTGCCGCGTCCAGTTCGAGGGCCTCGTCGAGCAGGGTGATCGCCTCATCCACCCGTCCCATCGTGGAGACGGCCCGCGCGAGGTAGTAGTCGCGGTAGGCCCTGGACCAGCCGGTGATGGTCGTTTGAACGCCCCGGCGCAGATGGGTCGGATCGAAGCAGGGCATCGACCGGGCGACCTGGGTCGCGAGGGACTCCACAAAGCCGGCGAGGTCGGCGGGGTGCCCGGGGAGCCGGCCGGCGCTGAGCGTTCCCCCCTCGGCGGAGGGATCGTAAACCTGCCAGTGGGCGGAGAGCGAGTCGGCGGTGGTCCGCAGGCTCACGAGGACGAGGCGATCGTAACCGAGGACCCCGGCCGCCGCCTTGGCCTCGGGGGCGGCGATGACGGAGGTGGCCTCGGACAGGGTCGAGGCGGCGAGGCGGAAGGCGTCGTACCCGACGACGGAGACCGGTGTCTCGGCCGCGTTTGCGAGTCGCCGAGGCAGGTCCTCGCGGATGGCGATGGCCGCGGCGATGTCCTCGCGGGAGTCGCCGGCGCTGTCGACGGGACCCATCGCGATGACGAACGGCTTCTCCGCGAGAGGCTCCGGCGCGGGGTCGCTCTGGGCGGCACGGGCCGGGGCCAGGAGCACCGTCGCGACGGCGAGGGCGGCCGGCAGGAGCCGTGTGTGCGCTAAGCGGACCGGTGCAGTGCGGACTCGCATGCTTGTCTCATTGCCTCCACTGGGGCGTTGCGCCCCGTCCACAGCTCGAACGCGACCGCGCCCTGGTGGACCAACATGCCGACCCCGTTGAGGGTGCGGCAGCCGGCGTCCCGGGCTCGGGCGAGGAGCGTCGTGCGCATGGGGTTCGGGACGATGTCGACGACCGTGAGGTCGGGGCGCAGGTCCCTCTGCCGTACGGGGAGACAGCCATCCACGGCGGGCCACATCCCGAGCGGCGTGGTGTTCACCAACAGCTCGGAGGAGGCCAACGCGGCGCCGAGCGCCTCCTCGGACAGCTCCGCTTCTGTGACGTGCGGGCAGCCGAAACGGGTGCATTCTGCGGCCAGAGCGGCCCGGGCGACGGGATCGCGCGCGGCGAGATGCAGGCCGGCGAGGCGCGGCGCGATGGCTGCGGCGATCGCGCGGGCGCTGCCGCCAGCGCCCGCGACGACCGCTCGCATGCCGGAGATCTCGATGCCCGCCTCGGTGAGCGAGCGGAGGAAGCCCTCGCCGTCGGTCGAGGCGCCGACCAGCGTGCCCGCCTCGTTGCGGACGGTGTTGACGCCGCCGGCGGCGAGGGCGGATGGCTCGAGGCGGTCGCAGAGCTGGGCGACGGCCTTCTTGTGGGGGATGGTCACGTTGATGCCCTGGATGCCGAGAGCGCGGACGCCCTGGACGGCGGCCGCGACGGCCTCGGGCTCGACGCGGAACGCGAGGTAGACGGCGTCCAGGCCACAGTGGCGAATGGCGGCCTCGTGCATGGCAGGCGACAGCGAGTGCTCAACCGGGCACCCGATCACCCCATAGATGGCGGTCCGGGTCGTCGGCATAGGTTTTCACCCGTTGTTTCACGTGAAACAAGGCGATCCGTCGGGGTCTGTGGAGACCGCACGCTAGACCGGGTCGGTGAGGCCGAGGTCGGAGGCGGACGGCACGGAGCCGAAGGTCGTGATGAGCCGAATGACGCGCTCCAGGTCGTCGGTGCTGTAGTAGCGGATCCGGACCGTCCCCGAGCCGGCGCGGGTGTGCGCGATCTCGACGTCGGTCCCGAGCGCGGTCCGCAGGGAGGTCTCCAGCTCCTCCAGGAACGGGTCGATCGACTCGGTCGCCGCGACCTTCCGCTTCCCCTCCCCTGCCGCCGCCTCGCGGCGCGGCTGGGTCATCCTCTGGACGAGCTTCTCGGTCTCCCGAACGGACAGGCCGTGGCTCTCGATCCGACGCCAGACGATATGGCGCTCCGCCTCGTTCGTGAGCTGCAACAGCGCCCGGCCGTGGCCCTCCGTGAGGCTCCCGCTCCGCAGACGCTCCTGGATCTCGGGAGGCAGCTTCAGCAGCCGCATCGTGTTCGTGATCGAGGAGCGGCTGCGGCCCGTGGCATGAGCCAGTTCCTCCTGCGTCACCCCGAACTCGTCCACGAGCCGCCGGTAGGCCTGGGCCCGCTCGATCGGGCTCAGATCCTCGCGCTGGATGTTCTCGACCAACGCGAGCTGGAGCATCTCCGAATCGCTCGCGGGCCGGACGACGACCGGCACCTCCGTGAGGCCTACGAGCTGCGAGGCGCGCCAGCGGCGCTCGCCCGCGATCAACTCGTACCCCTCGGGGGTCGGGCGAACGACGAGTGGCTGGATGATGCCCTGCGCGCGGATCGACTCCGCGAGTTCGTTGAGCGCGCCTTCGTCGAAGTCGCGGCGCGGCTGATGCGGGTTCGGGCGGATCTGCTCGATCGGCAGAATCGTCGCGCCCTCGACCGGCACCGTGGGCGCGGCGCCAGGAATCAGCGAGGACAGACCCTTACCCAGGCCCCGGTTCTGCACGGCGGATCACCTCCTGGGCGAGTTGGGCATAGGCTTCGGCCCCCTGGCTGTCGGGGGCATACTGGAGCACCGGCTGGCCGTAGCTCGGCGCCTCGCCGAGGCGCACGCTGCGCGGGACGACGGCGTCGAACACCAGGTCGCCGAAGTGACCGCGCACCTCGTTGGCGACATCGGTCGCGAGCTTCAGCCGGCGGTCGAACATGGTGAGCAGGACCCCGTGGATCCGCAGGTCCGGGTTGAGCGCCTCACGCACGAGATCGACGACACGCAGGAGCTGGGAGAGACCCTCGAGTGCGTAGTACTCGCACTGGATCGGAATCAGCACCTCGCGGGCTGCGGTGAGGCTGTTG
Source organism: uncultured Armatimonadia bacterium (assembly GCA_964598695.1). GTDB lineage: Bacteria > Armatimonadota > Zipacnadia > UBA1398 > UBA1398 > CAZRDB01. Next base: position 9,039 of record CAZRDB010000100.1, read on the forward strand.
ATGGTCAGCAGGCCCAGGGAGGGGCCGGAGTCAATGAGGATATGGTCGTATGACTCCGTGATCGGATGAAGCGCCGTGCGAAGCCGCGTCTCGCGCGCGATCGCGCTCGCCAGCTCGACCTCAGCGGCCGCCAGCTCGATGCGCGCCGGCACGAGCCACAGGCCCGGAATCGCCGTCTCGACCGTGGCCTCGGCCATCGTCGACTCGCCCGTGAGCACCGAGTAGATGCAGCGCTCGAGCGCGGAGCGGTCGACTCCCAGGCCGGTGGTCGCGTTGCCCTGGGCGTCCATGTCGATCAGCAGCGTCTTGCGTCCGGCCGTCGCGAGGCCGGCGCTCAAGTTCACGGCGGTCGTGGTCTTCCCGACGCCGCCCTTCTGGTTCACGATTGCGAGAACCAAGCTGTCCCTGCCTCTCGGAGCGCTCTCGGCGCCTGTGTGGGACCTCCGGAGGGGCCCGGAGCGCCCTCTCGGACGCATCGGCCGAGGTGGGTGTGAAGCACCCGTGAAACACGGTCGAGGGGGCCTTACTCCCCTCCAGACGTTCGGGCGGAGAGGAGGATCCTCCTCTGCCAGTCGGTGCCCGGCACGGCCTCGATCCGGACCTCCTCGCTCGGCAGGAGCGCCATCGCGTCGACCTCCGGTCCGGTGAGCACGGCGACGGCGCCGCCCGGTCGAACATACGGCATGGACAGCTCGACGGCACGGCGGGGTTTCGCGAGCCCGCGCGAGCAGACCAGGTCCGCGCGTCCGCCCAGCTCGGCGAGTGTGTCGGGGTCCTCCGCCCGGACGCACAGGTGCTCGACGTTGGGGAGCGGGAGGTCGCGGGCGAGCTTCTCGACGAGCCAGTTGGAGCGTCGGCGCGAGTCGATGGCAATCACGCGAGTCTCGGGCCAGGCGAGGGCCAGGGGGAGGGCAGGGGCGCCGGGGCCGGTGCCGATGTCGATCAGCAGGCTGGGCCGCGGTACGGCGCGCGTGAGCAGAAGGCTATCCAGAACGTGGCGGAGGAGCACCTCGTCGAAGCCCCGGATGGTCGAGAGCCCGAGCTTGTCTGCCCACTCATCGAGCGCGAGCGTGAGGCGCCACAGGCCGTCGACCAGAGCGTCGGTCGGCGGGAGGGAGAGGCGTTCGAGCAGGGAGGAGAGTGCTTCCGGTTCCATGGGCTCCACGCGGCCTCCGACGGCCGCGGCGTGCCCTCACACGGGGCTGCGACGCCGGGACCGGGGATGACCTCCGAGTGCGTATCTAGCTTTCGGCGCTAGTTTCACGTGAAACATCGGGCCCTCCTCCTTGTGGGGCGGCCCTGCGCCGCTGCCGATCGCGCCGCGCGCACCAGAGCTGGAGAGCGTCGATGTCGGCCGCCGTGAGGCCCCGGAGCTGCCGCGCTTCGGCCAGCGTTCCCGGACGATGGCGCTCGAGGCGCTCCACGGCCTCTGCCTTGAGCCCCGGCACGTGCGCGTAGATCAGGCCGACGAGGGAGGCGCCGCCGCCCCCGTGGAGGCGCAGGCGCTCGCGCTCGACGTACCCGCGGTAGCGGAACCGGGCCCACAGCTCCGGCAGAACCTGGGGTTGGCAGGCCTCCCGGAGGATCGCGCCGGGAGCGCCGGCCAGCGCCAGGAGGCGCGGCAGCTCGAGTCCGGGGCGCTCCAGGAGGCTGGAGAGCGGCGTGCCCCGGGTGGGCGCGGGGCCCCACGCCCGCTCGGGCCAGGCGGCGAGCAGTTCGCGCTCCGCGACGGCCCCGGCGATCCAGTGCGAGGCGACCGCGAGGGCCTCGCCGCGGCGCTCGTACCAGCCCCACTGCGCGGCCTCGACGAGCCCCAGCGAGCGGCCGAGAGGCGTCAGGCGGTCGGCCGCGCTGGAGCAGCGCAGCTCCAGCCGGTTGGCGGCGCGCGCGGTCATCATGCGGTAGGGCTCGTCGATCCCGTGCTCGGCGAGGTCGGAGAGCAGCACACCCATGTAGCCCTGCAGGCGGCCGATCCGCAGCTCCTCAGCGCTCCCGGAGGCCCACAGCGCGGCGTTCGCGCCGGCCACGAGGCCCTGGCAGGCGGCCTCCTCATAGCCCGAGGTGCCGTTGACCTGCCCGGCCAGGAAGAACCCCTCGAAGCTCTCGGAGGAGAGGGTGGGGCGGAGCCGCTGCGGATCGAACGCGTCATACTCGACCGCGTATCCGTAGCGGAGGATCCGGGCCTCCTCGAGGCCCGGTACGCTCCGGATGACCCTCCGCTGCACCTCCGGCGGAAGGCTGTTGGAGAGCCCCTGGACGTACAGCTCGTCGGTCGTCCGGCCCTCAATCTCGAGGAAGACGGGGTGGGTCTCCTTCCCCGGGAAGCGGAGGAGCTTCGCTTCGATGGAGGGGCAGTAGCGTGGACCGGCGCCGCTGATCAGGCCGCTTGCGAGCGCCGACTCGTGGAGCGACTCGCGGACGAGGTCGCAGGTCTCGGCGGTAGCGCGGGTCGTGTAGCAGGGGTGCTCGGCCGACCGGACCTCCGGTTTGAGCCCGCGCCACGAGAAGCCGGTGACCACCCGTTCCGAGTGCTGCGGTTCGAGCTTGCTCGGGTCGATGCTCGACAGCGCGATCCGCGGCACCGTCCCCGTCTTCAGCCGGACCACGGGGAGCCCCAGGGCCTCGAGGTGCTCGCCCAGCTCCCGGCTGGCGGGATCGCCCGCCCGGCCCAGCTCATGCACGGTGCGCCCGTAGAAGACCCGGCCGCGCAGGAACGTCCCGACGGCCAGGACGGTCGCCCGGGCGCGGAACTCCTCCCCGAACGCGGTCACGACCCCCTCGACCCGTCGGCCGGCTACCAGAAGGCGCGTGACGTCGCTCTGGAGGACCTCCAGCCGCTCCGTGTGCTCGAGCAGCTCCTTGAAGTACTGCTCGTACTCGCGCTTGTCGACCTGGGCGCGAAGGGCCTGGACGGCTGGACCCTTGCCCGTGTTCAGCATCCGGATGTGGGTGTGGCAGGCGTCGCTCGCGGCGCCCTGGGCGCCGCCGAGCGCATCCAGCTCGGCCACGAGGTGGCCCTTCGCCGGGCCACCCACGCTGCAGTTGCAGGCCATGTGGCCGATCCGGTCGAGGCTCTGCGTGAGGACGAGGACGGAGGCCCCGATTCGCGCCGCGGCGAGCGCGGCCTCGCATCCCGCGTGGCCCGCTCCGATGACAATGACGTCCCACTGATCCCGCATGGAGCCCTCCAGAGGCCCACAAGTGTGGAAGGTACAGTCAACGAATCAGTCTCGAAGCTATACTGCAACAATCCGGTCCGTTGGAACCGACGTCGCGCGCCCGATCCCTCGCCAAAGGGCGCCTACGACGGCGCCAGCCGTCCGGAAGACCCCTCCAAGGGGCCTCTCGGGCGATCCGACCCGCGCTCGATGGTGCATCGATGTCAAGGGAATCAGACCGGTATCTCTACGAAAGCCGGTGTCTGCTCCGTCGAGGCCACCGATGCACATCGCGGGGGAGGGGAGTCAGCGAGAAGGTCGGCCCGCGGCACGACCGTTGTGCCCTGCCGGGGCGACACAAGACCTGGCCCCCTCCTCCAGTGTCTATGCTATCATACCGCCAGGCGCAGCAAGACAGCGGAGGCACTCCGTGTCCTCCTGTTGGTTCTTGTACGCGCACAGAACCCAAGCTGATCAGGGGGTGCGATCCTCGGCATGGCCGGACACTCGAAGTGGGCAAACATCAAGATCCGCAAGGGCGCTCAGGACCGTAAGAGGGCCATCCAGTTCACCAAGCTCTCGAAGGAGATCATCGTGGCGGCGCGGACGGGTGGCGGCGTGATCGAGTTCAACCCGCGCCTCCGCCTCGCGGTCCAGAAGGCGCGCGAAGCGAACGTCCCGATGGACAACATCGAGCGCGCGATCAAGAAGGGCACGGGCGAACTCGAGAGCGAGGCGCTCGAGGAGATCGTCTACGAGGCGTACGGCCCCCACGGCGTCGCGCTCCTGATCGAGGTCACGACCGACAACCGCAACCGCACCGCGCCCGATCTCCGCGCGATGCTCGGCAAGCGCGGCGGCAACCTCGGCGAGACCGGCTGCGTCGCGTGGATGTTCGCGACGAAGGGCCTGATCCTGGTCCCGGTTGAGGGCGTCGATGAGGAAGCGCTCACCATGGACGCGCTGGAGGCCGGCGCCGACGATGTCCGCCAGGAGGGCGAGTCGTTCGAGGTCACCTGCGCGCCCGAGGCCTTCATGGATCTCCGCGGCGCGCTCGAGTCGGCCGGCTACCAGATGACCTCGGCCGAGGTGACGCGGATCCCCACGACGACGGTCGCGCTCGACGCGCAGACCGCCCCCGTCCTCTTCCGCCTGCTCGAGGACCTCGAGGACCACGAGGATGTCTCGCGCGTCCACGCCAACTTCGATGTCCCCGACGAGGTGCTCGAGAGCCTGGCCGACTAGCCCGCTTCCCGCGAGTTCCCGGAGGCAAGGGCGAAGAGCGACAACCTGCGGAGGGTTGCCCCTCCGCGCCACCCTAGGCGATTGCCGTCGCGGCCAGAGCCCGCGGGCCCCGACAGCAATCGCTCAGGTAGAGTAGACCGGCGAACGCTCGGCGGGCCATTGCTCGACTCCGTTCCCTGCAGGAGCTTCTGGGAGCCACGCTAGCTTCGCGCTCGGCCATACGGCGGAACACCCGAGGGGGACCCATGCAGGCCCTGACGTGCGATGTACTGGTCGTCGGCGCCGGGGGCGCCGGTCTCCGCGCGGCGGTCAGCGCGGCCGCGGCAGGCGCCCGGGTACTCGTCGTGGACCTGGGCCTGCCCGGAACGGCGGGGACGACGGTCAGCGCGGCCTCCGACTGGATGGCCTATGGCGCCGCCTTCGGCCACCGCGATGCGCGCGACGGCCCCGCGCAGCACGCCCTGGACATCCTCGTGAAGGGCGGCCTGTGTCTCCAGCCGGCCCTCGCCCGCCGGGTCGCCGAGGACGCCCCCGCGCGGCTGCGCGATCTCGAGAGCTTCGGCGCGCACTTCGACCGGGCGGCCGACGGCACGTACCTGCAGATCCCCGCCGACGGCGCGACCTACCCGCGAGCCTGTGGTCGTGGGGCGGATACCGGCCCGATGATGGTCGCCGCGCTGCTCCTGGAGTGTGGCCGGCGCGGGGTCGAGCTGCGCTCCGGGCTCCAGCTCGTCGATCTGGCCCGGACGCCGGAGGGCAGCGTGGGGGGCGCGGTCTTCCTCGCGGGCGAGGAGCCGCTCGGCATCTCGGCCCGGGCGACGGTTCTGGCGACGGGTGGGGATGGGACGCTGTTCCGCCACAACGCGCTCGCGGGAGGCATCGCGGGGGCGGGCTACGCGGCGGCGCTGCGTGCCGGGGCGCGGCTCGCGAACATGGAGTTCGTCCAGATCGGGCCGTGTATCGGCCATCCGGTGACGTTCGCGCTCTCGGGCATCTTCTGGCGGCTGCCGCGTCGGATCCGCAACGGGCTGGGGGAGGAGTTCCTCGCGAGCGCACTCCCGCCCGGGGTGGACCTCGAGAGCGCGCTGCACGTCAAGGGCCACTCGTTCCCCTTCACGGTGCGGAACGACTCGGTCTACATCGATGTCGCCATCTTCCGCGAGATCGTCGAGGGCCGGGGCGGCCCGCACGGCGGCGTGTGGATGGATCTCACGGGGGTCCCGATCGAGGAGATCGAGCGGCGCGCGGAGGTGCCTCTCATGCACCTTCTGCAGCGTGGAGTTGATCTGAGGACAACCCCCGTTGAGTTCGCGCCGTCGGTGCAGCACTGCAATGGCGGGGTGTTGATCGACGAGGCTGCGGCAACAGACCTGCCGGGGCTCTTCGCGGCCGGGGAGGTCGCGGGGGGCCAGCATGGGGCCGACCGGCCGGGTGGGAACGCGCTGGCCGATACGCAGGCCTTCGGGCACATCGCGGGCGAGAGCGCGGCGGCGTGGGCCGCGTCGGCTGCCGCGCGGCCGGTGGAGGCGTTCGACGCGCCCGAGGCGGAGCCCGGTTCGGGCAGCCCGGGGGCAGGGGAGGCGCTCGGTCGCCTGCGCGCGTTGCTGTGGCGCTCCTGTACGATCGTGCGGGAGGAGCCGGTTCTTGCGGAGGCGCTCGCCGAGGTGGAATCGATGGCCGCGACGGGTTGCGGAGGAAATCTTGCGGAGCGCATGAAATGGCGCGATGGACTCCTGTGCGCGCGGGCGCACCTGCTCTCCGCCCGGGCACGGACGGAGAGCCGCGGGACGCACTTCCGGGCCGACCACCCGATGACGCGCGACCCTGAGTGGATCGCGCTCCAGACCGTCCGGCTGACCGGGAGTAGCTGCCTGACCCTGGAGCGCATGAGCCCGGAGATCGATGCCGCCGCGCGTGAGGCGTGGGAGCGCTCCCCCGAGCGGCGGTCCGAGCCGATCCTGCCATGCTGGTAGGGGGAGGCGAATGAGATCAGGGGTTCCCGATGGAGGGGCCTCCGCACCCCCGGATGGAGCTGCTGGACGGAGGCTGCCGTGGTGGGCTCATCCCGCGCGTCCAGCTTGCTCCCACGCGCCCCCCGAGGCTCGTACCGCGGCGTTCGTGGCGCCCGGAGATGCCTCCGAACCGTGCCTCGGCTCCGTCCCGTCAGTCGGCCGATCGCCGTGATCGTGAGCCCCTGCTTCCTCAGTTCGACCAGATCCTCCACCTCTACACCTCGCAGCAGACCGGTCACTTCCACTCCGGCGATCTGGTCACTCCTCCACGGGCGTTGACACGCAGTTGGCGACTGCCGCGGCGTGGCCTTCCCGCGTGCTTGCGGCTTCCGGTTCCGATGCGGCGCCACCAGCACTCCCCTTCTGCAGAACGTGACGTACACAACGGGACCGCAGGCACCCCCCCCTTACAGCACTTCACCGTCGATCTGCTCCGGGCTCCGTCTGGCGAGCATGGTGTCCGAGGTGCAGAGCGCAGGTCTCCGTCTCGATGAACGAGGACGGTTACCTGTCGCTGACGGCGCGAGCGCGCCCGCTGACAGGGCCTGAGTCTTCCGAGCCGTGAAGCAGGTCCCGCGTGCGAGGCCGGGAACCAACCTCCGTGGTCAGTGCTGGACGGTGGTGACACTCCATTCCCAAGCGGCGCAGGAGCTCGGTGTGTGACCCCACACTCGCAGCCGGTGCAGACTGCCCGGGCCGCAACGAGGCAGCGTCGCCGGCCGCCGCCGTACCGGCCGTCCGCGTGATCCAGCGAGCCTACAAGACCGAGCTGGATCCGAACCGCACCCAGGCACGCCTTCTGGGTCGCGCAGCGGGCGCGGCGCGGTTCATCTACAACCGGGCCCTCGCCTACTGCGACGCGGAGAGAGAGGCGGAGAGGCGTCGCCCGTCTGCCCAGGACCTCAACCGGGAGCTGACGCGGTGGAAGGCGGACCCCGATCTACACTGGCTCTACGAGCTGCCCAACATGATGCTCCAGGAGGAGTTCCGCAACCTCGCGTCGTCCTATGAGCACGCGTGGCGCCGGTGGAAGGAAGGCAAGCGGGGACGCGAAGTGGGGTGGCCTCGCTTCAAGAGCCGACGACGCGACAGGGCTGCCTTCACGTTGCGAGGCCCCACACGAGTCGAGGCGGCGCGGATCAAGCTCCCCTGGGCACGGGCGGGCGAGCCGCTCGGGTGGGTGAAACTCAAGGAGGCAGGCTACCTGCCCGCAGGCTACTACACCTACAGCGGAAGCCGAGACTGCTGGGACGGCGACGTCAGGGTCACGGCCGCGACCGTATCGGAGCGAGCCGGGCGGTGGTTCGTGAGCCTGCAGTGCGAGGTTCGGCTCCCCGTGCCGCCAGCGCCTGCCGGTGAGGCAGTGGGCATCGACGTGGGCTCTCACCGTCTCGCAACGAGTTCCGACGGGGGTATGGTCGAGAACCCTCGAGCTCTCCGCAAAGCCGAGGCGCGGCTGCGGCGCGCGCAACGCACGGCAAGCCGGCGGATGGCGAACCGCCTTGTGGCGTACCGGGGGACGAAGAAAGTAGGCGAGGCGCGGAGGACAGAGCGCGGGGACTCCTGGGACTGCTGGCTCGAGGATGGCACCGCCGATGGCAGGGCAGCAACACTGAAGACGGCGCGACGCTGGCTCACGGTTCACGCCGCGACCCAGACCATCAGGGAGGAGCCGCTCCCCGGGACCAGGCTGAGCGGGCGCTGCCGCAAGACGCACGACCGAGTTGCCCGACTGCACTACCGCATCGCCAACATCCGACGAGACGCCATCCACCAGGCGACGCACAAGATCGTCGTGGACAAGCTGCCAGTTGCTGTGGGGATCGAGAACCTGAACGTGAAGGGGATGATGCAGAACCGGCGTCTGGCGAAGTCCCTGGCCGACGCAAGCATGTCGGAGTTCCTTCGCCAGATCCGGTACAAGGCCGCCTGGCATGACATCCTGGTGGTGGAGGCCGACAGGTGGTTCGCCTCGACCCAGACATGCTCCCGGTGCGGGAAGGCGCCGGCATCGGCCGAGGAGAAGCTGACACTGTCTGACCGGAGGTTCGTATGCCCATCTTGCGGGTTCGAGGCGGATCGCGACCTGAACGCGGCCCTGAACCTACGGAGGGTGGCGCTTGAGCAGTACGTCGCCGCCAAACGGGCGGAGACGCAAAACGCCAGTGGAGGAGGGTGATCTGCCTGCAGAGGCTTGCCGATGCCGGTGGACATCCCCTGTGAAGCTGGAATCTCCGCGACCGTGTGCAGGAGTGAGAGCCGGAGGGATGCCAACGTCCGTTTGATCTCCTGCCCACGGGCGCGGGGAGCGTTGGGAGACGATGCCAATGGCCAACGGCTGAGTAACCGACAGACCCCGGGCGGGTGGTGCGTTGGCGGAGGTGGCCTGTGTG
>CAZRDB010000101.1:0-17714 GCA_964598695.1 uncultured Armatimonadia bacterium
TGTTGCTCCCAGGCGAGGCGGAGGTCGCGGGCGGCCTCGAGCTGCTCCCGCAGTGCGGCGATCGGGCTCGCGGCGACGGGTTGGGCGGGTGCGGGCGAGCCGGGCCGCGCGACCGGAGCCGGCGATGCGGCCCGCTCGCGCGGTGCGTAGGTTGGGGGCGATGCGTACTGCGCGAGCACGCGCTGCCAATCGCGGAGCGCGCTCGCGAGTTCGCCGGAGCAGGGGAGCTTGTCGGTCGGCGGCATGGCGGCCCCCTTCGGGTGCGGGCAGCCGAAGCGGCGCTTCGGAGAGGGAGGTTCGTGTGGTCAAGGGAGGAAGTACGGGGTACGGAATGCACGTCTCGCGCTGAGTGGGTGTCCGCCCTGTACCGGACGACCTCTGGCGAGGCCCTCCGGTCCGGGCTCTGCCCCCCGAGAGGAGTGTGCCGAATTGCGAGCCAGTGAAAGGGGACGTACCAGAGCGCTTCTTATCCTCCTGATGGCGAGTGTGAGTGTCCTTCCGTTCCTCGGAAGCTGCGGCGGCGGGACCACCGCAGTGACCTACCTCCTGAACCTCGTCGCCTCCCCCACTACCTTCAATGTAGGCGCAGCGACCGTGGTCACGGCGACCGTGACGAGCAGCGGCGTTGCCCAGCCCGGTGTCACCGTGACCTGGGGCGTCACCCCCGCGGGTGCGGTGACCTTCTCCTCCGCGACCAGCGTGACGAACGCGCTGGGCGTGGCCACCGTGAACGCGACAGGGGTCACGGCGGGCGCGGCGACGATCCAGGCGGCCGCGACGGGAGCGACCACGCAGAACGTGGCGGTCACGATCACCACCGCGGGCGGGCCGGCGGTCGCGGTCGCGCTGTCGCCGACCTCCGTCGCGGTGGGCGCCGCCACCACGGCAACGGCGACGGTCACCGACAACGGCGCCGCGCAGGCGGGCGAGACCGTGACGTTCGCGATCACCGACGCGGGGATCGCCAGCTTCACGACGGTCAACACAGCGGTGACCAACGCCTCCGGTCAGGCCTCGGTCGCGATCACGGGCGCGGCGGTCGGCTCCACGACGGTGACGGCGACGGCGCTGGCGACGACCAGCTCGGGGCAGGTACTGACCGTCACGGCGCCGCCGACCCAGGAGCAGGTCGTGCTCTACAACGTGACCGACGTGCAGTTCCAGGCGAGCAACAACGTCACGGGCGGGAGCACGCCCGCCAATCTCGACCTGGGCGGCACGCGCGTCATCATCGGCTCGGCGGCGGGCGGGGCCTACCTGCTGCTGTCGAACGCCACCTACACCCAGGCCTGGGTGCGCAACATGGTGACCGAGACCGACGCCAACTTCACCCCCGCCTCGCTCGGCTTCGCGGGCTGGATGAACCGGGCGACGATCGATCCGCCGGGCGGCAAGGTCTACTGGGCCCGGACGACGGCCGGCCCGGGCCGCGAGCTGGTCTCGGCCAACCTGGACGGCTCGGGCGAGCAGGTCCTCGTCGCCTCGATCCCCAACCCCAACGGCCCCCTGCAGGTCGCCGTCTCGCCGGATGGCTAGACGATCGCCACCATCACCGGCAACAACTTCCTGTACCACGTCGCCGCGGACGGCTCGAGCTTGCCGGTCTGGATGAACCTGCTGACCTCGACCGTGCCGACCTCGTGCGCGTGGATCGACAACGACAACCTCGCGGTCTCGGTGACCAACTGCCAGGGCACGGGGTTGCCCGGCCTGATCGAGGCCCACACCGACGGCACGGCGCCGACGCTGATCTACAACAATGGCGGCCTCGGCCTGCGCTCGACGGCGGGCTCGGTCGCGGTCGACGGCGCCGGCAACATCCTCTTCGAGGAACTCGACGCGGGGCTGACCCAGTACGACATCCTGCGTGTGGACGCGCCGACGTTCCCCGCCCGGGTGAGCATCGTGGTCCGCTCGCAGAGCGACCGGTATCCGCTGCTGCTCGACTTCTAGCAGGGGTGACGCACATCGCGCGGACGTGACGAGGGCGCCGGTCCGACGGGCCGGCGCCCTTTCCGTCTCCATCCGTGGTCACGTCTCAGATAGTAAGGCGCGAAATCGCCGAAAAGTGCAGATTCCCACGCGGGAATCTTCGGGTGGACGCCTACCCGGGCGTCCCGAAGATGGGCGGCACACCCTCGAGCCGTGTTAGCAGCCTCGCCCGCTCGGCGGCCGTCAGCGGCCGGTAGGCGCGCGCGGCTCGCAGCGCGACCGAGAAGAGCCCGGCGTCGCCCGGAGGCACGATCGCGGTGACGCCCAGGTCGAGCGTGTACCGTACGGCCAGCGCCGCAGACGTCTCATCGGCGGTGGGCTCGTACCAGCACTTGGGGAACGGCCGCTCGGCCCCCTCCGGCCACGGGCGCCAGGCCATTGCCTTCAGGGCGAGGACGGAGATCCCGCGCTGACGGGCGGCCTCGAGGACGCCGTGGCCGAACGCCCCGCGCTCCATGCAGACGCAGTTGAGCGGGAAGAGGACGCTGTCGAACGCGAAGCGCTCCATCGCGCGGAGGGCCACCTCCTCCGAGTGGGCGGAGAACCCGAGGTGGCGCGTGAGGCCGCGCTCCCGGGCGTCGCGGAGCACCTCCATCGCGCCCCCCGGGGCGAAGCTCTGCTCGAGGTCCTCGAGGGTCGCGAGGCCGTGAAGCTGGTAGAGGTCGAAGTGGTCGGTTCGGAGGGTCCGGAGCGAGACCTCCAGCTCCTCACGACAGCCCGGGCCGTCGCGCCGGGCCGACTTGCACGCGAGGAAGACACCATCGCGGAAGGGCTCGAGCGCCGGTCCGAGACGGTCCTGGGCATCGCCGTAGGAGGGGGCGACGTCGAAGTAGTTGACGCCGGCCTCGACGGCCTCGGCCACGATCCGGTCGGCCTCGGCCTGCTCGGTCTGGGCAACGACGATCCCGCCCAAGCCGACGATGGAGAGCGGCTCGCGCGACGGTCCGTAGGGCCGCGTGGGGAGGCGCTCGGCCACCGGGCCCTCGTCGGCCGCGACGCCGAGCGCCGCGGCGGAGAGCCCCGCGGCGAGCGAGGCGTGAAGGAACTCCCTGCGTTTCACGTTCTCGTCTCCTCTCGGACCGATGGGCTACCGGTTGCCCTGGGGCTGCGCGAGCAGCGAGGCGACGCGGGCGTAGCTGGCCGCCTGCCAGAAGCAGCGGAGCGCGTCGATCTTGGCCTCGAGGTCATCGCCCGAGGTCTCGCGGTAGACCTTGCCGCACTCGTAGTAGCCGTAGGGGATCGTGATGTCGATGCCGGCCTTGGCGGCCTGCTCGAGTTCGGCCTTCGTGCGGCCCTCGGCCTGGTCGAGCATGCCGATGAGCATCTTCTGGCTGCCGACGGTGATCCGGCCGGTATCGGGATCGCGCTTGCCGCCCAGCGAGTAGTACTGGGCGACCAGCCCACTGGTGAGCGTGAATGCGGCGGTCGAGATGCCGAGCGTGGCGCGCTCGGTCTCGGGCTCACCCTCGCCGATCAGCTCCTTGACGCCCTCGAGCGCATTGAGCGACCCGACGGCGAGCATGTAGTTCGAGTCCTGCGCCATGAAGCTCGCCTTGGCGGCCGCGGTGTGGACGCCGGCCTGTTGGGCCGCCTGGTCGATGATGGTCTTGTCGAAGTAGGTGAGGTTGGCGCTCGCGGCGTGGCGCATGGTCTCGGCCCAGGCCTTGAGCGAGGCGTCGGATGGCGCGCTGGGCCCGCCGAGGCCGAAGCCGATGTCGAGGCGGTCGCGGGCGCAGTCGAGGGCGGTGTCGATCAGGCCGTAGATGACGGCCATCGTGAGCAACGCGGCGGCGGCCTCGGCGTCGGAGTCCGTCTCGACAGCCACCTGCTGGGCCTGCCGGGCATAGACCAGGAGGCCGACAGCGCCCATGCCGGTCGAGTAGGCATCGCTGAGCGCGATGACGTCGGAGACCGACTCGGGCTGCTTGGCGGCGAGATCGCTGATGAACCGGTCGATCTCCTGCTGCTCGGGCGCCGCGGCGTTCACGATGCGCAGGAGCGCGTCCGCCGAGCCCTCGGCGGCGGCCCAGTCCTGGGCGACGCGGCAGACCTGGTAGATGCCGGCCGCCTGGAGCGCGGCCTGGAAAGCGGCGTCGTATGCGGCTGCCGACTGGCCGTCCTTCAGATACTCCTGGGCCTTCGCGTACTGCGCGTCCAGCTCGCTCAGGTCGATGACGCCCTCGGTCGCGAGCTGCTCGATGACGGCCGGGCTGAGGGCGGCGCACTTGTCGACCTCGGCCTCGGCCCGGGCGATCCAATCCTCGGCCTTCTTCGTGATCCGGGCGTAGGCATCGCTCTCGGGCCGCGGGACGGTCGTGGGTGGCGCGGCGTAGGCCAGCTCGGCGCCCGTCAGCTCGCGGTAGGCGTCGGCGACCGTCGCGACCTCGACGATCTCGAGGCCGATCTCCTTGCCCTTGGCCACGACATCGACCGAGAGGGGCTCGTCGCCGCTGAGGTCGTCCGCGTTGCGCTGGCCTGCCGGGATGAGCATCTTGGTCCGGCCCGCCGCCTTCGCGCCCTCCATCTTGTGCGGGATCCCGCCGACAGGACCGATCGTGCCGTCGGGGTTGATCGTGCCGGTCATCGTGACGTCGCTCTTGAGGTCCTTGCCGGTCAGCGCGCTCAGCACGGCGACCGTCAGAAGCCCGCCTGCCGAGGGACCGTCGATCATGCCCTCGACGGCGTAGTCGACCTTGTAGGTGTTGAGCGCCCGTCCGGTGGTCATCGAGGCCACGCAGGAGGCCATCCAGCCCGCCGAGCGCCACATGTCGCCGTTGCCGCCGACCTCCGTCTCGGTGAACGAGACCGTCGCGGTCTCCGCGTTCACGGGCGTCAGCGTGACCTTGACCCTGCTCGAGCCGCCCTTGGCGCTGCCGAGCCCGCCCGAGAACCACAGGGCGGCCACCTCGCGCGATGTCTCGCCCGTGAGCGCCCCGCCGGGGGCGCTGGGAGCGGCCCCGCTCGAGCCGCCGCTCGTCCAAGCAGTCGTGCGCTTCATGCCCGGGCAGCAGCAGCCGGCCAGTAGGGCAGCGAGTGCGAGACCGATCAGGCAGGGCCACGGAGACGTGCCTCTCCGCTGGAGCGTCATGCCGAACACCTCCTCGGGTGGCGAGCACAGCACAGCACCGCTGCCTGTTCATTCCCGCCCGGGGTCGGCTTCCCTACCTCGGCTCGTTCGCGGGCCGAGGATCGCTACAGCGCGTACGGGGGCCGGGGGCTGCGGGCCAGCATCCGCCGGGCCGGCTCGTTGCCCAGGATCGTCTCGCGCGCCGGATCCCAACGAACGTGGCTTCCGGTGCGGATCGCGATGTCGCTCAGCAGGCTGATCGTGTCGCTGCGAACGGCCGAGTCGATGTCGCTCACGGCCGGGATCCGCGTGCGGATCGCCCGGACGTAGTCCGCGGCGTGGTGCGGGCTCTCGGGCAGGCGACGCTCGTCGGCCCGGATCGGCGGCGCAAGCAACGAGAGCGGCTCGGCGGTGAGGCCGCCCCGGCTGATCCCGATCCACCCCTCCGTTCCGACGAAGCGGGTGAGATCGGCCTCGCCGCTGCGGAACGCGAGCGGAGTGCCGTCCGCGTAGCGACAGCGAACGTCCCAGGTCGCCACCGTATCGTAGAGGCCCTCGGTGGGGATGACGCCGACACCCTCGAAGTCGACGGGCACCCGGTCGGGAGCGCCGTAGGCCCAGTCGAGGATGTCGAGCGGGTGGGCGCCCCAGCCGCCGAGGAAGCCGATCGAGTTGTCGTAGACGAAGAACGAGCCGCGGTTGACGCACCGGTCGGCCGTGTAGGGGCTCCAGGGCGTCGGGCCGAGCCACAGGTCGTAGTCGAGATCGTCGGGCACGGGGAGCGGCTCGGTCGCCCCGCCGCCCCAGCCCTGTGGCGCGGTGACTTCGATCGACCGGATCTCGCCCACGCGGCCGTTGCGGATCAGCTCGCAGCCGAGCCGGCAGTGCGCCATCGAGCGCTGCTGCGTTCCGTACTGGAAGACGGCGCCGTAGCGATGGACGGCCTCGCGGAGCATCCGATCCTGCTCGACGGTGACGCCCAGCGGCTTCTCGACGTACACGTCGACGCCCGCGCGGACGCAGGCCAGCGCCGCGGGCACATGCCAACCATCGTGCGTGGCGATGACCACACCATCGAGGTCTTCGCGCTCGAGCATCTCGCGGAAGTCGCGGTAGGGCCTGCAGGCGGTGTAGGTCCCCGCGCCGGCGCGCTGCGCGTAGGTCTCGTTCACCCTGGCCGCCCATTGCTCGCGGCGGGAGCGGAAGGGGTCGCAGGTCGCGACGACCTGTACCTCGGGGAGCGGGAGGAAGTCCCAGTCGAGGAGCTGGCGGCCGCCACGGTCGCCACAGCCGATCCAGGCGAGCGTGGTGCGCTCCGAGGCCGGTGGCACGCCCCCCTACCCGAGGGCGCGTCCGGCGACGATCGTGGGGATCGCGAGTGCGGCCGCCCCGCGGAGAAAGCCTCTGCGCGTCGTGTGGGCCATCGGGTGCTCCATCCTCTCCACCGCGCTCAGCGCGCCTGCGGGCCGAAGACCTCGAGTTCGCGGATGGCGGGGCTCCGGCCGTGGTAGCCGGTGATCCGCAGCTCCAGTGTCGTGCATCGGACCGCGGGGAAGGTCAGGGCGAAGACGTTCGCTTCGTAGGCAGCCTCCACCACCTCCGCGACGACCGCTCCGTCGCAGAGGACGGCGAAGTCGCGTGGGGCGTAGCTGTGGTGCTGGTGGCCGGTGATGCGGATCGCGCCGACCTCGCGCTCCGAGGGGAAGGTCACGAGCAGACGGTACTCTGCCTGGTTGTCGGCCTCGTCCCAGTAGGTCGCCGGGTCGCCGTCGATCGCGGCCTGGTCCCCGCTCGCGGCGCCGTCGGAGTCGATCCCGTCGGGGCTCGTGGCGCTCGCGTCGCGGGCGAGATCGGGTCCGGGCTCGGCGAGCCGCGCGCTGGGCGTCCGGGGCAGATCCACGCCCAGGCGGAGGAGCGCGTCGCGGGCGGCATCGTGCGCGGGGCCCGACCGCGCGGCGGCCAGCACCGCGCGCAGCGACTCGGTCACCGCCTCGGTCTGCGAGGCATCGAGGGCGCCAGCGATGCGGACGACCGCCAGCGCGGCCTCCTCGCCGGCGTCGGCGTCGTCGAGGTACGGCAGGACGGCCGGCAGCGATTCGGCCACCGGCGCCAACCCGAGCGCACCCAGCAGCGCCCGCTTCGCCTCGGCCCCGCCGGCGAGCGGAAGGGCGGCGGCGAGCAGGGAGGCCGACTTCGCCGGCTCACGCGGGCCGCGCAGGGCCAGCGAGGCGATCACCCCGAGCGCGGCCTCGCGCTCGGGACCCGCGCCCGCGAGACGCGCCCGCTCGAGCAGCGCGCCCACGGGCTGGCGATCGGGCCAACCGGCAAGCGCGTTGAGGGCCGCGAGGCGCAGCTCGGCGGCCGGCGCCGCGAGAGCGTCGCGCAGAACCGCCAGCGCCTCCCGCGAGCCGACGCGGGAGATCGCGCGCAGCAGCGCGGCCTGGACCGCAGCCGGCTCCTGGCCGATCTCGGCGAAGCCGAGCGGCAATCCCCCACCCGCGCGGTCGATCCGGGTGAGGAGGCGCGCCAGTGCCTCGCCTCCGTGCGCGCGCTCCGCGTCGTCGGCCCCGGCACGGAGCGCGTCGACCAGTGGCGGGACCTCGTCGGCGCCGCCCAGCTCGGCGACGGCGTCCATCGCGGCGCGGCGGACCTCGGCGCGCGGGGCTGCGAGCAAGGGGGTGACGTACGTCGCGTACGCGGGGTCCCCGAGCCGCGCGAGCGCGGCGAGGACCTGGACCTGGGAGGCGGGGTCGAGGCGCGCGATGCCCGGAGCGACCGACTCGACGACGGTCTTGTTGCGCGGGTCGGTCAGCGCCGCGGCAGCGAAGCTCGAGAGACGGGGGCTCCGCCCCGTGAAGCCCTGCAGGATGAGGTCGAGTGACGGCGCGAGCGCGAGCAGGCCGGCGTAGGCGGCGGCGCGGCTCTCGGGCGGGGTGTCGCGTTCCCAACATGCCTGGTAGAGCGCGCGGGCGCGGGTGAGATCGCCCCGCGCGCGGACGGAGTCGGCGCAGCGAAGGAGCGCGTCGGCGATCGGTCCGCGCAGGGCCTCGCGCGCGGAGGGGAGGAAGGCCGAGAGCGCGTCGATCGAGGGCGTGTCGGCGATCCGGCCGAGAGCGTCGATGGCGGCGAGGGCCACCTCGCGGTCGGGGCTCTCCAGCAGCTCGGCGAGCGGGCGCACCGCGGCGCGATCGCCCAGCGCCCCGAGCGCACCCACGGCGCCGGCGAGGTGCTTGCCGCGCAGGCGCGGGAGGGCCTTGCGGAGCGCGGCCGTCGCGGCGGGGCTGCCGATGCGACGGAGGGCGTCGAGGGCATCGCGACCGAGGCTCTCGCCGCCGAGGAGGACGGCGATCGCGGGGACCTGCGACGAGGTCGCGAGGAGAGAGAGCTGGCGGAGGACGAAGCTCTTGGCCTCGACGGTGGCGTCGGTGGCGAGGAAGGCGGCCATGGCGTTCGCGAGGCCCGGCGCGCGCCCCGGATCGTCGATCGCGTCGCGGACGAGGCGCTCGACGGAGGCCAGGCGCTCGCGCGCGTCGGCCGACCGGTGGGTCGCGATGGCGCGGAGGGCGGCTTCGGGGTCGAGCGGCCTCTCGACGGTGGCCCGCTCGGTCGCGGCCCACTCGAGGCCGCGGGTGAACAGCAGGCGCCAGCCGTCGCTGTCGAGCGCGCGGTCGTCGTGGCCGAGGACTATCGTGAAGCAGCGTCCCTCGCCGAACTCGGTCACGGCCGCCATGGGCTCCTCGCCGCCGGTCCCTCCGTGGGCCGGGTCGGAGAAGGCCGTGGAGACCACCCGGGCGCGCGGACCGAGCGTCAGCCGCTGGTACAGCTCATCGGTGATCTCGAAAGGCTGCATCCCGCGGGTGATCGGGTGGCCCTGCCGGGCGGGCTGGACGGTGAAGGCGTGGACGGCCGCGTGGCCGGCCGTACCCTCCTCCCAGTAGAGGCCGATGAGGTCCCTGTACTCCGGCCAGGTCGGGAAGCAGGCCGTGGAGGCGTGGATCACGGCGAAGCCGCCTCCGCCTCGGACGAAGTCGAGGAGCGCCGTTTCGGCCTCGGCGCCCCAGGGATGCTCGGCGGCGGGGTAGTTCGACCAGTTGTCGATCACGGCGGCGTAGGGCTCGAGGGTCTCCGGGCGTAGCGCCGCGGGGTCGATGGTCACATCGACCGTGAACCGCCCGCTCTCCTCGAGGATGCGGCGGATCAGCCGCGTCGTGCGCCCCTCGCCAGAGGCGTCCTGGCCCTCGTGGGTGTTGAGGCCGCCGAGCAGCAGAACGCGGACGGGATCGGGCGCGGCGAGAGCCGGCAGGGCGGCGAGCAGCGCCAGCGCGAAGGCAAGGGCGGTCGCGCGTGCGGCGCGGTGCGAGGGAACCACCTGGCGTCCTCCTTCGGGCGCGTCTCGAAGCGCCGGATGGGTATTCGACGCAGAGCGGGCGATCACCGCTCCGTCGGAGCGGTTGTTGCGTGAGCGACCGAGAGGCGGAGTCTGTCTCATCGCGATCGCCCGCGGAGGCGGGACCCCCTGCTCCGCCGTTCCTGGGCCGTCGCCACGGCGACCGGAGGGCGGCGACGCACCCGCCCCAGGTCCTATCGGGCTCCGAGGGCGGAGTGCTACAATTGCGGCTCGTGGACGGCGGATGAGAGACCCCATGGAGCACGAGGGCTCGCAGCCTGCTCGCGCGCACGCCCAACCGGTCCACTGCAGCCGGCGCGTGCGGCGCAACTTCCCTCTGATGTTCATCGATGCGCTGGGCTGGCCCCTCGGTTGGGCCTTCATGGCGCAGGAGACCCTGCTGTCCGCATTCCTGCTCCGTCTCAGCGACGATCCCCGCACGACGGCCTTGATGCGCACGATCTACGCGCTCGGCTGTTGGCTGCCGGTGCTGTGGGCGCCGAACCTGATCGCCCGCGTGCGCCACCGCGGGCCGGTCGTTGTGCTGATCGGGACCTTCGAGCGGGTGCCCATGCTCGTCATCGCGCTCGCCGCGCTGGCCCTGGCGCGGGACAACCCGAGGGCGATGCTGTGGGTCTTCTTCCTCTGTTGGGCCGTGCGCTCCCTGTGCGAGGGGCTCAACCTCCCCTGCTACAGCGCGCTGCTCGGCGAGGCGCTGCCGCCCGACCGGCGAGGCCGGCTCTGGGGGATCAGCGCCGGGGTGAGCGCCGTCATGGCCTTCCCCATCGGCCTGTGGGCCTCGGCCAACCTCAAGCAGCTCGAGTTCCCCCTCGGCTACTCGGCGCTGATGGTGGTCGGCTTCGCCGTGCTGATGCTCACGGTGCTGCCCCTCGGCTGGGTCCGGGAGTGGACCGGCGGCCGGGCGCGGGCGGAGGAGGCGCGCTCGGGCCTCTCCTCGTTCCGGCTGCTGCGCGAGGACCCCCGGCTCGTGCGGTTCATCCTCGCGAGCAGCCTGTGCGCGCTGGCGGAGCTGAGCTACCTGTTCTTCACGATGCACGCCATCCAGACGCTCCGGATCCCCGAGCCGACCATCGGCTGGTTCATGGGCGCCCAGGCGGCGGCCGCGGCCGTCGCGGGGTGCCTGTTCGGGATCATCACCGACCGGATCGGCTACCGCAGGCCGTGGATGGTCGCGCACCTGTTCGGTCTCGCGGCCTGCGTCACGGCGTGGCTCGCGCCCGGCCCGATCGTGATGAGCCTCGCGTTCGCGCTGGTCGGCGTCAGCGCCACGGGGACCATCCTCTGTCGCTACAACATGCTCGTCGAGATGGCGCCGCCCGGCCGCTCGCCCAAGTACATCGCGGTCAACTACTCGATCGTACAGGTGGCCTTCGCGGTCGCGCCGCTCATCGGCGCGCTGCTCATCCGGCGGCTCGGTACCTCGGCGGTCTTCCTCCCGGGGATCGTGCTCTCGCTCCTTACCATCGTCGCCGTCCGGGCACTGAGTGACCCGCGCCACGAGCCCGGGCCCCATGTCGCGCTCTCGCCGCAGGAGGGCCTGCCGAGCTAAGGCGGCTCCCGGGGGTCGTCTCCCGGGGAGGCACGGCCTTCTGCCCGCGATCGCCCGGGCTGCCGCGGGAGGGCCGCGTGTGGTACGCTCTCGCTGCCCGATGCACCTCACACCCCTCCAACTCGCGCTCGCCCTCGCCGTCGTCGCCGTCACGCACTTCCTCGGCGCGCTGGCGGCGTACGGGTCGACGCTGCTTGCGCTGCCGCCGCTCACGGGGGTGCTGGGCGACCTCCGGCTGTGCGTGGGGCTCCTCCGCGTCACCGGCACGCTGCAGGGGGCACAGGTTGCGGCCTACACCTGGCGCGAGACCGACTGGCGCGAGTACCGCCGAATGGTCCTGTGGGCCGGGCTCGGGATGGCGCCGGGGCTGGCAGCGGCCGAGCTGCTGCCGCGCACTCCGCTGCTGGTGGCGCTCGCGCTGATCGTGCTCGTCTTCGGGACCCTCGGGCTGGCGCGCAGCAACGGCGACCGGAGCCCCCTGCCGAACGCGGTGGGCATCGCCCTGCTGCTCGCGAGCGGGCTCATCCATGGCGCCTTCGCCTGCGGCGGCGCGACGCTGGTGCTCTACGCCCAGCACAGCATCGGGCGCAAGGAGACCTTCCGCTCGACCCTGTCGCTGTTCTGGGTGACCGTGAACCTGCCGGCGATCGTGGCGTGGCTCTGCACGGGCGGGTGGACGCTGCGGGTCGCGTGGCTGCTGGCGTGGTTCGCGCCGACAGCGCTGCTCGCCTCGTGGGCCGGGGAGTGGGCGGCGCGCCGGGTCAGCCAGAGGGCGTTCGCGCGGGTGGTCTCGGGGCTGCTGCTGGCGAGCGGCGCGATCCTGCTCGCGAAGGCGCTGACGGGGAGCTAGAGCACGCCCTTGGGGGCGGTCTCGCCGACCAGCTCCTCGATGGCGCGGAGCAGGGCGGCGCGGCTGAAGGGCTTCGTGAGGCAACGGCTGGCGCCGAGGGAGAGCAGGTCCTCGGCGATGTGCACCTCGAGGCGGCCGGTCATGAGAATGGTGGGCGGGGGATCGTCCATCGCGGCGACCTCGGCGAGCACCTCGCGCCCTCCCCCGCCGGGCATCATCACGTCGGAGAGCACGGCATCGAACGGCTGGGTACGGAGGAGGTCGACGGCGGAGGTGGCGTCGTCAGCGAGCAGGACGCGGCAGCCCGCCTCGGTGAGCATGTCGGCCATCAGCTCGCGCAGCATGCGCTCGTCGTCGGCAACGAGGATCAGCCGACCGGCGAGCGCGGGCCAAGTGAGGTCGGGCTCGAGGGTCGCCGGCTCGGACGGCGGGGGGGCGAGTTCGGGCGCCACGGGCGGGAGGGTGACCTCGAAGGTGGCGCCGCACTCGACCTCGCTGGTCACCCGGAGCGTGCCGCCGTGGGCCTCGACGAGCTGGCGCGAGACCGAGAGCCCGAGCCCGGTGCCGCCCGTTCCCTCGCCGTCCTTGGTCGTGAAGAACGGCTCGAAGATGCGCGCGAGGTTCTCGGGCGGGATCCCGACCCCCGTGTCGGAGACGAAGGCGGTGAGGTGGCCGGGCTCGGGCGCGTCGTGCCGTGTGCCGACGGTGAGCACGCCGCCCTGGGGCATCGCGTGGCACGCGTTGATCAGCAGGTTCAGGAAGACCTGCTCGAGCTGGCCGCGGTCGATCGGGAGCGCCCGAGCGGGCTGCTCGTACTGCCGGCGGACGGCGATCCCGGCGCTCGCGAGCTGTTGGCTCACCAGGGCGAGGGCCGACTCCCAGACCTCGTCGAGCCGGGTCTCGGAGTGGCGCGGCGCGACGGGCCGCGTGTAGGCCATCAGGTTGCGGCACAGCTCGGCGCCGCGGCCGGAGATCTCGCTCACCAGCTCGGCCAGGCGGTGGTAGCTCTCGGCGCTGCCGCTGGAGCGGGCCATATCGGCCGAGAGGGCCATCGCGGTGAGGAGGTTGTTGAACTCGTGCGCGACGCCGGCGGAGAGCTGGCCGATCGAGGCCAGGCGCTGCGACTCCTCGGCGTGGCGCAGGCCGGTGACGTCACGCACCACGCTGAGGACACTGACCGTCGCGCCCTCCGCGTCGGCCTCGGGGATGAGACGGACATCGAGCGCCACCGGCCCGTCGGCGAGCGTGAGTCGGAGTTCGCGGTGGAGGCCCCGGCCGGCGTCCAGCACCTCGCGGACCCAGCCGGTCCACTCCTCACCGGCGGCAGGCTCGAAGCCGCAGGCCTCCAGCGTCGCGCCCTGCATGGCCGACGGCGCCAGCCCGAGCAGGCCCTTGCTCGCGGGGCTGGCGTAGGCGACGCGCAGGCCGCGGTCGAAGCGGAGGAAGGCGTCGGGCGAGTGCTCCACAAGGGCTCGATAGATCGCCTCCCGCTCGGCCAGCCGTCGCTCGGCCCGCTCGCGCTCGGCAACCTGCCGGCGCAACTGCTCGTTGGCGTCGCGCAGCTCGGCGGTACGGCTGTGGACACGCAGCTCCAGCACGCCGGTCAGGTCCTCGAGTTCGCGGCGGGCGTCCCGGTGGTCGGCGGCGACCTGGGCCAGTTCGGCGTTGGCCTCGCCCAGGCGCCGCTTGTCGGCGTAGACCTGGGCCCGCGTGTGGAAGAGCACGACGGAGACGATCCAGGAGGCGTAGAGCAGGCCGGGCGTGGCGACATCCCGCGTGAGGAGGAGGCCGGGATCGGCCCCGAGGTGGCAGGCGGCGCCGGCCCAGGCGCCGAGGCCGACGAGGTAGATCAGGGCCGAGAGCCGCCCCGGGTAGGTGGGCAGCGTCGCGACGGCGCAGGAGGCGATGATGAGGGTGGGCATCCCGCCCGTGACGACCTGTTCGACAGCCGAGACGAGCGCGGACCAGGCGAGGATGCCGACCACGCCGATGAGCGCGAGAGCGCGGTGGAGGTTGCCCACGGAGCCGGCGTCGGCCGGGCGCAGCAGCCAGGCGGTGGCCAGGAGGGGGGCGAGGAACGCGGCGAGGATGAGGTCGAGGAGGTGGTAGATGTCCCAGCCGGCGGGCTCGGTGTGGTGAGCCCTCTGCCACAGGTAGGCGGCGAGCAGGCAGGCGGCCCACAGCGCCAGGCCGCTCAAGGCCGCCCGGATCCGTAGGAAGTTCCCGTACGCGCACTCGCCCTCGAAGCCCGCGGCATACTCGGCGGGCAGCCGACCCGGCAGCAGGCTGGAGAGCCTTCTCGGTTGCTGCGACACCTGGCCTGACACCTTTCCCGTGTGGCGATTCGGCTGGGACGGCCGATCCACCTCCCCGATTGCCAGGCTGCGTGGGAAGGTGGCCGACTCCCCCGTGGCGCACAGACGGGCCTGTGGGGATCGGCTGCTCGGAGGTGGCACGATGCCCGGTCTGCGTCCGGCCCGGAGTCCGCTCGTCACCCGCCGAAGGGAGCGGCCGCTCGGTTCCCTGGTCGTGGCCACGCTCCTCGCCCTGCTCGCGCCCCTGGAGGCCCTCCCCGCGATGGATCCCCCGCTCGCCCGGATGCCCGACGGCTTCTTCCCGCTCCACGTCGACGACGGCGGCGCCGACGGCTGCCACCCGCACATCGGGGCGGCCGGCTCGGCCCTGTTCGCTCCCGGCGATGTCGACGGCGACGAGCGCGCCCGCACGGTCTCGTGGGACTGGAAGGGCTTCCCCGTCGTGTACGAGGGTCTCGACCCGGAACGCCGGTACATCATTGCGGTGACCTACGCCAACGAGCGGTTCAACGAGCGGGTCCAGACGCTGCGCATGGGCGGCTCGATGCTCCACGGCGCGCACGCCCTCCCGCGGGGCGGGGTCGAGCGGCTCCTGTTCGAGATCCCCCCCGAGGCGGTCGCGGGCGGGGTGCTACGCCTCGAGTTCGGGCTCGAGCGCGGCCCGAACGCCGTCGTCTCGGCCGTCGAGCTGTGGACCGACGCCCCCGTGCCGCCGGAGCTGCACCTGGTCGGCCTCGCGGGGCTCTACGGGCCGCTCTCGGGCCGCGCGGTCAGCGGGACGCGGGAGCCGGCGGCCGGCGTACGGGTGGCCCTGCGGGCCGAGGGCGACGCCGAGGTGCTCGCCGAGGCGACGACCGAGGCTGACGGGCGGTTCGCGCTGCCCCGGGCGGCGGTCGAGGCGGCGGCCGCTCGCGGCGCCGCGCGGTTGGAGGCGACCGACGGCTCCGTGCGCGCCTCGGCGGTGATCCCCCGCGAGGACCTGGCGTTTGAGCCCGTGCGGTACGTGCCGATCCCGGCCGAGCTGCCCGGCGCCGGCCCGCCAAGCCGTCTGCTCGACGGCACATGGCGGCTCCGAACCGAGGGCGTCTCGGAGGCGCGGCGCCTGCCGCTCACGGCCGACGGCTGGTGCCCGATCGAAGTGCCCGGTCAGTGGGCCCAACAGGGATTCGAGATCGACCCCGCGCAGCCGGTCGCGGTTGCGACGGTCTTCGAGGCGCCTGCCGCCTGGGCCGACATGCGGGTGTTCCTGCGCTTCGACGCGGTCCATGGCGGGGTGGAGTACTCCCTGAACGGCCGCCGGCTCGGCCGGAGCGAGCGGCTCTTCACGCCGGTCGAGTGGGAGATCACCGACCACGTCCGGCTCGGCGCGGCCAACCGGCTCGACCTCGCGATGGTGGCGGAGACGCTGTCGGAGCAGCTCTCCCACAGCTCGGGCTACGCCTTCCACAGCCTCGCGGGGATCGACCGCAGCGTGCGGATCTACGCGGTCCCGCGGACGCACGTCGCAACCCTCCGCCTGCGGCCCGAGCTGGACGAGGACCTGCGGAGCGGGTCGCTCGGGCTCGAGGTCGGGCTCATGGCCGAGGGGGCGTGCGGCCGCCTCGCGCTCGAGGTGGAGCTGCGCGACGGCGCCGGCCAGGCGGTGGCCGGCTCGCCGCTTCGGATCGAGCTGAGACCTCCGCCCGAGGGCCTCTCGCAGCACGCCGTGCGCCTCGGGGTTGCCGCACCCCGGCTCTGGAGCGCGGAGAAGCCGAACCTGTACGCGATGCGGCTCTCGCTCCGGGAGGGCGGGCGCGTGCTGGAGACTATCAAGCGGGCGGTGGGCTTCCGGCGCATCGAGGTGCGCGGCTCCGAACTGCTGGTGAACGGGCGGGCGGTGAAGCTCGCGGGCGGCTGCCGGCACGAGATCGATCCCCTCACCGGCAGGGCCGCCACCGCGCGGTGGGCGGAGGAGGATGTGCGGCTGATGAAGGCCGCCAACCTCAACATGATCCGCACCGCTCACTACCCGCCGACGCGGGAGCTGCTCGACGCCGCCGATCGGATCGGGATGTACGTCGAGGTGGAGGCGCCCTTCTGCTGGGTGGGGGCCGAGAGCGACCCAAGCCACCTCCGGGCCTACCTCGATCCGACCTCGGCGATGGTCGACGCCTGCCACGATCATCCGAGCGTGCTGCTGTGGTCGATCGCCAACGAGTCGGCCTTCAACCCCCTGTTCGAGGTCTCGGCGCAGCTCGTGCGCGACCTGGACCCGACGCGACCCCGCACGTTCAACTACCCGGATCCGAAGGCGATCTGCGAGATCGCCAACCTCCACTACCCGCCGCGGCCGTATGACGACCAACTGCCCGGCGACCCGAGACCGATCCTGCTCGGCGAGTACAACTTCCCCATCTGCCACGAGCAGACCGACGTGATGATCGACCCCGGCCTGCGCGAGCTGTGGGGCGCCGGCCAGGCCGACCCCGGCTCGGAGTGGGCCGCCGCGTGCGCGAGGGACTTCCACGAGCCCTACATGCAGCCCGGCATGCCGCCGGGGACCTGGGAGGGGATCCTCGACTCGCGCCGCGTGATCGGCGGCGACATCTGGGCGTTCCTCGACGACACGTTCTACCTCCCGGGCGGGAGGAGCGTCGGCTACTCGTGGCATCACGGGTTCTGGGGGCTCATCGACGCGTGGCGACGGCCCAAGCCCGAGTGGTGGCTCGCCAAGATGATCTACAGCCCCATCCGGTTCCCCCACCGGACGCTCCCCTTCGAGCCGGGGCAGCGCGCGCTGGCAGTCCCCGTCGGCAACCGGTACGCGTTCACCGACCTCTCCGAGCTGCGGCTCACGTGGCAGCTCGGCAAAGCGGAGGGGACGCTGTCGATCGCGCTGGCCCCCGGCGAGGACGGCACGCTCACGGTCCCGCTCCCGCCATTGGCGGCGGCGGGCGATGAGCTGGTGCTGCGGGCATTCGGGCCGGACGACGCGCTCGTAACCGCCGCGGCGATCACGCTCGGCGCGCGCCGGCGTGTCGAGGTCCCGGCCGCCGCGGCCGGCGCCCCCGCCTGGCGTAGGGTCAACGGGAGGCTCTCGGTCGAGGGAGACGGCTTCGCGTTCGCGCTCGATGAGCGGACGGGGCGCATCCTCTCCCACGGCGAGACGCGCGTACGGCTCCGCGCCTTCCCGCAGCCGCACGTGACCCGGTTCGACTTCGGCGATCTGATCGGGCCGAGCGCCCTCCCCTACGCGGTGCTCCCGCCGACCGCCTCGCGCACCATCGAGGAGGTCCGGGCCGAGGAGGCCGACGGCGCGCTCGAGATCACCGTCCGCGACCGGTACGAGAACTTCGCCGGGACCACGGTGTGGCGGCTCGATCGCGCGGGGCACGGATCGGTCCGGTACGACTACGCCTACTCGGGCGATGAGCTGCCGTGCCGCGAGATCGGGATCCGGGTGCTCGCCGACGGCGCCTGTGAGGAGCTGAGCTGGCGTCGCTGGTCGGAGTGGGGCGGAGTCTACCCGGAGGACAGCATCTCGCGCACCGTGG
>CAZRDB010000102.1:0-17668 GCA_964598695.1 uncultured Armatimonadia bacterium
ATCCCGCAGGCCGACCTCTACATCGAGAAGGACTCCTCGATCAACGAGGAGATCGACCGCCTGCGCCACGCCGCCACCCACGCCCTGCTCTCGCGGCGCGACGTGATCGTCGTCGCCAGCGTCTCCTGCATCTACGGCATCGGCGCGCCCGAGCTGTACGAGGGCATGGCGCTCCGGCTGCGGGTCGGCGACTTCCTCGATCGCGACGACATGCTGCGCCAGCTCATCTCGATGCAGTACATGCGCAACGAGTACCTCTCGCGCGGGCGCTTCCGCGCCCGGGGCGATGTCGTCGAGATCTACCCGGCCGACGCCGAGGTGCTCCTGCGCGTGGAGATGTTCGGCGAGGAGATCGAGCGGCTCAGCGTCTGGAACCCGCTCACCGGGGAGCTGCTCTCCGAGCCGCCGACGATCGAGGTCTTCCCCGCGACGCACTACGTCGTGCCGGAGGAGAAGCTCCGCACCGCCTGCGAGGCGATCGAGTTGGAGCTGGAGGAGCGGATCGAGTGGTTCCGAGCCTCGGAGAAGCTCCTCGAGGCCCAGCGGATCGACCAGCGCACGCGGTCCGACCTCGAGATGATGCGGGTCGTCGGCTCCTGCAAGGGGATCGAGAACTACTCCCGCCACCTCGAGGGCCGTGCGGTGGGCGAGCCGCCCTTCACGCTGCTCGACTACTTCCCGCCCGACTACCTCGTGGTCATCGACGAGAGCCACCAGTCGGTACCCCAGGTCCGCGGGATGTGGGCCGGCGACCGCTCCCGCAAGGACAACCTGATCGACTACGGCTTCCGCCTCCCGAGCGCTCTCGACAATCGGCCGCTCAACTACCAGGAGTTCGAAGCCAAGCTCAACCAGACCGTCTTCGTCTCGGCGACGCCGGCGCAGTACGAGATCGAGCGCTCGGGCCCCGAGGGCGTCGTCGAGATGATCGTCCGTCCCACCGGCCTGCTCGACCCGCCCGTCGAGGTCCGCCCGGTCCGCGGCCAGATCGACGACCTCGTCGGCGAGATCCGGACCCGGGCCGAGCGCGGCCAGCGCACGCTCGTGCTGACGCTCACGAAACGGATGGCCGAGGATCTCACCGTGTACCTCGACGACCTGGGCGTGCGTGTCCGCTACCTCCACTCCGACGTCCACACGCTCGACCGGACGGAGACGCTCCGCGACCTCCGGCTCGGCGAGTTCGACGTCCTCGTCGGCATCAACCTCCTCCGCGAGGGCCTCGACCTGCCCGAGGTGGCCCTCGTCGCGATCCTCGACGCCGGCAGCGAGGGCTTCCTCCGCACGCCGACGACGCTGATCCAGATCATCGGTCGCGCCGCACGCAACGTCGACGGGCAGGTGCTGATGTACGCCGACCGGGTCTCCGACGCGATGCGCCAAGCGATCGACGAAACCAACCGGCGCCGGGCGATCCAGCGGGCGTACAACGAGGAGCACGGGATCACCCCGACCAGCGTCCGCAAGGCCGTCCACGACACGGTGCGGGCCGAAGCCGAGCAGCACGAGGCCGCCCGGGGCCTCCTCCGCGACACATTGGGCGACGACGTGGACCAGGATCTCGAGACGCTCGTGCAGGAGAAGGAGGCCGCGATGCTCGCGGCCGCGGCCGAGCTGAACTTCGAGGAGGCCGCGCGGCTGCGCGATGAGCTGACCTCGCTCCGGCGGCTGCTGAAGGCCGACCAGCGCTCGCTCACCACCGCGCCGGTGCAGGCCGCAACCCGCAAGAAGGCCGCGTACGGCAGGAAGGCGCGATGAACGACACCCTCCGCGATCGCCTCGCCGACCTGCCGGACCGCCCCGGCTGCTACCGGTTCCTCGACCAGGAGGGCCACGTCCTCTACGTCGGCAAGGCGACCTCGCTGCGCAGCCGGGTCCGCTCCTACTTCGCGGCCTCGGGGGTGCGCGGCCGGGGGGCGTGGATCGAGCGCATGGTGCCCCTGGTGGCCGAGATCGAGGTGTTGGTCACCAACACCCCGCTCGAGGCGCTGCTGCTCGAGTGCAGCCTGATCAAGCAGCACCGGCCGCCGTACAACAGCAAGCTCGTCGACGACAAGCACTACCCGTACCTCTGCCTCACCTGGTCCGACCTCTTCCCCCGGCTCGTGATCGTCCGCCGGATCGACGCCGGGAAGGACGAGTACTTCGGGCCCTACTCGAGCGCGCGGCCGATGCGGCGCATGCTCGAGGCGATCCGCCGGATCTTCGGCCTCCGCTCGTGCAAGCTCGATCTCGGCGAGGGCTACACGCGCGAGCCATGCCTCGAGCACCACCTCGGTCTCTGCCCCGCGCCCTGCGCCGGCTACGTCACGAGCGAGGAGTACCGGGCCGCCATGAAACGGGTCAGTCGGTTCCTCCGGGGCCACACGACCGACGTCGTCCGCGAGCTGCGCGGCAAGATGGAGGCGGCCTCCGAGGCGCTGGAGTTCGAGCGGGCCGCGCGCTTCCGCGACCAGATCCGGGCCGTCGAGGCGACGATCGCGCGCCAGGACGTGATCCTCCCCGATCTCACCGACCACGACGCGATCGGCCTCTACCACCCCGAGGATGGGGAGACCGCGACGGTCTGCTTGCTGTTCGTCCGCGCGGGCCGGCTGGTCGACCAGCAGCCGTTCACGCTCCGGCGCGCCGCGGGCCACGAGCCCGGTGAACTCCTCGGCGAGTTCCTCGTGCAGTACTACTCCCGCGCGGCCTTCGTGCCGAAGGAGGTGCTGCTCGCCGCCGAGCCGCCGGAAGCGGAGGTGATCGCCGAGTGGCTCTCCGGCCGGCGCGGGTCGAAGGTCCATCTCCACGTGCCGCAGCGCGGGGAGAAGCGACGGATCGTGGCGCTCGCATGCGAGAACGCCGAGCACTCAGCCCGGATGGTCGCCGAGCGCGAGGAGATGGAGCGGGAGCGGGGCCTGATGCGGACCGAGGCGCTGACGGCGGTTCTCGGCGAGCACATCGGGCTCGAGCGGCCGCCGAGGCGGATCGAGTGCTACGACATCTCGACCCTGCAGGGGAAGCACTCCGTCGGCTCGATGGTCGTCTTCATTGACGGCTCGCCCGACCGCAGCCGGTACCGCAGCTTCAACGTGCGCGAGGAGACGGGCGCCCCGGACGACTACGCGATGATGCGCGAGGTGCTGCTCCGCCGCTTCCAGGCGCTCCAGGCCGGCGAGGAGGCGTTCGAAGAGGCGCCCGACCTGGTGCTGGTCGACGGCGGGAAGGGCCAGCTCGGCGTCGCGTGCGCGGTGCTCGAGGAGCTGCACGTGACCGTCCCCGTCCTCTCGCTCGCCAAGCGGCAGGAGGAGCTGCTGATCCCGGGGCGCGAGGAGCCGCTCGCGCTGCCCCTCGACCACGACGCCCTCCGGCTGATGATCCATATCCGCGACGAGGCCCACCGCTTCGCGATCGGACACCACCGCCGGCGACGGTCGAAGGCGGCGACCCACTCGGTCCTCGACGACATCCCCGGGATCGGCCCCAAGCGCAAGGCGGCGCTGCTGGCCCACTTCCCCAGCATGCGCGCGCTGCTCGACGCGACCGTGGACGAGCTGGCGGCGGTCCAGGGGATGAACGTGCTGACCGCGCAACGGATCCACCACGCACTCAAGGCGCCCGGCATGGGCCGCTCCCGGCGGCATGGCCGCGCGCCGACACCGGACCAGGAGGCCCATCGTGCAGAGACCGGACCCGATCGAGGCGACGGTACGGAAGACCCGGGGCGGCTGGGTGGCAACCTCGGCGAGTGAGCGGGGCCTGGTCGACTCCGCGTTCGCGTGCGAGACCAAGGAGCAGGCGCTCGCGTACGTGCGCGGCGTCGGTCTGCCGGAGGGCGAGCTGACCCGGCGCGCCACCGAGCAGCTCGTGGCCTACTTCCGGGAGGAGGGGGCCTCGTTCGACTTCCCCTTCGACCTGCGCGGCTACCCGGAGTTCACGACGCGGGTGCTCGAGGAGGTCGCGCGGATCCCCTGGGGCGCGACGCGCACCTACGGCGAGGTGGCCGCGCTCGTCGGCAAGCCGGGCGCCGCGCGTGCGGTCGGCCAGGTGATGGCCAAGCGCAACCCCGTCGCCCCGTTCATCCCCTGCCACCGGGTGCTCGGCGCCGACGGCCTCCACGGCTACGCCGGCGGCCTGGCGCTGAAGCAGCTCCTGCTGGAGATCGAGCAGAGAACACCTGCGAGGTAGCGGCGTAAGCACCACCCGCGCCGCGTCTCCTCGCCACCCGGGTCCGGCCCGCGCGTCCCTGCCTCGGGAGGGGTTCGGCCCCGGCGGCCGAATGCTCCCACCGTTCGCGCGTGGCCATGGGCGGGGGAGCGAAGGAGGTCCGGATGGTTCGACTCAACGAGTGGCTCAGCGAGGCCTGGGACTACATCATGAAGGACTTCGGGATGTGGCTCGCGCTCGCCGCAGTCGCGCTGTTGCTGGGACAGGCGAGCTGCCTCATTGTCTTCCCGCCCCTCTACGCCGGCCTGTACATCGCGGCCAGCGCGCGCCTACGCGGCGAGAGTCCGCGCATGGAGATGCTGTGGCAGGGGTTCCAGCTCTTCGCCCAGTCGTGGGGCCTGATGCTCCTCTCCGGTGTCCTTGGAGCCCTGCTCTTCTTCTGCTGCTTCATCCCCGGTTTCTACGTGTCGATCCTGTGGTCGCTCGCCTGGGTGATCCTCGTCGAGGAGCGCCAGGGCGGGTGGGCCGCGATGCAGCGAAGCGGGGAGATCGTCAAGCAGGACTTCTGGGCCTGGACCGGCCTGTGGGCCGTGATGCTCCTCGTCATCATGCTCGCCGGCAGCATCCCGGTCATCGGCTGGCTCGCCTACCCGTTCCAGGCGCTCGTGATGGCGATCGCGTACCGCGACGTGGTCTACGGCCGTCCGCGGGAGGTCGCGAGCCCCGGTGGAGGCTTCGCGCCCCCCGCCGGCTACGGTCCCACGCCGGCCCCGGCCGTCGATCCCACGATTCCGCCGCCGGTTCCCCCGCCTCCCCCGCCCCCTCCGCCTTCGAGTGGGGTATCCTAGGTAGGGGACACCGCGAGATGAGGTGGCGAGCTTGGCACGGGTGCTCGTAGCGGATGACGATCCGAGCGTGCAGCGCATGCTCCGCGTGGTGCTTGCCTCGGAGGGCCACGAGGTGATCCTCGCCGGAGACGGCGCACACGCGTTGATCGCCGCACACGAGCAGGCGCCCGATGTCATCCTTCTCGACCTGATGATGCCGATCGTCGACGGGATGTCGGCTCTGCGGCTCCTCAAGACCGAGGAGCGCACGGCCGACATCCCCGTCGTCATCATCACCGGGCGGTCGGAGGCCCAGGCGGTGCGGCTCGGCTACGACCTCGGCGCCGACATGTTCCTCACGAAGCCCTTCGAGCCGCGCGAGGTGCTCGACCTCGTCGAGCGCGTACTCAGCGACCGGGACTTCGAGGAGTAGCGCTCTCGCCCGACTCCGCGGCCGCACTCTCGACCGCCGCGGTGCGAGGGAGCGGCCGCCGCTCCTTCTCGGGGGCCGACATCCGCTCGCCGCCCTCGGGCTCCTCCGGCCGGAGCTTCTCCATCTCGGCCCGCGCCAGCTCCACGGCCGCGTGCGGAGGACGGCGCCGCAGCGCCTCCTTGAGCTGCTCCTCGGCCTCGTCCGAGCGGCCCTCGAGACGCAGGGCCAGGGCCCATCCCAGCCGCGCGAGGGGGTCCTCCGGGCTCGACTCCACCGCCGCGCGGAACTGGGCCTCCGCCTTCCGCCCATCGCGTTGCCGAAGGTAGAGACAGCCGAGGTTGTAGTGCGCCACCGCGTGGTGCGGCGCGACCACGAGCGCGAGCGAGAGGTCCTCGCGCGCGGCCTTCTCATCGCCGGCACGGGCGCGCAGGGCGCCGGAG
This sequence comes from uncultured Armatimonadia bacterium, assembly GCA_964598695.1. Taxonomy (GTDB): domain Bacteria; phylum Armatimonadota; class Zipacnadia; order UBA1398; family UBA1398; genus CAZRDB01. The sequence continues at coordinate 5,850 of CAZRDB010000102.1, forward strand.
GTCACCAGCACGTCGGCCGAGTTGGGGTCGAGGAGGCGTGCCTCGGCGAGCTGGCTCTCACGCTCCTTCGCGTCGCCGGCCGCGTCGGCCGCGAGCGCCAGCCCGACGCAGGCCTCGGCCGAGCGCGGGTCGATCGCCAACGCCCTCGCGAAGGCCGCGCGCGCCGCGACAAGGTCGGCCGGCCTCCGGTCCAGCTCGGCGCGGCCCAGGGCGCAGAGCAACTCCACGGGCGGATCGGGCAACTGCGCGATCACACCCGCCAGCGCCTCCCGCGCGCGGGCGGGGTGGCCCCCCCAGACGAGGCAGATCGCGCGGTTGGCCTCGGCCTCGAGCCACGCCGGGCGCAGCCGCGCGGCCTGCTCGAAGGCCTCGACCGCCTGCCCGTAGTCGGTGCAGGCTGCTGCCGCGGTTCCCAGCGCGAACCAGGCCTCGGGATCGTGCGGGTCGATCCGGCACAGCAGCGCGAAGGCCTCGCGGGCGACGGGCTCCTCGCCGTGGCGCCCGAGCGCCTCGGTGCCGCACTGCCGCAGCCCCCGCACCGTATCGCCGCTCGGCTGGTAGTGCGCGGAGGCCTCGAACCGGGCGTAGGCGAGACCGCGCTCGCCCATGGCGAGTTGGTGGAAGCCCTCGCGCTCCAACTCGCGCGAGCGCCAGCGCTCGCGGAGACGCCAGGAGCCGGCCATCGAGGCCGCGGCAAGCACCATCGCGAGGCCCACGAGCGAGGTGAGAGCGAGGGTGGTCCAGAGGGCGCCCGAGCGTCTCATCGGCCCTCCCCCTCGCGCGCCGCGTCCGCCGGCCCGAGCAGCCGAGGCGGACTCCAATGGCTCGAGGGAGCCGGCTCCACCCCGCCCATGCCGCGCCGCTCGGCCCAGCCGATCCCGGCCGGTGTCCGCTCGCGGGAAGGGAGATCGAGCAGCTCCACCCACGCAACCCGCTCACCGGCCGCGAGCCCGTGGCGGGCGAACAGCCGGCGGCGTCCCGTGGGGAAGCGCTCGTCGAGCGGACGGCTATGGGCCGCCGCGGCCCCGATCGCTCCAGGGTAGGCGCGCAGCATCAGCCGCTCCGACGCCAGGCCGAACGGATGGCAGGTCGAGAGGGTCAGGGCCTCGGTCGGCGTCGGAGCAAGGTAGCGCCCGTCGGCAGCGTCGACGGCGCGCACCCAGGCGACCTGGTAGACGCGCCGGAAGCCGCCGGCCGCACCGGCGAGGACGATCTCGTCGCCCGGGCGCAGCTCGAGGAGCCGTCGGAAGGGCGCGCCGTAGGTGCTGCGGTGGCCGGCGATGCAGCAGTTCGAAGGCTCGCCAGGGAGCGCCGTCCCCGTGTAGTGCATCGGGCCGTCTCGCAGGTTCTCGACCGTGGCATCGCTGCCGACGCTCTCGGACAGCTCGATCGCCGGGATCTCCAGCCGAAACGGCGGCATGCACAGGCTGGACGCGGCCTCGGCGCGGGAGGCGGCAACGAGCCAGCCGCGCGTGGGCTGCGGGCCCTGCCCGTCCGGCCTTGCGCCGCGAGCGAGCGAGGTCAGCCACGGGTAAGCGAGCAGCGCGAGACCCGCCAGCACAAACAGCGCGCCCGCCCAGCTCCAGCGGTTGCCGCGAGGCTCGGCCGGGAAGGCCCCGCGCGGCGGGGTGGGCCGCAGCCTGCCGGCCAGCCAGACCGCACAGAGGGTGAGCAGGAGGCCGAAGACGAGGATCGCCACGGTCCACCGTGCCGTGGGGTCGACGGGCGCGGCAACGGCGGTCGGCGAGGGCCCAGCGGCCGGGGCCGCGGGCAGCGCTGCGCGGCAGGCGTCGGCGACGGTGCTGCTCGCGAGGAGGCCGCAGTCGAGCGCCCCGCCGTGCGCGACCGTGTCGGAGGAGTCCAGCACCAGAAGGCCAATGTCGGGCGACTGCCGCAGCCTGCCGAGCAGGCCCGCGAGGCGGTTTGCGGCAGCCTCGGGGAAGCGGCTCTTGCACCCTCCGCACTCATGGGCGACGCTCAGGCGTGTGATGGCCACGGGAGCGGCCCCGGGGCGTGCGGCCAGCACCGAGGCCAGCTCGGTGCCGACATCGCGTGCCCCCTGGCACTCGGTGTGACCGACGGCGATCTCGATCCCGCAGACGTCGTAGCCGGAGCCCTGCCGCCACAGGTCCTCCGCGCTCGAGGCGGCTCGCGTATCAACGGCACGGATGAGGACGGTGCGCGGCGCGAGACGGCGCACGACTGCAGCAGCCTCCTCCTGCCGCGCGACCGTCGCGCCGATGGAGCCCTCCGCACGCAGGGGGAACAGGCTCACCCAGGCCTCGCAGTCGAGTCCGGCCAACGCGGTCGAGAGGCGCTCGACGGTCGGGCGCCAGTCGACACCGGGCTGCTCCTCGACGGTGATCACGGGCATCGCGCCGTGGGCGATGACCGCCTCGAGCCAGGCCGTCGGGAGGGGCGCGCCCACCGCGACGGTCGCGGCGTAGGCGTCGCGCGGGCCGAAGACGGCCTCGAACAGGCGAATGCGTCGCGCCGCGCCCTCCTCGGTGTCGGCGTTGTCGGTCAACGCGCGGAGGACCGCGTCGCGCTCGATCGCGGCCCCCACGCGTGGCTCGGCAGCCGCTCCGTGGCCGAGCAGCAGCAGAGCGCCGACGAGGCATCCGAGCCTCAACCGGCTGGCTGGAGGTGTGGTGTGCATCGCGTTCGGCCGACCTTGTCCGTGAGAGGTTCTCCATCTGCTCAATGACCCGATGCGGGGCCGGGTTCGAGCGGCAGGTCGGCCCCGCGCGTCGGCGAAGAGGCCGCCCACAGCCCTGATCACGCTGGGAGGTCCTGCCGTGCCGCCTGTCCGCCGTGTCCGACTACTCCTGGTCTCCGGGGTGCTGGCGTGCATCGCCCTGCCCGCGTGCGCGGGCGAGTACGTCGCGCCCGTCTGTGATCGCCCCCCTACCCTCGACGGCCGGTTCGATCCCGAGGAGTGGCGGGACGCCGTCTCGCTCGACGGCTTCGGCTGGGAGGGCCTGCTCGAGCAGCGGCGGGCGAGCGGGGCCGTGCTTCTGACCGAGACCCACCTGTATCTCGCGATCCGAAGCCGACTCCCCGATCGCGGCACGCTGCTGGCCGCGTGCGAGCGCGACTCCGAGAACCTCGTGTTCGACGATTCGGTCGAGGTCTGGATCGACCCCACCCCGGGCGCGGAGAGCGGCGCGCGGCTCCAGATGCTCGCCAACCCCCTCGGCCGCCGCTGGTTCCGCCGCCACCCCTACGGCGGCGCGCCGGAGGATGCCTCGTGGCGCGGCGCGTGGGAGGTCGCCAACGGCATCGCCCAGGGCGAGTGGTGTTGCGAGGTCGCGATCGCCCTCTCGGAGCTGTGCCCCGGCCGGGCGGCCGATGGGCTCGCGCTCGCGATCAACCTCTGCCGCAACTGGAAGCAGGAGTGGGCGTTCTCCTCGCTCGGCCAGGGCGAGTACCGACCCTCCGACGTGTTCCGCTTCCGCCGGGGCGCGCCCGCGGTGGCGCTCGAGCAGCGGGACGACCCGTTCGACGGCCGCGTGTGCTCCGTGCTCGTGCTCCGCAACCCAGCCGCCACCGCGCTCCCGGTGCGGGCCTCGCTGCGGCTGGAGCGCGACCTCATGCCGCCCCTGGCCGAGGAGCTGCTCCTCGATCTCGCGCCCGGCGAGAGTCGCGAGGTGGCGCTGGCGGTCGAGGACCACAGCACGAACCGGCACACGCTCGCGGCCCGCGTGACCTCGCCGGACGGCCAGACGGTGTACCTCGACCGCGTGAGCGCGTGGAAGCGCCTCGGGCCGCTGACCTGGGTGACCGAGGAGCGGGCGATCCCGCCCGTCGACTTCCAGTTCGCCTACTACCCGTACCGCAACCGGCTTCGGGTGCTGGCCGATGTCTCGAACCTCCCCAAGGACGCCACGCTCGAGACGCTGCGCGGCGTCGTACGCACCCAGGGCGGCGCGGTGGTCCGTGAACTCGCCTTCGACGCGCTCGTGAACGGCCGCCAGGAGATCGTGACCGACCTCCCCAGACTCGAGGGGCCGTACGAGATCGCCCTGCGAGCGACGGGGCCCGGGGTCCCGGACCGGGAGGTCGTGAAGGGCTTCGAGCGGACCCGTTTCCCGTGGGAGCACAACGACCTGGGGAGGAGCACGACGGTCTACCCGCCGTTCACGCCGATCGAAGTCGCGGGCAAGCGCGTCTCGACCGTGCTGCGGAGCCACGAGATGGCCGACGACGGCCTGTGGGCGCAGGCGAACGCCCGGGGCGAGGATCTGCTCGCCGGCCCGATGCGCTGGGAGACGCCCGAGGGACCGGCAGCGGGTGGCCCCCTGCGCTTCACGCGGACCGAGGGCCACGAGACGGTCGCCGAGACGACGATCGAGCGGGGCGCGCTGCGAGGGACGGTGCGCTCGACCTGGGACTACGATGGCACGATGCGGGTCGACGTGACGCTCGCGCCATCCGAGGGGCGGACGGTGGACGGTCTGGACCTGGCGATTCCCCTCCGAGAGGACCAAGCGACCCACTACCACGCGATGGGGGACGGGATCCGCAACACGCTCTACGCGCGCCTGCCGGAGGGCGAGGGCACAGTGTGGACCTCGCAGGCGGTGCAGGCGAACGACCTCCCCGAAGGCTTCTGCACGTACCTCTACCTCGGGACGCCGACGCGTGGTCTCTGCTGGTTCGCCGAGAACGACCGCGGCTGGGGCTGGGACCCGGCGACGCCGAACGTGGAGATCGTCCGCGCCCCCGGCCGGGCCGAGATCCGCGTGCATCTGGTCAACCGGCCCACGGTCGTGGACGCGCCACGCACGATCACGTTCGGCCTGCTCGCGGCGCCCGTGAAGCCACGGATCCCCGACGACTGGCGCCACCGATGGCGCCGCGACAACTACTCGCTGCTCGGAACCGACATCAACTGGCTGGCGCTCGGGGACTGCGGCAGCGTCTACCCGGCGGGCCGCGACCTGTACCTGTGGGAGATGATCGCGCGCGGCAACCGTGAGCACCTGAGCGACGAGGAGATCGCGCGGGTCGTCGAGCGCATCCGTCCCTGGTTCGAGCCCTACGGCGCCGAGCGCGTGCAGACGGCCGAGGCGCATGCCCGCCACAACCTCACCGGCCGGTACGGGACGAGGATGGTCTACTACTACAACCGCGCGAGCTACCAGGCGGCCGAGGAGTTCGAGACATTCAAGGACGAGTGGGCGCTCACCGACTGGCGCTCGGTGGAGCGAGGCGACGGGATCTGGGAGATCAAGATCGTCCCGAGCGAGTCGTACATCGACCACGCCGTCTACTGGTATGCGAAGTCGTTCGAGATCGGCGGCAACCAGGGGGTCTACTGGGACAACTGGTTCCTCGTGGGCGACTACAACACCGAGATGACGTCGGCCTACCGCCGGCCCGACGGCGCCGTCGTCCCCTCGACCGGCCTCTGGGGCCTGCGCGCGCTCGCGAAGCGGACCTTCCAGATGATGAACGAGCGCGGGATGCCGCCGATCACCATGCCGCACATGACCTCGACCGCGATCCTCCCCCTGCTCTCGTTCGCGACGGTCCAGTACGACTGGGAGTGGAAGTACTCCGAGGGCGATGCTCAGGACCGTTTCTCGCGCGACTACATTCTGATGGTCTCGAACGGCGATCTGGCCGGGGTCTGGCCCGTGCTGCTCAACGATCACGGCCCCCAGGCCGACGACCCGTGGATCGCGCGGACCTTCGCGGCCTGCGCGCTCGTGCATGAGCTGGATTGCCCCTACCCGGGCTGGTCGGAGACGGGGAAGGCGCAGCTCGCGCTGTGCGCGCCGATCGACGAACTGCTGGGGGACCCGCGCCTGCGGGTCTGGCGGTACTGGGACGACGAGCCGCCACCCATTCGCGCCGCGGACCCCGATCTCCCGACGATCGTCTACGCGCTTCCCGGCGACCGCGCCGTGGCGGCCGTGGTGAGCTACGCGCCCGAGGAGCGGGCCGTCGACCTCACGATCGAGCCCGCGGCGCTCGGCTTCGGGGCCGGCTACCGGGTGATCGACGCCGAGACGGGCGAGGAGCTGGCCGTCGACGGAGACCACGTGCGCTTCCGCCTCGGCAAGCACGACGTGCGCCTGGTGCGGGTGGTGTCCCGATGAGACTGCTCTGGCTGGTGCCGCTCGCCCTCCTGTGCCTCCCCCCCGCCCGTGCCGAGGTGTACGGCCCGCCGTGGCTCGAACCCGCCGTCGCGTACTACCACGGCTTCGAGAGCCCCCTCGAGCAGCCCGAGGCCAACGCGGCCGGTCTCGCGGTGGACCCGAGCGCGCGGCAGGGCGCGCACAGCGAGACGGCCGCTCCGCTCGCCCCGGTCGACGAGGGGTTCCTCGGCAAGGGTCTGTCGATCGGGGGTTGGCAGGCCCCGCTGCTGCTCCGTGGCGCGGCGCTGTCGCCCCACCGCCCCCTGACACTCTCGTTCTGGTGGGCGCTCGAGGAGGACCTGCCCATCGACGGCGGCTTCGAGCTGTTCGCGCTGAGTGGCGGGGGCCTCGTGAGCCACTTCGTGCGCGGCAAGGGCGAGTGGTGCGCGCTCCAGCGTCCGACCGGGGTGTTCCAGGTCTACTACTTCGCCGGGATCCAGAACGTCAACAACCTGTACGATCCCGACCTCGCCGCCCACCTGGCGCTCACGCGCGGCGCATGGCACCACGAGACGGTGGTCTTCCGCCGCGCGCAGGAGATCCAGGTCTACACCGACGGCGAGCCGGTCTGCCAGGTCACGCTCACGGGTCGCGAGTTCGCGGAGAGCGACAACCTCACGACACTCACCATCGGCGGCCCCTTTCGGCTCGACGAGCTGATGGTGCTCGACCGCGCGATCGAGCCCGACCAGGTGGCGGAATACCACCGGGGCATGCGGAGGATCCGCGAGTACGTGGCCGGGGACGGCTAGAGCAGCCCTCGTAGGCTCTCGCGCGCAAGAGCGAAGAGCGAACTCGTCTCCAAGCGATGTCCCGGCGGCGCCTCGCGGTGCTACACTTGGCTTCGGCCCGGTTGCGCTCCCTCGCCGAGCCGGGAAGGTGGAGTCCGGTGAGACCGAGAGTCCTTACGCTGTCTGTCGCGACTGCCCTCTTTGCGCTCCTCCTGGCGGCCAACTCCCCGCCGCCCTGCCAGGCCCAACAGCCTCCCACCGAGACCCGCGCCGAGCGCGACGCGCGCATGCAGTGGTGGCGCGAAGCCCGGTTCGGCATGTTCATCCACTGGGGGATCTACTCCGTCCCCGCCGGCACCTACAAGGACCAGCAGATCGGGGGCATCGGCGAGTGGATCATGAACTCGGCCAGGATCCCCGTGGCCGACTACGCCGCCTATGCCGAGCAGTTCAACCCCGTGAAGTTCGATGCCGAGCAGTGGGTCTCGCTCGCGAAGAACGCCGGGATGAAGTACATCGTGATCACCTCGAAGCACCACGACGGCTTCGCGATGTTCCGCTCGGCCGCCTCGCCGTACAACATCCGCGACGCGACGCCGTTCCAGCGCGACCCGCTCGCCGAGTTGGCCGAGGCTTGCCGGAAGCACGGGATCAAGCTCGGCTTCTACTACTCCCAGGCCCAGGACTGGCACCACCCGGGCGGAGCCGCGGCCGGGGGGCACTGGGACCCGGCCCAAGACGGCAGCATGGATGACTACCTCCGGGACATCGCCATCCCCCAGGTGAAGGAGATCCTCACGAACTACGGCCCCATCGCCGTCCTGTGGTGGGACACCCCGGTCGATATGACCCCCGAGCGCGCCGCGCCGCTGTTCGAGCTGACCAAGCTCCAGCCGGGCATCGTCACCAACAACCGTTTGGGCGGCGGGTTCGAGGGCGACACCGAGACACCGGAGCAGTTCATCCCCCCGACGGGCTACCCCGACGGCCGCGACTTCGAGACCTGCATGACGATGAACGACACGTGGGGCTTCAAGTCCTACGACGAGAACTGGAAGTCGCCGGAGACGCTCATCCGCAACCTGATCGACATCGCGAGCAAGGGCGGCAACTACTTGCTCAACGTGGGGCCGACCTGCGAGGGGGAGATCCCGCAGCCGAGCATCGAACGCCTGCGGACGGTCGGGCGGTGGATGAAGCAGAACGGCGAGGCGATCTACGGCACCACGGCCAGCCCCTTCGTCAAGCTCTCCTGGGGACGCTGCACGCAGAAGCCGGGCCGGCTCTACCTCAGCGTGTTCGACTGGCCCCGCGACGGCCGCCTGCATGTGCCTCTCGTGAGCCCCGTCGTGCGGGCCTCGCTCCTGGCCGACCCGCGGACCGACCTCACGTTCGATTCCTCGACCGAGGGCATCACCGTTCGCGTGCCCCGGACCGCGCCCGACCCGATCGCCAGCGTCGTCGTGCTCGAGATCGTCGGCACGCCCGAGACCGTTGCGCCCTCGCTCGTCCAGGAAGCCGACGGGACCATCCGACTCAGCGCGGGCGACGCGGAGGTCGTCGGCAAGACCGCGCGGCTCGAATCGCGCGGCGGAGAGGCCAACATCGGCTACTGGACCGACATGGCCGACTCCGTCCGGTGGCAGGTCAAGGTCGACAGGCCCGGCACGTTCGAGGTCGAGGTGACCTACGCCGCGGCGCCGGGCACCGAGAACGCCGAGTTCACGGTCGCCGTGGGCGACCAGACCCTCGCGGGCCGCACCGAGGCCACCGCCGGATGGGACGACTACCGCACCGTCGCGCTCGGCCGGCTGACGATCGCCGATGCGGCCAAGCTTGAGGCGAGCCTCAAGGGAACGAAGATGCCCGGGTTCGCACTGATGAACCTGCGCTCGGTCGTCCTCAAGCCCGCGCAGGGCTGACCCGGACTGGCGCCGGCCGGGCGCGGCACTCCGCGTCCGGCTGGCATCATCCCGGCTACGGGTCGACGAGCGAGTGCAGCAGCTCGGCCCACACGCCCTCGAGGAACTGCCCGAGCGCCAGGGCCCGGGCGCTCTCGTAGCACTCCGTACGCTGGGCCTCGGCGAAGGCGGCGAGGCGCTCCAGCCCCGCGCGCTCGTTCCGCGGGAGCTGATCGCCGGCGTCGGCCAGCCGACGGAGATGGGCGTCGCAGTCGGTCACCGCGCCCAGGCTCTCCTGCAGGGCGACGGCGGCGCCGAGGAAGCGCTTGCGGTCGACACTCGTCGGGAGACCCGCCCCGAGGAACTCCAGCGCATAGCGGAGTCGCTTGATCGCGATCCGCAGATCGTGCAGCCCGACGCGGTCGGCGGGATCGAGAACGTGCGGCGCCCAGGCGATGACATCGGCCAGCCGGCAGAGCAGGATCCGGCGCGCGTTCGCGGCAAGATCCTCCTTCGGCCGGAGGCCCGGGACCGGCGAGGGCTTAGCCATCCCGCATCGCCTCCCGCAGCACGGCCTTGCCGGAGAGCACCGCGATGTCGCTCGCGAGCCGCTCGGGCAGCAGCTCCGCGAACAGCTCCTCCAGCTCCGCGAGTTCCCCCTGCCGCCGTTCCTCGGTCTGACGCCGCACGACCTCGATGGCATGGAGGGCGGCTGCGTCGCTCGCGAGCGCGGCCTCGGCCTCTTCGAGCCACTGGAGGAAGACGTCGCTCTCGCGGACCCCGCCCATCCCATCGTTCAGCGCCTCGACGTCGGCGCGGGGAGAGCGGATCTTCGAGCGGCCGAAGGCCCCGCCCAGAACGTTGATCGCCTCGCGCAGCCGCTTGCAGGCGACGCGCATGTCGTGGACGGCCACGGGATCGTGGCCCGAGATGGCCGCCTCCGTGTAGGCCACCATCTCGGCGTACTTGGTGGCGATGATCCGCGCCGCCGCCGAGCGGAACGGGATCATCGGCGTGAGACCGCGTACGCGTCGCGCCTTCGCCATGGGGCACCTCCGCGAAGCGTTTCGCGCCCCCCGGCCGGCCACCTGCCCGGCCCGAGCATCGCGCGCGGCGTTACCGCGCCGCGAGGCCGGGGAGCAGCTCGGTGAGGCCGTCCATGATGAACTCGACGGCGATCGCGGCGAGGAACAGGCCCATCAGGCGCGTGAAGACCAGGATGCCCGTGCGCCCGAGCCGCAGCCCGATCGGCCCGGCCGCCCGGAGCGTGAGCCACGCCGTGGCGCCGACCATCGCCGCGACCAGCACCAGCAGCGCCTTGTCCAGCAGCTCGGGGTGCTGGTTCGAGTACAGCACCATGGTGCTGAGCGAGCCGGGTCCCGCCAGCAGTGGCAACGCGAGCGGGACGATCGCGACCTCCTTGCGGTCGGCCTGGGCCGCCGCGGCCTCGTCGCTCGCCGCGCGAACGCCCCCCGCCGTCTCGCCGTGGAGCATCGCGATCGCCATGAGGAGAAGCAGGATGCCGCCGGCGACGCGGAAGGCCGACATGCTGACGCCGAACATGCGAAGGATCGAGTCGCCGATGATCACGGCGCCGCCCAACAGGCAGCCCACGGCCAGCGCGGCCAGCCAGGCCATGTGGCGGCGCTCCTTGCAGGCGAGGCCGTCGGTGATCGCCAGGAACGTCGGCACGGCCCCGACCGGGTTGATCATGGCCACAAGCGCCACGAAGGTCTTCGCGAAGGTCGTCGCATCCATCATGCTGGGATTGTAGAGAGCGGCTCCCGCCGGGGGAAGGCCCGACTGCCCCGGGCGGCCCGGTTGGCGCTTGACAGCCGCGCCGCGAGCGGCTTCCCTTGTCTCTGCGCGGGAGCCACGGAGCGCTCCCGCCCGTCCAAGAGGAGGAACCACGGTATGACGACATCCCGCTGGCTGCTCGTCTGCGCCGCGCTCGCCGCGTGCGCTGTGCTCGCCGTGACGGGCTGCAAGCCCGCGGCCCAGGGAGCCGCCGCTCCCGCGACGCCGGCGGCCTCGGTCCCCGCCTCCGGCGCGGCGCAGCCCGCGACCGAGGTCAAGGGCCCGATCAAGATGTTCTTCGTCCCCTCGATCGAGGCGGGCAAGGTCACGACCCACGGCCGCAAGCTGGCCGACTACCTCACCGACAAGCTCGGCGTCCAGGTCGACGTCGAGGTGGCCCCGAGCTACGCGGCCGTCGTCGAGGGCCTGGGCTCGAACAAGGTCGACCTGGCCTGGATGCCGACCTACGCCTACATCATCGCCCACGACCGCTACCAGGCCGAGGTCTCGCTGATGTGCATCCGGCGCGGCCAGAAGGCCTACCGCGGCATGTTCGTCACCCGCGCCGACAGCGGCATCGAGAGTCTCGCCGACATCGAGGGCAAGACGATCGCCTACACCGACGCGGCCTCCACCTCCGGCTACATCTACCCCTCGGCGATGCTCGCGGCCCAGGGGGTCACCCCCAAGCGGTTCGTCTTCGCCGGCGGCCACGACAAGTCGATGCTCATGGTCTACCAGGGGACCGCCGACGTCGGATGCGCCTACTGGAGCCCGGCCGATGACCAGGGCAACATCAAGGACGCTCGCAAGGACCTCCTGGGCCTCCACCCCGATGCCGACAAGATGCTGAAGACCGTCGCCTTCACCGAGTGGATCCCCAACGACAACCTCTCCTTCCGCGCCGGCTTCCCGGCCGAGCTGAGGCAGAAGATCGTCGACGCCATTCTCGAGTGGGTGAAGACGCCGCAGGGCGCGGAGGATGCCGCCGCGCTCTCCGACGTCACCGGCTTCGAGCCCGCGCAGGACTCCGACTACGACGTTGTCCGCGAGCTGATCGCCAAGTCGGGCCAGGCGCCCGATGAGGTGCTCAAGGCCCTCGACGAGAAGGACAAGGCCAAGGCCGCCGCGGCCGCCGCGCAGCCCAAGACCGAGTCGGCTCCGCCCGCCACCGAGCCGCCGAAGAAGCCCTAATGAGTCCTTCTCAAATACCGCAGTTGGTTGTCGGAGATGAGTCCGGCGTG
>CAZRDB010000103.1:0-5074 GCA_964598695.1 uncultured Armatimonadia bacterium
GGAGCGCCGGGAGCAGCTCGATCTCGCCGGTGTGGCTCTGGAGCAGCATCTCGGCGACCGCCGCCGTCCCGCCGAAGTTGCCGTCGATCTGGAACGGCGGGTGGTTGTCGAACAGGTTCGGCAGCGTGCAGCGCGCGAGGAGCTGCTTCAGGTTCGCGTAGGCCTGGTCGCCGTCCCCAAGCCGCGCGAAGAGGTCGCAGACCCAGGCGCGGCTCCAACCCGTCCCGCCGCCGCCGTGGGCGAGCCGATACTTGAGGCTCCTACGGGCCGCGGCCGTCAGCTCGGGCGTCCCGCGCGGGGTGAGATCATCGGCTGGGTAGAGCCCGTACATGTGGCTGATGTGCCGATGGCCGGGCTCGGGCTCGGCGTAGTCCTCGACCCACTCCTGCAGCCGGCCGTCCTTCGGCGAGATCTGGAGGGGAGCGAGTTGCGCGAGCGCGCTCTCGATCTCCGCCCGCAGCTCCGGCTCGCCCCCGAGCACATCGAGGGCCGCCAGGCAGTTGGTGAACAGGTCGCGGACGATCATCAGGTCCATCGTCGCCGCGTACGTGAACATCGACCGCGAGCCATCGGGCTTCTGGAAGCTGTTCTCGGGTGAGTGCGAGGGGCTCGTCACGAGCGTGCCCGCCACCGGCGTGCCCTCCGGCGCCTCGACGAGAAAGTCGAGGATGAACCGCGTGGCCCCGCGCATGATCGGCCATCCCCGCTCGCGGAGGAACGTCTCGTCCCGCGTGAACAGGTAGTGCTCCCACGGATGCCGCGCGAACCAGGCCGAGCCCATCGGCCACACGCCCCAGACGCCGTCGACCGGTGCGGTTCCGCGCCAGGCGTCGGTGTTGTGGTGGAGCACCCACCCGCCGCAGTCGTAGTACTCCCGCGCGGTCTTGGCCCCCGTCACGCGGATGTCGTCGAGCAGGTCGAACAACGGCTCGTGGCACTCGGAGAGGTTGCAGGTCTCCGCGGGCCAGTAGTTCATCTCCGTGTTGATGTTGGTTGTGTACTTCGAGCCCCACGCCGGCACGAGGTCCTGGTTCCAGATCCCCTGCAGCGTCGCGGGCTGGCCGCCCGGCCGGCTGCACGCGGAGAGCAGCCACCGGCCGAACTGGAAGTAGAGCGCGCATAGGTCGGGGTCGTCCGCGCCCTGCTGGACGTCACGGAGGCGCTCGTCGGTCGGCGTCGCCGAGGCCGTCACGTCGCCGAGGGTCATCTCGACGCGACCCATCAGCCGCGCAACGTCGTCCTCGTGGCGCTGCCGGAGTTCGTCGTAGCTGCGCGCCTGGGCCGCCGACAGGCGCCCGCGCCAGAGCGGGCTCGGGTCCTGGCCGATGTCCCGGTAGTTGCGGTAGCTCGTCGCGGCCGCGAGCAGCAGCACGGCGCTGTCGGCGCCCCGGACGCTCAGGCGTCCGTCAGCCACCTCGACCGTCCCGCCCTCGACCTGCCAGGTGAGGCCGCACCCGAACCGGATGCCCTCGCCCGCGACCCCCGCCTGCAGCTCGCGCGCCTCACCGTCGCCGACCCATCGTCCACGGAGGACGAGGGCGCCGTCCTCCAATGCCGGCGCCCCGTGCGGGTGCGGCGTGGTGAGCGTCGTCTCGAACGTGAGCCCGCCCGGCGTGTCGGCCGCGAGCCGCACGGCGAGCACCTGGTCCGGGGCCGAGAGGAAGCACTCGCGGGTAAGCGTCGTTCCGCCCGAGCGGTAGCGGACGCGTGCGGTCCCCGTCGCGAGGTCCAGCTCCCGACGGTAGTCCTCCGCGCCGGTGACCTCCGGGAATGCGAGGTTCAGGTCGCCAAGTGGCTGGTAGGCCTGCTGGCGGACGGGGTCGCCCATGAAGTGCTCGTCGGCGAGCCGGGTTGCCTCGGCCTCCTTGCCCTCGAACAGCAACCGGCGGATCTCCGGGAGGTACTGGCTCGCGCCGGGACGGTCGTAGTCGTGCGGGACGCCGGTCCAGAGGGTGCCCTCGTTGAGCTGCAGCCGCTCCTCCTCGATCCCGCCGAAGACCATCGCGCCCATGCGGCCGTTGCCGAGTGGCAGCGCCTCGTTCCAGTTCGCGGCGGGCTGGCGGTACCACAGCATCTGGCGCGCTCCTTCCGGTGCGGGGGCGACCCCCGTGGGGGCGATCGGGTGCTTGATGCGGAGTCCGCCCTCGGCGAGGCTCACGTAGGCGGCCTCTCCCGGCAGGCGCAGGTCCCACTCCGCCACGCGGCCGTCGAGGCCAAGCGAGCTACGGGTGGGCTCCGCCGCCAGCGCCGCGACCTCGGTCTCGGTCAGGGCGCGGCGGTAGATCGCGATGCGGCCGATGCGCCCCCGGTACCGGTGGCCGCCGCCGCTGTCGGCCCCGATGCGAAAGGGCAGCGCGTTGGTGGCAATGGGCTTCATCCCCGGCCGGCCCTGGTCGGCGATCGCGCGGCCGTCCAGGTACAGGCGGAAGACTCCCTCACTCGCGCTGAAGACACCGGCCACATGGCTCCACTCGCCGGGAGGGAGCTTCGCGTCGGCCATCAGGAGACCCTCGGCGACCACGAGTCGGAGCGAGTTGCCCGGGTAGGTGTCGAGCATGTAGCCGCTCTGGCCGCCCGCCGGGCTCTTGTCGAGAATCCGCACGCCGGCCTCGTCGTACCGCTCGGGCCGGATCCATGCCTCGAGGGTGACGGCCTCGGTCAGGTCGAGGGCCCCCGTGGGCGCGACCTCGAGGAGCGGCGACTCCGGGGTGAGGGACATTCCCTCCTCGTCGGCGGCCAGCGCCACCCCCGCGAGCAACGCCGCGGCGAGCACCTTGGGGATCCACATCATGCGAGCGCCTCCTCCGTTACCGGACGGGCGGAGGCTTCGGGCGGCCGGCCTCGGGCACCTGCGGAAGAGGCGTCCCCCCCCCGGCCGCGGACCGGGCCGCGACCGGGGGGGGGACGCTGCTACCAGGCGCGCCAGCTCGGGTACTCCTCGGACGACGCGGCCGTCGTCACCCGCGTGAGCCCGGTGCCGTTGGCGTTGACCGTGTAGATGTCGGTGTTGCCCGAGACCTCGCACGAGAATGCGATCCGCGCGCCGTCCGGCGACCACGAGGGCTTGTTCGCTTCGCCGCCCAGGGTGGTGACCTGCGTCTGACCGGAGCCGTCCGCGTTCATCACCCAGACTTCGTAGCTGCCGCTTCGGTTGCTGATGAAGGCGATCCGGCTCGCCACCGGCGACCAGCACGGCTGCCAGTCGCACGTCGCGCTCGTCGTGAGCCGCGCCACGCCCGTGCCGTTCGCGTTCATCGCATAGACGTCGTACCGATTGCGGTCGGGCGGGGTTGTCGGTGCACCCGAGCCGGTGTCCCGGTCGGAGTCGAACGCGATCCGGCTGCCGTCCGAGGACCAGCTCGGGTGGCGGTCGTCCGACGTGTTGCTCGTGATCCGCGTCGGGCTCGCGCCCGTCGAGGTCATGGTGTAGATCTCGCGGTTGCCGTCACGCCGGCTCGTGAAGGCGATCAGACCGCCCGACGGTGCCCAGTCCGGGTAGAGGTCCTCGGCCGCGTTGCTCGTCAGGTTCATGGCTCCGGTACCGTCGGCGTTCATCGCGTAGATCTCCCAGTTCGGCTCTCCGGGGCGGTTGGTCTCCCACGCGATCTTGGCGTTGTCCGGCGACCAACACGGCCACTCGTCGCGCGCCGTGTGGGTCGTCAGGCGGCTCGGGCCGGTCCCGTCGGAGTCCATCGAGTAGATCTCGCTGTTCCCGGCCGCGTCGCTCCAGTAGACCAACATTCCGCTCTCGCCCACCGGGGGCGTTCCCACCGTCATGGTCACCTTGAGCAGCAGGAACGTCTCCTGGTGGAACCAGACCCAACCCTCGTACAGGCCATCGGCCAGCCCGCTCCGGTTGACCGTGATCGTTACGGGAAGGCTCTCCGGTGGCGCGCCCTGGGACGGCGGGGGCCAGGCGCGCCCTCCGTCGGGCGAGATCGAGGAGATCCAGTCCGCCGTCTTGCCCGTGGTCCACGGCGAACCGGTGTAGGGGACGGTGATCGTTGTGGTCATCGAGGTCTGGTCGACGCCGAAGGCCAGCTCGGACGGCGCAACCGAGAGCGGGTCCGAGGGGTCGTCGCCGCTGCCCACGATCGTCCAGATCGTGACCGCCGCCGTGCCGCCCGTCTCCTCCTGTCGGATCGCGCCTCCGGCCGCCTGGGCCGCCGTTGAGACGACCACACCGCCCTCGTAGGCGCCGGTGGCGAGGCCGGTGCGGTCGATCGTCACCTGGACGGTCACCGGGTTCAGTCCATCGGTCTGGATCGTCGAGGGCGAGATCTGGGAGATCCAGTCGGACGCCCCTCCGTCGAAGCCCTGGGGGCGCAGGTACAGGGTGCGCGCGGTTCCGGCCGAAGCCTCCGCGACTTGGAACGCGAGCGTGGTCACCCCAGGCTCGAACACCAGGTCCTCCGGAGTGACGATGGGAGCCGGGGAGGTGGGACCGGCGCCCGGAGCACAGCCGTCGAAGATGAACCCCGCGCAGGCGAGCAGGAGGAGCAGGCAGCACATCGCGCCAACCCGGACTGAACGCACGAGCATGGGAGTGAAGCCCCCTCTCGAACGGCGTGGCCCCATTCGCCCAAGGCGCCAGACCACTGGCGTCCAGTTCGCCTGCCGGCGAGAGGCGACCTGCGCCGGCCGGCGGCCCAGGGAGGCCGAACCGTCCGGCCGCCGAAACTGCAGTGCAGGTGGTGCAGCGACTGCTCGTCGGACGCCTGGCGCGCCCGCGATCCCAGCCCCCCGGCTCTGGACGCGACGCGCCGCCGCGGGGCGTTCCGCGTAAGGGGTGGTCCGTGACGACCGACGACCCGAAGCGCCCGACCGGCTCTCCCGGCGACGCGAACCCCGACCTCGACCGCGAGCTGCGCGCCGTGGCCGATGCGCTCGGCCTCGCGCCCGATCAGGCCCGCAACTGGCGCATGGTGCGGAACGCCTGCGCGCTCCTGCGTGGCGAGCGCGACGCCCTGGCCGCCGCCGCGCAGGCCCTCCCCGATGCCGCCGCGCGCACGGATGCCGAAGAGGCGCGCCGCCGGAGCGAGGAGCTGTACCGGCGCGCGATCGCGACGGCCGG
>CAZRDB010000103.1:5084-9017 GCA_964598695.1 uncultured Armatimonadia bacterium
CCGGGGCAGGGACGGCGGGCTCGAGAGCGCCTACGAGTACATGGGCGACGGCATCGAGCGCATGACCGGCTACCCGGCCTCCGAGGTGCTGGCCGACGGCAGTCTGATCCACATCCGCCGTGCCGTCATCGGCGGCGAGGCGCGGGGCATGTCGATGGAGGAGGCCGCGACCGCCAACCGCGAGGGCGCCCTCGACCACTGGGAGGCCGACTACCTGGTCCGACACCGCGACGGATCGCTCCGTTGGTTGGCCGACACCTCCGTGCTGGTGCGCGACGCGAACGGCCGCATCTACGGATCGCTTGGGATGCTGCAGGATGTCACCGAGCGCAAGCAGGCCGAGGAGTCGCTCGCCAATGAGCGGACCCTGCTCAAGGCGGTGCTCGATCTCATGCCCGGCGAGGTGTTCTTCAAGGACACCGAGAGCCGGTTCGTCTACTGGAACCGCCGAACCGCCCAGTTCGGCGAGGCCTGGCGGTTCGGCGGCGACCTCGCCGGACGGACCGATCTCGACCTCCTCCCCGACGACCCCGTCTACGCGCGGGCGCTCTTCGACGAGGAGCAGGAGATCATGCGGACCGGACGGGGCTACCAGGGGCGCCTGATCGGCGAGGACGGCGCCGACCAGCTCCTCGCCACCAAGCTCCCCCTGTACTCGTCGGCCGGCGCCCTTCTTGGAGTCGTCGGGGTGAACAACCACATCCCGCGCGAGCTGCGCGAGAAGGACGCCGCCCTGCGCGCGAGCGAGCGGGAGAAGGCCGCTATCCTCGACAGCATCCCCGACCATGTCGTGTACAAGGACCTCGGCTGCCGCATCGTGTGGGCGAACCGCCGGTTCGCCGACCACCTCGGGGAGCAGCCCGAGGCTCTCGTCGGGCGCGACTGCCCCTTCCGGGAGACACCGCGATGCGTCGCGTGCCCGTTCCACGATGCCGTGCCCACCGGCCAGCCCCACACGCGGCAGATCCCCGGCGACGACGGCTCGACGTGGACCGTGAGCGCCATCCCCGTCCTCGACGACGGCGGTGTGGCGCTCGGGGTTGTCGAGATCTCCCGCGACATCACGCGGCAGCTCCAGGCGGAGCGGGAGGCCGCGCTGCACCAGGCCAATGCCCAGCGCGCCCAGCGGCTGGAGAGCCTCGGCGTGCTCGCCGGCGGGATCGCCCACGACTTCAACAACCTCCTCGCCGCGATCATGGGCTACGGCGAGCTGGCCCACCGCGAGGCCGACGAGGGGAGCGAGCTGCAGCGGCGGCTCGGCGAGATCGTGGGCGCCTGCGAGCGCGCCCGCGATCTGGTGCGGCAGATCCTGACCTTCAGCCGGCAGAGCGAACCCCAGCCCGTGCGGGGCCCCCTCCAGCCGATCGTGGACGAGTGCCTGCGCTTCCTCCGCGCGTCGCTCCCGACGACGATCGCCTTCGATCTCGACCTCTGCCCGGAGTGCGGACCCGTCCTGGTCGATCCGACCCAGTTCCACCAGGTCGTGATGAACCTCTGCACGAACGCCGCCCACGCCATGCGCGGCCGCGGGGGTGTCCTGCGCGTCGAGCTGGCCGAGGTCGACGTCGATGCGCAGCTCGGCACGACGCTCGGGGTGGGCGCGGCGGGGCGGTTCGCCCGCCTGACCGTGAGCGACACCGGCACCGGGATGGACGCGCAGACGCTTGATCGCGCCTTCGAGCCGTTCTTCACCACGAAACCCAGCGGCGAGGGCACGGGTCTCGGCCTCTCCACGGTCCATGGGATCATCCAGCGCCACGGCGGCGCGATCTCGCTCCGGAGCGAGCCGGGCGCCGGCACGACCTTCTGCGTCTACCTGCCCGTCGTCGCTCAGGCCGCCGCCGAGCCCGCCGAGCGCGGCGACGCCAGGGCCGTGGCGGGAGCCCGCGTGATGGTGGTCGACGACGAGCCCGCCGTCGCGGCGATGTCGGGGGAGGCGCTGCGCGCACTGGGGCACGAGGTCGAGACCTTCGTCGACAGCCGCGATGCCCTGCGCGCCTTCGCCGACCACCCCGAGGCCTACGATCTCATCCTCACCGATCAGACGATGCCGCACCTCACGGGGACCCACCTCGCCGCCGCGATGCGCAAGAGTCGCCCCGGCCTCCCCGTCATCATCGTGACCGGCTACAGGCCGCGCGTCGAGCAGGGGCCCGTCGACCTCTGGAGCGGCTGCACCGTGCTCGCCAAGCCGTACAGCCTCGGCGAGCTGGGGCTTGCCGTGGAGGAGGCGCTGCGCGTTCGGCGCGACGCCGATGGCAGCCACTGAGGCGGCCGGCCGCGGGCCGGGAGGTCGCGGCGCAGCCGAGGGGAATCGTCCCACACGACCCACCCACTGCCGGAGAGGGGCTCGTCCCATGCCACGCCGTGCACTCCACCTCCTCGCATTGGTCCTCGTCGCGCTCGCGTGCGTCTCGTGCCGCGCCGCCGAGGACGGACCGGTGCTGCGCGTCACCCTCGACCGCCCCGACGCCACCTACACCTGCGGCCAGCAGGCGACGTTCCGTGTCGAGCCGGCTCAGGCCGGGGCGGGCGTGACCGACATCGCGCTGCACTACACGCTCACCGAGGACGGGGGGCGGATCATCGCCGAGGGTGCGGTCCCGGTGGCCGACGGCCGCGCGATCGTCAACGGGACGCTCGGCGAGCCCGGCTTCCTGCGGCTGACCGCGACCTGGGAGGCCGGCGGCAAGACCGTCACCGGCCTGGGCGGCGCGGCCTTCGAGCCGGAGCGGATCGGACCGGCCGCCCCCGAGCCCGCGGACTTCGTGAGCTTCTGGGAGGCGCAGAAGCGACTGCTCGCGGCCGTCCCGATCGATGCCCAGGTCACCGAGATGCCCGCGCTGAGCGACGCCGAGCGGACCGTCTACAAGGTCAGCCTCGCCAACATCGATGGGAGTCGGGTCCATGGCTGGCTCGCCGTCCCCACCGCGACCGGCCCACACCCGGCCGTCCTGACGGTCCCTTGGGCCGGCGTCTACCCCACGCCCCTCGGGCTTACCGACTGGTCGCGCCGCGGCTTCCTCGCCATGGCGATCAGCGCGCACGATGCCGACATCGACCTGCCGCAGGCGGAGTACGACGCGCTCAACGCCGGCGCCCTCGCCGGCTACCCGGCCCAGGGGCGCGACAGCCGGGAGACCTACTACTTCCGCCGCGTGTTCCTGGGCTGCGTCCGCGCCGTCGACTACCTCACCGCGCGCGGCGACTGGAACGGCCAAGCGCTGATCGTCACCGGATCCAGCCAGGGCGGAGGGCTCTCCCTCGTCACGGCCGGGCTCGACAGCCGGGTGACCGCCATCGCGGCCAACGTCCCCGCGTTGTGCGATCACCTCGGCCACTTCGCCGATCGCCAGCCCGGCTGGCCGCGGATGGTCACGCCGGGCGATGCGGCGCAGGAGCGCACGGCGCCCTACTTCGACGCGGTCCACTTCGCGCGCCACGTGACGTGCCCCGCGATCGTCGGGGTCGGCTTCGTCGATGTGGTCTGCGCGCCTTCGGGAGTCTTCGCGGCCTACAACGCGCTCGGCGGACCGAAGCAGATCGTCTGCACGCCGTCGATGGGACACTCGCAGAGCGCGGAGTACGGCGAGCTGCTGGGACGCTGGATCCCCGAGCAGGGGCAGAAGGGGAAGTAGGCGCGAGGGCGAGGGCCGGAGCAGCCCGCGCCCTCGATCCCACCACGCTACCGGGGACGGAGCACGCCCCCGTCGGTGAGGGCGTAGGTCCTGCTCCCCAGCGCCCGGTTCGTCTCCAGCGTCGGGTCGTAGGTCACGGTGTGGCCGTTGCCGCGGATGTTGCGGAACGTGACGCCGTCCACGCGACCGCCATCGCGCGCGTAGACCGCGAGAGCGTGGGACGAATCGTGAATCTGGCAATCCATGAACAGGACGTTCTTCACGTCCGCCCACGTCTCCGTGCCCACTTTGAGGG
>CAZRDB010000103.1:9027-17658 GCA_964598695.1 uncultured Armatimonadia bacterium
ACTTCTCGTCGATATCCTTCTGGAAGAAAAACGTCCCTTCGATCCCGTCCGGGTCGACGAGGGTCGTCAATGCCGAGTCTGCGGTCACGAACCACTCGCTGTCGCCCTCGAGCGTCAGTGCCGCGGTCTGTATGGCCCCCGTCAGCTTCGAGCCGTTCGCCAGCGACACCGCGATCGAGCTGAGCCCGTCGCAGAGAAGGTCACCCTCGAGGAGCTGCCCGTCGGCCGTGAGCACGGCGACACCGCCGTTACGCCCCTGGATGCCCCACCGCCCGGCGCTCGCGTTCACGAGAACGCCCGACTCGGCACGGCAGTCGACGCCGCGCAGGGTGATGATGCCCGTGGTGTTCGTCACGTAGAACAGGGGGCCGACCGCTGCACGGAAGGAGCCGCCGGCCATCGTGAACACGCCGCGCGCCCCCTGGGCGTCCCCCGACATGCTCTGGTAGATCATCGCGCCGCACTTGCGCGCACCGCTGAGCGCGGTGTTCTCGAGGACGATCGAGTTCGCGCCCTCGATCACCGCTCCCTCGGAGCCGACGGCCGTGATCCGCGCGTCGGTCACGGCGATCTCGCCCGTCGAGTAGATCCCCGGGGAGTCCTGGCCCGAGCAGGTGACCGTCCCACCCCGGACGCGTAGCGTGCCCCCGCCTCGGTCGGTCGCGATCGGCGCTCCGTGGATGCCGGCCGTGTCCATGTCCACGTTGGTCGCCTCGATGACCCCGCCCAGCGTCGCCATCATCGCGTGGCCACCGCCCGCCGTCGCCCTGATCGTCGCGTCGCGGATCGAGATCCGGGCATCCTTCCCCACCGCGAAGATGCCGTTGGCGCCCTCGCCGGTGGTGCTCACGGAGCCACCGGTCATGGTGACCGTCCCATCCGACGCCAGGATCCCCGCATTGAGACCGTAGAAGCTGCTGCTCTCCTGGGACGAGGTGTCGCCGCTCGTGACCACCCGCACGCCACTGAGCGTCAGCGTTCCGCCGCTCTTGACCCAGACCCCCGATTGGTCGCCGCCCGAAGCCGTGATCGTCCGCCCGTGAACGGTCTCCGCCGTCCCGTCGACCGTGTGCGCGCCGGTCGTGGTCGGAGCGGTCATCGCCGGACCGGCGCCACCGCCCGGCCCCCCGGGCGTCTCGCCGCCCACGCCCCCCGGAGGAGCCCCGGGCGGACCATCGAGTTGCTCCGCGAAGACGGTCCGAGCCTCCAGTTCCCACGTCGCCGCATCGAACCGATACAGCGTCCCGCCCCGCACCACGAAGACCTTCCCGTCCGCGGTCGCGAGGGCCACTCCCCCCGATGAGGCTCCGCCCCGGGAGAGCCCGGCCGCGCCTCGTCCCGGCGGCCGCCCGAGGAGCGCCTGTCCCTGGCCGGTGGCCGCCGCGACGGCCAGTGCGGCCAGGCAGAGCAGTAGCCCCCCCCACAGGGCCCCGCGCCAGCCCCGCTGAACGCACCCGATCTGTGCCATGGTGGTGTCCTCCCTCGGTCTTCGGTGAGGTGCGCCGTCGCCGCTTGCGCGGCGCCCGCGCTCACTCGGCCTGTGGCCACGCGGGCGGGGAGGTTACACCCCGTGCGAGGGCGGTACGAGCAAGAGCCCCGGCCACGGGCTCCGGGGCTCTGCGGGTGCTTGTGGTGCGCGGGCGCCGTGCTACCGCGCGCGGCGCTTGCGGAGGATCCCGCCGGCAAGGCCGGCCGCGCCGAGCAGGGCGATCGTCGCCGGCTCCGGCGCACGGCCGAACTGCCGGTCGCCGTCGAGCAGGCTCGTGTCCAGGTGGCCGATGTAGCTGACGCTGTTCCCGGCACTGGAGCCGACGCCGAGCTGGATGCTGGTGACCTTGGCATCCTTGCCGAACAGCACGTCCTGCCACGTGTAGTTCGTCGTGCCGACCGTCTTGGCGACGTTGGTGTTGTTGTACAGGTCGAACAGCGACACCTTGGTGCCGGTCAGGTTGTTGTAGAAGCCGTTGCCCGCCTGCTTGTACACGTACCAGGCGTCGGTGTCGCCCTCGAGGCTGACGTCGACCCACTTGTTCGCGGTCGGGGTCGCGAGCCAATGCACGAGCACGAAGTCCCACGCCGATTCGCCCGAGCGCTGCGCGGTGAAGCCCGCCTGCGACTGGTCCCACAGCGAGGACTGGATCCCGATCTTGAGGACCGCGGTCTCCGCAGTGGTGTTGGTGTAGTAGTTGTAGTTCGCGTAGAAGCCGTCGAGCCAGCCGGAGGCCCACGCGAAGCCGTCGGTGTTGATCTTGCTCAGGCTGGTCTTGCCCATGCCGGGGCTGGTGGAGTTCTTCTCGAGCCGGAGGCCGTTCTGCCCTCCGGGCGCCGTGTCGACGAACTGGATTGCATCGGCGATCGCCGCATCGTCCGCGGCTGTGCCGGCCTGGCCAGGCTTCCCGTAGTGGGTGTAGTTCGTGCCCACCAGGTTCGCGCCCGTCGCGCTCCGGGTGTCGTCAGACATCCAACCGTCGACCCCGAAGCCCGTGACATTGATGGTGGACGCGGACGCCGCGCCCACCAGCGCCAGAAGTGCGACTAGTACCGCAGACAAACGCACAACGGATCCTCCTCTATTCGCTCTCGCTACCGCACTACGCGCGTCGAGGACGCGCGTACCAGCCGCTCCGCGATCGCGTGGGAGGAACAGATGCGCCCTCGCTCCGTCCGGGGCGTGGAGCTACACGCCCGGCAGATCGGACCGAAGAGCCTGATGCCCCTGTCACCCGGAGTGGCAGTGGCGACGTCGCCCCGACGCGACCGCCTCGCCACCCCGGTGCAACCGGGCAGGCGAGGTCTTGCTGCAGAACCAGTCGAGCGCCCACCGGAGTCCTCGTGGGCGGGGAAGGCCCCGACCCGAGGCTGCAGGCCCTGATCGGTTCGGCGCGCGCCCTTCCATACCTGCTATGCTTCCAACGTGCCAGCGCGCGATTTGCGCCGCAGATTCTCGCAACACCGCGCCGACGAACGGGAGCATCCCCCGGGAGGAGGCTCGCGTGCCGCAGACCGTGGTCAGGGTAGCGGTGATCGGAGGAGGGCCGTCAGGCGCCTTCTGCGCCCTCCAACTGCTGCGCCTGGCAGCCGCCCGGGGCCGGGAGGTCGAGGTCGTGATCCTCGACCGGAAGCACTTCGACCTCGCTGGTCCCCGCGGCTGCAACATGTGCGCCGGCGTCGTCTCCGACGGGCTCTGCCGCCGGCTCGACGAGCTGGGGATCGCGATCCCGCCCGAGACCGTTCAGCGCGCGATCTCGGCCTACTCGTTCGAGGTCCGCGGCGCCTCGGTCCGGATTCCCAAGCCGCAGGGCGCGCGCATCTACACCGTCTTCCGCAGCGGCGGTCCGTACGGCGAGAGCACGGGCGGCCTCGGCTTCGACGACCTGCTCCTGCATGCGGCGACAGACCACGGCGCCCGCCACGTCCACCGGATCGTGCGCGGTGTGCGGCTCCCGAGCCGGTCGCGCGATCCCGTCGTGCTCACCGACTCCGAGGGCGACGAGCACGCGGCCGACGCCGTCGTCGGCGCGTTCGGCGTCAACTCGCGCACGTCAGAGACCTTCGCGGCCCTCGGGTTCGGCTATGCGCCTCCCCCCACCATCACCGCCGCGCAGTGCGAACTCCCCACGGCCACCGACGAGGGCGCCGACGGCTTCGGCGGCGAGGTCAAGGTGCTGTCGCTGGGGCTCCCCGGCATGCGGTTCGCCGCCCTCGTGCCCAAGCGCCGCCACGTCACCGTCTCCCTGATCGGCCTCGATGTCAGCCACGAGACGCTCGAGGGCTTCATCCGTCGCCCCGAGGTCCGCAAGTGGTTCCCCGACGGCTGGGAGCCCCCCGCCGAGCACTGCCGGTGCCGGCCGCGGCTGCCGCTCGGGGCGGCGCGGAACCCCGTCCACGATCGCCTGCTCGTGGTGGGCGACGCCTGCGCCGCGCGCTACCTGAAGAACGGTCTCGACTCCGCGTTCGTCACCGCGACGCTCGCGGCCGAGGCGATCCTCGCGGGCGCGCTGGACCGCGCCAGCCTCGTGCGGGCCTACCAGGAGCCCTGCCGGCGGGTCTTCGGCGCCGACACCGCCTGCGCGCGCCTGTTGTTCGCCGCCCTGAACACGGTCGCCCGAGCCCCGCGCATCTCGGCGGCCCACGTGCGCCTCGCAGCGCGTGAACTCGAGCGCGGGGCATGCGGCCCCCTGTGCTCGATCCTCTGGGGCCTGCTCACCGGCGACGAGCCCTACGGCGCGCTCCTGCGCCGTGCCGCGGGCCCCGCGGTGCTGCCGCGCCTGGCCTGGGCGGCAGGGGCGGCCCTTGTGGCCCCCGGCCCCCCGCGGGCCGGCGGAGAGGAAGATCGGCCATGACGTCGTCGGGCCGCGCGCCGATGCGGATCGCGATCGTAGGGGGCGGTCCCGCGGGCTGCGCCTGTGCGCTCGAGCTGCTGCGTGGCGCCCGGGAGGGCGAGCGGGAGATCGAGGTGCGGCTGTTCGAGCCCAAGCGGCTCGGTCGCCACTACAACCAGTGCGCCGGGGTGCTCACGCCCGGCAAGGTCGAGGAGGTCCTCGCGCGCTGGGAGATCGCGCTGCCCAACGCGTTGGTGCAGCGCGAGGTGCGCGCCTACGTGCTCCATGCCGAGCGCAACGCGATCCTGCTCGAGAGCCTGCCCGACGAGCCTCCCTCCTTCGCGACCCGCCGGATCGAGTTCGACCAGTTCCTCGAGCTGACGGCGCTCCTGCGCGGCGCCGAGTTGAACCCCGACCGCCTCACCCACGTCGAGTTCGACCGGGACGGGGTGGTGCTGTACACCGAGGGCGCAACCTGCCGGGCCGACTACGTCGTCGGGGCGTTCGGTCTCGACCCGGGCGCGGGGGCGGCGTTCGCGCACGAGGTCGGCTACCGGCCGCCCCCTCACATCGACACGATCGTCACCAAGCTCGAGACGGAGGAGCGCGAGCCGGTCCCGGGCCTCTTGGGCGACCGGATCCACGCCTACGTGCCGCGCCTTGCGGGGATCGAGTTCGGGGCGTTGGTGCCCAAGGGCGATCACATCTCCGTCATCGTCTCGGGCCGTGGTGTCGCCCTGCCGGACATGGAGCGCTTCCTGCGCCTGCCGCAGGTCGCCCGGCGAATCCCGGAGGGTTACGTCCACGGCGACTGCTTCCGGGGCGCCTTCCCCACCGGCCTCGCCCGGAGGATCCACGGGCCGCGCTACCTGATGGTGGGCGATGCCGCCGGGCTCGTCCGACCGCTCAAGGGAGGGGGGATCCACGCGGGGCTGCTGACCGGCTCCCGCGCCGGCCAGGCCCTCCTCGCCCACGGCCCGACCGCCGCCGCCGGCGCGGCGTACCTTGCCGCATCCCGCGACCTCAAGTCCGACATCATCTACGGCAAAGGGCTGCGGCTCACGCTGCAGCTGCTGACGAGCTGGCTGCGGATGGAGCCGGTCATCGAGTGCGCGCGCGACTCGGAGCCCCTTCGACGGATCCTCTACGGCTGCGTCTCCGGCGCGATGAGCTACCGCGACGCACTCCGACGGTACCTGAGCCCCTGCCTCTTCCTCTGCGTCACGCGGTCGCTGCTCGGCTCGCCGCTCGGCCGCGGACCCGAAGCGCGGCTGTAGGAGGCCGCGCCGCCGCGACCCGGAACAGCCTACCGGTCGGGACTCGGAGAGGGTGGCTTCGCATGCAAGCAGTGCCTCGACCGGGGCGCCTCGCGTCCTGTTTGCTCGCACTCCTGACCGGAGGCGTGCTCATGGCCGCGTACGCCGACGACGCGCGCCCCTTCCAGGTCACCCCCACGCTGCCCACGATCGGCGACAAGACGCTCGTCGTCTGGGCCCGGCCGGCCAACACCGACCAGCGCGGCGGCAGCGCGCTCACGATCGAGCGGCGCGAGACGTTCGACGCCGTCGTGTTCGGCGAGCTTCGCCCCGGCTGCTGGATGGCCGGGAGCGACCTCTTCCGGCGCACACAGCAGGACCAGTCGGCCTACCCGGTCCATCCGCCAGGCGCCGCCACGGCCCCCGTGCGCCTCGCGATCGCCTACGAGGGCAACCAGGTGACCCTCTGGCGGGACGACGAGAGGGTCACCCGGTACACGGTCGGAGCGGCGCAGTCGTTCGGCGACCAGAGCACGGTGCTGATCGGGCTCCGCCACCTCGCGCGGAGAGGCGCGCCGAACAGCCACTTCGCGGGGACGGTGTTCGAGGCGCGGATCTACGACCGGGCGCTCGCCGACGACGAGGTGCATGCCCTCCGGATGGACGAGGCGCCGGAGCGCGGGCTGATCGGGCGCTGGAGCTTCGACGACGGCACGACGCGCGATTCGACCGGCACCTTCCCCGACGGGATCCTCGAGGGCGGCGCCTTCATCGAGAACGGCGCGCTCCACCTCGACGGTGTCGATGCCTTCCTCCGGACGCCCGCGGGGGTCACGTTCCCCTCGCCGATCCACTACCGTCCGAAGGAGGGCGTCTTCGGCGACCCGATCCCCTTCTACTGGGACGGCCAGTACCACGTCTTCTACCTGCAGGGCGGGGTGGGTCCCGTCCCGTGGCAGCACATCGTCTCCGAGGACCTCGTCCACTGGCGCGAGCTGCCCACGGCGCTCACGGTCGACGGCGCGCCCGATGGCCCCGACGGCGGCGCGATGTTCACGGGCAGCGTGATGGAGGCCGGCGGCACGTTCCACATCTTCTACACGGGCCACAACCCGAACAACCCGCAGGGCGTGGAGTTCGTCCGCCACGCGACGAGCAGCGACCTGATCACCTGGCACAAGGACCCAGGCTTCCAGGTCGGCCCCGATGGCGCGATCTACGCAACCGACGGCAACCGCCACTGGCGCGACCCGTACGTCTTCTGGAACGAGGAGGAGCAGACGTACTGGATGGTCGTCATCGCGACAGCCGCGGACGACCGCCGTGACGTGCAGGGGCTGCTCGCCTCGCCCGACCTCACGACCTGGACCCCCCAGCCTCCGCTGGCAGGCGCCCCTGGCCAGGAGTGCCCCGACCTCTTCCGCATCGGCGCCACCTGGCACCTGATCGGCGGGGGCTCGACCTCGTGGGCCGAGCACCCGCGCGGACCGTACCGGCAGACCGCGAGCCCGCTCGTGGACGCGCCCGGCGTCTACGCGGGGAAGCGGATGTTCGACGGGGCGCGCCACATCTGGGTCGGCTGGGCCTGGGAGGCGCCCTCGCTCGAGGACCGCGACCCCGACCGCACCTGGGGCGGGATGATGTGCCTCCCGCGCGAGCTGTACGGCGGGCCAGGCGGACTTCTGTGCTGCAAGCCGGCCGAGGAGGTCGTCCGGGCCTTCAGCCATACCGTGCTCGAGCGCTCGGCCGAGGATGGCCCGTTCGCTCTGCCCTTCCGCGCGGGGGTCCCGGGCGATGCGCTGATCACCTGTGTGGCCGACTTCTCGCCCGGCGCCGAGCTGACGGTCGCGGTCCGCGAGCAGGCCGACACCGGCGAGGCCTACCCGTTCACGGTCCGGCCCTCGAAGAGCCAGATCGCGATCGGCACGCCCCAGGGCGAGTGGACGCGCGATGGCTGCGCGATCGACGCCGGGAGGCCCGTGAAGATCCAGGTCTTCGCGGTCGGGACGATGCTCGAGTGCTTCGTGAACGACACCTACGCGCTCACGCGGCGGATCTACGACCACGCGACGGGCCGCCTCGCACTGGAGGCGACCGGCGGCGAGGTGACGATCCGCGGGCTCACGGTGCGGGTGGCGGAGTAGGAGCCTCCCACGGCTCCGTATCCACGAGGTTGTCCTTGATGAGGTGCCCGGCATCGGGGTCGGCGACGATCGCGTCCTCCGCGTTGTGGCGGAGGATGTTGCCCGTCACGATCCAGCTCGCGCAGCCCCGGCCGAGAACCAGGGCCGACTTGTGCTGCGCGGTCGGCGGGTACCAGCTGAACACCTGGTTCGCGGAGAAGATCGTGTCGTGCGCGTCGTAGGCGACAACGGCCGAGCACTCCCGGAAGTGGCCCTCGGAGTTGGTGTGGATCGTGTTGCCCACGAAGGTGTTGAACCGGTTCCACTGGTCCGGGGCCTCGGGGTTGCCGATCACGATCGCGCTCGTGCGGCTCTGCTCGAGGCGGTTGTTCTCGATCCGGTTGTAGTCGGCCCCCGGCCCCAGCACGAGCGCCACGTCGTGGCCCCAGTGGTAGTTGAGCGCGTAGCTCCCCGCCGAGCAGTGCCGCAGCGCCGTACCGATCCTGGGCTGCGCCCCCGCGCCGCCGAACTGGTTCCCCGTGATGAAGAAGTCGTTGTTCCACAGGCAGTCGAGCTGCGCCCCCTGGTTGTCGATCAGGTGGCAGTCGCGCACTGAGTTGCTCGACATCGGCGCCTCGGCCACGCCCTCGTAGCGGATCCCACTCTCGCGGAACGAGGAGATCCGGCAGCTCCGCACCGTGTTCGAGCTGCTCTGGCCGCGGTAGAGGATCCCGACGGTCGCCTGGCCGTCCCCCACGAGCATCAGGTCGGAGACGGTGCAGAAGCCGGCGTTCTCGAAGAAGACGGTCGCCGAGAAGATCAAGTACCAGCTGAATAATATCTAGTAGGATACAAAAACCCGGTGGTCCAACCCATAAATGCCCCTTAACACCGGGGCCCCCCCAACCAGGGAAATGCCCCCAAACTTTG
>CAZRDB010000104.1:0-17631 GCA_964598695.1 uncultured Armatimonadia bacterium
TCTCGATCACGGTGTCGCTCTCACTGGGGTACGGGCCGCCGGCCCGCTTGACTACAGCCTATTCGACGTGCACGAGCTGAACCACCGCAATCTGCAGGCGTCATGGGAGGGCTACTCCTGCGCGCTCCGGGAGCGCGACTACTCGAAGCTAGGCTACTGGGCGTGCCGGCTCGACCCCGTGCCGGGCGCTGTCTGCTGCGGCGCCGGGGTGCCCTGGACCGACGTCACAGGGAGAGCACTGCAGCCATGCACCCCGTTCAGCCCCCAGTCCTGCGTGGAGCTGCACCACGTTCCCGTCGGCGGTGGGGGCGCGTTCATCGCCGTCTGGACCGACGCATGCCACGTCGGGCCCGGCTTCGTGTCCGGGCTGCGGGCAGTGCCCCTGGACGCCCTGCCTGCCGTGCTGCTGCGCCTGTGCCTGCGCTACTCCGACCGGACCTACATCAGCCCTGCTTGGTGGGACTCCCTGTCGCACGAGGCGCGCGAGGCTCTCAGGTGCGAGGCTGCCGCGTTCGTTGACGAGCCGGGGACGCGGGCGCCCGCTGCCGTAGGCGCGGACGGGGGAGCGATCCGTCCTACCTGGCATGTCTCCGAGGTGATGCCCGGTCCCCAGTCACTGGGGTGAACTCGCCCTCAAGCTGCTCTTCCCCGCGCGGAAGCGGCGGAGTGGGTCTAGCCTCGCCGCCGGCCCCGCAGCCTCCGGGAGGGGAGTCCCGGCGCGTGGAGGAACCTCGGGCGTGTTGCCCGACGAGAGGAGCCTTCGCATGGCAGTTCCATCACGCGAGGACTGGGAGCAACTGCTCGACGCCGCGCTGCGCAAGGTGCGTGCCGCGACGACAACCTACACGAGCCCCCAGGATGCGAAGCTCACCGCGGAGGCGGTCAACCTGTTGGCGCAAGCCGAGCTGTGCCTCGCACAGGCCGAGGCGCTCCGCGCAGGCCAGGGGGGCACGACGCGGGAGGAGTGACCGACGCAGGGCGGAATCGGGCGCGCAGGCGATGCACTCACCGCACGTCACCTGACAGAGGGAGGCGCCTTGATGGCTATCCAGTGGACTGAGCGTCTTGCAGTAGGCGTCCCAATCATCGACGACCAGCACAAGGAGCTCTTCGACCGGGTGAACCGTCTTCTAGCCGCGGCCGGGGACCGCTCCGCCCACGGTGAGCTGCCCTCGCTGCTCGGCTTCCTCCAGGACTACGTGGTCACGCACTTCCGGGTCGAGGAGGATCTGATGGCGCGGCACTTCTACCCCGACGCCCCCGCACACAAGGAGCAGCACGCCGGTTTCGTCACGGACTTCGGCAGACTGAGGGCCGACCTGGAGGCCCGGGGACCGGAGCCCGTACTCGTGGTCGAGACCCAGAAGCGCGTCGTCGACTGGCTGCTGCAGCATGTCGGGAAGACCGACAAGGTCCTCGGCGCCTTCCTGGCCGACAAGGCGTAGCACCAAGACCCGATGCAGAACATGGAGGCTCACGCATGGCAGGCCTGACGATCCGCGATGTCCGGGCGATCACGCTCTCGCCGGGCGAGGGCAACATCCAGCGCCGGTTGATCGTCGTGAAGGTCGAGACGAGCGAGCCGGGGCTGCACGGTCTCGGCTGCGCGACGTTCACGCAGCGGCACTCGGCGGTGCGCGTGGTGGTCGACGAGTTCCTGCGGCCCCTGCTGGTGGGCCGCGACCCGCGTGACATCGAGGACCTCTGGCAGACGGTCCACGTCAACGCCTACTGGCGCAGCGGCCCCGTGATGAACAACGCGCTGTCGGGGGTCGACATGGCGTTGTGGGACATCGCCGGCAAGCTCGCGGGGATGCCCGTCTACCGCCTGCTCGGGGGCAGGTGTCGCCAGGCGGCGGCGGTCTATCGCCACGCCGACGGGGGCAGCCCGCAGGAGGTCGAGGACAACGTCCGCCGGTACATGGAGCAGGGCTACCGGTACATCCGGGCCCAGATCGGGGGCTACGGCGGCAAGGCGGCGATGGCCGGGATCCCGGAGCCCGTCGCGGCAGGGGCGCTCTACGACCCTGACGCCTACGCCCGCAACGTGCTGGGGCTGTTCGCGCACCTGCGGGAGCGGATCGGCCCCGAGGTGAACCTGCTCCACGACGTGCATGAGCGGCTCGTGCCGATCGAGGCCGTTCGGTTCGCGAAGGACCTCGAGCCGTACCACCTCTTCTTCCTCGAGGATCTGCTCCAGCCGGAGCAGATCGAGTGGTTCCAGCAGGTGCGGCAGCAGTGCTGCACGCCGCTCGCGATGGGCGAGCTGTTCGTCAACGTGAACGAGTGGCGGCCGCTCGTGGAGCGGCGGCTGATCGACTTCATCCGCTGCCACATCAGCTCGATCGGCGGACTGACCCCGGCGCGCAAGATCGCGGCGGTCTGTGAGGTGTTCGGGATCCGGACGGCCTGGCACGGCCCGGGCGATGTCTCGCCGGTGGGCCACGCGTGCAACGTCCACCTCGACGTGGCCTGCCCGAACTTCGGGGTGCAGGAGTGGTCGGGGTTCCTCGAGGTGGAGAAGGAGATCTTCCCCGGCTGCCCCGAGGAGCGCGGCGGCTACGTCTACCCGAACGACAAGCCGGGTTTCGGGATCGACCTCGACGAGAAGCTCGCGGCGAAGTACCCCTGCCCCGACGGCGTGCTCGAGTGGACCCAGGCGCGGCTGCCCGACGGCACGGCCGTCTACCCCTGAGCGGCCGGCGGCGGCTCCACGGCGCCGTCGTCGCGCCAGATCATCGGCTGCGCGAAGCGGCGGCTGACGGCGTGGAACCGCTCGCGGTAGCGGGCGAGGTTCTCGACGCGCGTCGGCTGGTAGTCGGCGTGGAGCCCGAGCAGCTCGTAGGCGGGTGCAGCGCCTTCGCGCAGGCGGACACGCACGCCGAGGCCGGCATCGGTCCACGGCCTGAACTGCTTGAAGACGAGGTTGCCAACCGAGTAGAAGATCGGCTTCCCCTGCCACCACTCGCCGCCCTGGAAGACGTGCGGATGTGCGCCGACGACGAGATCGGCGCCGGCCTCGATGCAGCCGCGGCAGAAGGCCCGCCCCTCGGCCGTGGGCCCCTCGGCGTACTCATCGCCGCCGTGGTGGTTGACGACGACGAAGTCGGCCCGGTCGCGGACGGCGGCGATCTCGCGCTTCATGCGGTCGAGGTCGGCCCAGGCGAGCATCTGGGCGGGCTCGCCGCGGTACTCCGAGTTGAAGATCGAGGTGACCGAGAAGGTCGCGACGCGCCAGCCGCCGACGTCGGTGAGGGTCGGGGCGTAGGCGCGGTCGAGGTCCTCGCCGATGCCGGCGTGGGCGAGGCCGGCCTCGTCGAGGTTCGCGAGGGTGTCGAGCAGCGGGGCCTTGCCATAGTCCCACATGTGGTTATTCGCGCACCAGACCGCGTCGAAGCCGGCGTCCCTCATCACGCGGGCGGCGACGGCAGGGGCGCAGTAGACGAGGCTGTTCGGCTCGCCGGTGGTCCCCGGCCGGTCGCTCACCTGGGCCTCGAGGTCGGCGCAGGCGAAGTCGGCCTCGGTGATGAGATCGCGGATCCGGGCGAAGGGCAGGTCGGTCTCCCCGGCCTTGAGCCGCCTGCCGAGCGTACGGCCCATGTTGATGTCACCGAGGAAGAGGAGCGTCACCTCGGGGCGCGGTGGACGACTGGCCTCGCCCGCCTCCCCTCCCCCGCCCGCGGCGGCCGAGCCGGCGCGGCACCCGCCCGCCGCCAGTAGCCCGATGAGCGCCAGCGCGCCGATCATCGCCGGGGTCGCTGCCCTACCTTGCATCGGATCCCACCTCGCTGGGCCCTGCCTCGTGCCTTCCCGGTTGGCTCGCCTGAGCGCTCCCTGTGGGTGTCCGGAGGGCTTGCCCTCTGGTGGGGTGTGGGGCGAAGCCCCACGGGGTCAGATCTGTGCATGGCGGGGGGCGAGTTGGGCCGTGAGTCCGCCATCGACGTAGAGGATGTGTCCGGTGATGTAGGCGGCGTCGGGCGAGGCGAGGAAGGCGACGGCGGCGCCGGAGTCGAGGTAGAGGCCGAAGCATCCGAGTGGGACGCGCTCGCGGGCGGCGTCGGCGGCGCGGGGCGAGCCGGCGGGGAGTCGCTCGTCGAGGGTTGCGCCGGGCGCGACGGCGTTGACGCGGATCCCGTACTCGGCGAAGTCGCAGGCCATGGTGCGCGTGAGGCTGTCGAGGGCGCCCTTGGTGGCGTCGTAGGGGAGGCCTCGAAAGTGGGCGCGGAGCGCGCCGACGGTGCTGATGTTGACGATGTTGCCGCCCCCCTGCTCGCGCATGGCGACGGCGGCGCGGAGCGAGCAGATGTAGGGTCCTCGGATGTTGGTGGCGAGCTGGGTGTCGAGGATCTCCTCGGAGCCCTCGAGGGCGCGGCGGCGGGCGACGTCGGCGGCGTTGTTGACGAGGAGGTCGATGCGGCCGAAGTGGCCGAGGGTCTCCTCGAGGAGGCGGTCGCAGTCCTCGGTGCGGCTGATATCGGCGACGACAGGCAGCACCTCGGCGCCGAGGGAGACGAACTCGGCCGCGGTGGCGTGGACGGCCTCGGGGGTGCGGCTGTTGATGACGACGCGCATGCCCTCGCGCGCGAGGCGGAGGGCGATGGCGCGGCCGATGTCGCGGGTGGAGCCGGTGACGAGGGCGACCTGGCCGGTGAGTTCAGGGTAGCGGGCGGGGATGGAGGCGTAGAGCGTTTCGAGGTCGGACATGGGCAGCTCCTTGCGGCGAGCGAGGTCGCACGGGGCCGCGAGTCTCGCGGATGCCCACGGGTTCGGTGGAGGATGGGGCGGGACCTGCCGGGGGGAGAAGGCCTCTCGCCGCCTTCGGGGAACCGACCGTGGTCCCGGAAGCTGTCGGGCTGCGGAGGAGAGAGCCATGATGTGGGGTCTGCTGATCGCGAGTCTGCCGGTCGCCTGCTTGGCGGGGGGGCCGGGTGCGGAGGAGGTACGCTCCGAGGACGCCGTGGTCCGCTGGCGCGGCGATGCCATCGAGCTGGAGAACGACGCGATGCGGTTGCGACTCAGCCTCGCAAACGGGACGCTCGTGCGAACGGCGTGGCGCAACCAGCGAAGCGGGATCGATCTCCTGGGCACGGGCCCGGTCGAGGACTTCGCGGTGGAGGCCGATGGCCGTGCGCTCTCGAGCGCCGAGCCGGGCTGGGAGGTCGGTGCGCCGGCGTGTGAGGTGCTCGCCCACGGGGAGATCCGGCTCCGCCTGACACTCGCGCGCGGGGGGCTGCGGGTGACCCGCACGTATCTCCTGTGCCCGGGGATCAGCCTCCTCCGGGGCTGGCTCGAGATCGGGAACGGCGGCACGGCCCCGGTCCGGCTCGCCGACCCGCCGATCGCGACGCTGCCGCACGGATGGGCGGCCGACCGCCTGACCTGGATCTCCGGCGCCGAGCAGTCGGGGGATTCGTGGCGGATGCGGACCGAGCCGCTCACGGGAGCACGCGAGTTCGACTCCTACGACGCGCCGAGCCCGGTTGGCGGCGGGCTGCCGGGCGACGGGGTCGACGCGCGGATCGTGCTGAACGACGCGCCCCTGTGGCCGGCGGAGGGTTGGGCGCACTCGGCCCACTCGGGCGACGCGCAGACGCACGAGGTCACCGCGCGCGTCCGTGCCGGCGACCGGGTGCTCTTCCTCGTCGGCCGGCACGGCCACATGGGGTGGGACACGACGGAGTGGGATCCCGCCGTCGCCTACGAGGACGGCGAGGCGTACCGCGCCTCCGAGGGCTTCTCGTCGACCCAGGGGGCGGGGGGCTGGTCGTACGGCTACCTCGCCGACTCGGGTGCGTTCCGCGACCTCACCTACTCCGACGCCCCGGGCCGCTACGGCGAGCGGTGGCGGCTCGAAGCGAACGTTGTGGAGCCGTTCGTCTCGGCCACGGAGATGCACCCCGACCCGGGCGGTGCGGCCGTGCGCGTCTTCACGGCGCCGCGCGACGGGACGGTGACGATCACCGGGAGTCTCCGGAACACGGGCAACGGCGGGCCGGCCGGGCGCGGCTTCCGGATGGGCTCGATGGCCTATGGCCCGTGGTTCTGCCTCGGGAACGCCGAGACGGGCGAGTCGGCCTACCTCGGGTTCGACTGCATGGGCCACTGGCGCGCGGGGATCGCCGCGGATGGCGAGGGACCGGCGCGGGCGGAGGTCCGCCTCGCCGGCTACGCGCGGGATCTCGCGCCGGGCGAGAGCGTGCGGACACCCTCGTTCTTCGTGGGCCTGTTCACGCGCGATCTCGACGAGATGGGGCAGGAGATCCTCGAGTGGCAGTACCGCTGCCTGTGGGACGACACGCGAGAGCCGTGGTTCCCCGGCGTGCGGATGCTCGGGTACTGGTACAAGGGCACGAAGTGGGGCGCGCACGGCTGGGTCGGGGGCGACGGCGACTTCGAGTCGACCTACCGCAAGGTCTTCCGCACAGCCGACTTCATGCGCCAGGTCGGCGGTGACACCTACCACCGCGACTGGGGATGGTGGGACCGCGCCGGCGACTGGAACGGCCCCGACTTCCGCTCGTCGGGCGAGTACCTGCGCCAGTACGGCATGGGCCAGCTCATCTACGCCTTCCTCTACACGGTCGACCGAGAGTCGAGCGTCGCGCGGGCGCACCCGGAGTGGTTGTGCGACGATGGCACGACGCTGGACCAGTCGCTGCCGGAGGTGGTCGACTACGAGGTCGGCGTCCTCGATTCGTTCCGCAAGCGATTCGGCCCCTTCCAGTGGCGCAACGACAGCACGCCCATCGGCCAACGGGGAGGCGACAGCGTCCTGCTCGGCCAGCAGCAGGGCTTCATGGAGGTCCTGCGCCGCTTCCTCGATCGCCATCCGGACTGCGCCTTCCAGGGTGTCAACGGCGGCGGCATGGCGATCAACTGGGAGTACCTCGGCTACGCGAGCGGCTTCCAGTTCACCGACGGCCAGGCCCAGATGCTCGCGAACTACTACGCGAGCTACCTGTTCCCCCCGGACAAGATCAACAACATGCCCGACATCTGGGATCCGGCGAAGTACGACCCGGCGACGTGGCGGGGCCTGCTGTGCAGCAACTTCGATCTCACGGGCGACACGTTCGACCCCGGCCGGCTCGAGGGGCTCCGCGAGCTGATCGCCATCTACCACTACCTCGGGGCGCGCGGCGTGGTCGGGCGCTGGGCTCGAATCTACCACCCGATGATCGACGGCGATGACGAGACGATGTACCTCCAGCGGATGAGCTGGGACCGGCGGCGCGGCGTGGTCATCACGAAGCACCGGATCGAGGGCACGGTGACGGTTCGGCCCAAGGGTCTGCTCGCGGACCTCACCTACGAGGTCGGTTTCCAGGATGCGCCGGAGACCTTCAGCCGCACGGGCGCCGAGCTCATGGCCCAGGGGGTCACGCTCACCAACCCGGCGCCGGGCGAGCTGATCTACCTGAACCTGCCCGATCACCCCGGCAACCGTGTCGACAACACGCCTCCCGCCCCCCCGTCGGAGGTACGGTGCACTGCGGCGCGCCACATGGGCGTTCCCGGTGTCGAGCTGCGCTGGGAGCCGGCGAGTGACGACCGGTGGCTGAGCCACTACACGGTCTGGCGCGATGGCCGGATGCTCGAGATCATCGCGAAGGGCTGCTTCTGCTTCGACCACTCGGCTGGCGCCGACCCCGCCGCCCGGTACGAGGTCCGCGCGGTCGATGGCGCCGGGAACGTCTCCGAGCCATGCGCGGCGCCCCCGAAGCCCGGGCTGCGGCGCCTCATCTGGGACGACAGCGACGCGGGGCACATCGCCCTGACCGGCGCGTGGCAGCGAGAGACGGGCTTCGCACCCGCCCACGAGGGGACGCTCTCGAGCAGCGACGCGCAGGGGGCCTCGTTCACCGTTCGCTTCTCGGGGCGCGCGGTCACGTGGCACTCCCGCCTCGGCGCCCAGGGCGGCCTCGCGCGGGTGAGTCTCGATGGCGGCGAGCCGGTGACGGTGAGCTGCTACGCGGCCGACGAGATCCCCGGCTGGCCGCTGTTCGAGCACGCGTGGGACGAGCCCGGCGAGCACACGCTGACGGTCGAGGTCCTGGGCGAGCAGGACCCGCGCTCCGAGGGCGGCGCCCGGGTGTGGCTCGACGCGATCGCCGTGGAACCGTAGGGAGGATCACATGCCGGCCGACGAGGTGACCAGCTACTTCGAGGCACAACCGGAGGAGCGCCGCGCGATGTTGCTCGCGCTGCAGGAGATCATCCTCCGGCTGTACCCCGAGGCCGAGGTGCTGCTGTGGTACAGGATGCCCACCTACCGCGTGCGGCGCGGTTGGTCAGGCTGGGTCTCGATCGCGAACAAGCGCGACTACGTCTCGCTCTACACCAACGGCCAAGGGCACCTCGACGCCTACCGCGCCGCGCACCCCAAGGGGCGCACCGGCAAGGGCTGCATCAACCTGAAGCCCGGCGAGCCCCTGCCGGTGGAGGCACTCGAGGTTGTCATCCGCCACGCGATGGACGAGCCGCCGGAGGAGTGAGGCGCACGCTCCGGCCTACCGCAGCCGCACCACCAGCGGCCAGTCGCCGACCAGGAGGCCACGGAGCACAGTCGACCCACCGTCGCGCGTGAGTCTCGCGTCCTGGCTGCTGCCGTAGAGCAGGTCGAGCAACTCCGCTTCGTGGACCTCGACGCCGGCGACCCGGAGGGAGACCGCCCCGGGCGCGCACGCGTCGCGCGCGGGTGTGGTACACCACAACCCGACCAGCGTCTCGCCGCGCCCGTTGCGATAGGGCTTGACGAGGAGGTCGGGCGGAGCGGGACCGACGACCTCGACCGCGACGTCCTCGGCCGCCGTGACGTCGTCGAGCACCGTCGCCGTGTACTGCGCGGCGTACCAGGCGGGCCGGGGGGAACCATCGACGGAACGGAGAACCGCCCACTCCTGGATCCCGTTCGCGTTGTACATCGACCACCAGACGGCACCGCAGCCGAGCCAGGCGTTGAGCGCGTAGAAGCGCGCGAGGTGCTTGGCCTGGGCGAGTTCGCTCAGGTCGCCCATGTCCGTCCGCGCGGGCTCGCCGGGCGCGAACCAGTTCATCTCGTCGGCCCAGACCTGCATCCGTGGGTTGTACCGGTGCAGCAGCTCGCGCATCGCGGCGATCTCCTCCTCGTAGGTGCGGATCGAGGCGGGCCGAGGCGTCCACTCCATGGTCTCGCCCGCGAGCGTGAGGAAGTTGTCCGGCACGCCCTCGGGCGTCGGGTGGCCGTAGGGGTGGAAGGCGAAGACATCGATCCACGGCCCCGCGCCCTCCTCGAGCGCGATCCGCGGGTAGTCGAGCGTTGAGCCCGCCGTCCCGCCGAAGACCACCACGGCCTCGGGATTCGCCTGCTTGATCGCCTGTGCCGCAGCCTTGAGAACGCGCCCGTATGCGCGCACCTGCGAGGCGGCGGGCACCCTCGACCAGTCGTCGTAGAACCAGCCGTTCTCCTCGTTCCAGATCTCGTAGTACCGGACGGTCCCGCGGAAGTGCCGGGCCATGAAGGCGCAGTAGCGGGCGAAGCCCTCCACGGCCTCATCGGTGGTCGGCGCGCACTGGAGGAACGGGTGGCCTCGGTGCCAGGTCGGGCCGAAGTCCGGCATGGCGGGCACCTGCTGATAGAGGTTGTTGCCGTAGGCAAGTGTGAGGAGGGTCTCGACGCCGGCGCGATGGCTCTCCGCGATGGCGCGGTCGACCTCGGCCGGGATCCGGTACACGCCCTTCTCCTGCTCCACCGCGGGCCAGTCGGTGCGGTCGCCCCACTGGCCGATGCGGTTGAGCTTGGGGCCGCACGAGAGCAGCAGCGGCCAGGTGGCGGTCACCTGCTCCGGGCTGTTGTACCACGCGTTGTGTACGGTCGAGGAGGTCGCCGAGACGGGCCGCACGTACGCCCCTCGGCCGTCGACGGCCCCCAGCTCCGCGATCCGGAGCTGGAACGGCTCGAACGGGGCGCAGAAGAAGCTGGTGGCGCCCTGGGTGAGGCGTGTCGCCGTGAGCCGGACGTAGCGCGCGCGCCGTGGGGCGATCTCGAAGCACTGCCAGCTCCGGCCGTCCTCGACGAGGTCGCCCTCGGGCTGGGCCTCCAGCGTGTAGCCGACGCGCTCCACGGCAGGGCTCCATGCCGCGCCGTCCACGCTCGTCTCGATGACGAACGAGACCGGCGCCCCGCTGTTGCGCCAGGCCGGGAGGAACCGGACGGCGTCGAGGGTCGCGACGCGGCCGAGATCGACGGAGAGCCACTGGGGCTCGAGCGGCGTGGCGATCCTCCACCAGCGCGAGGCCCAACACGTCGCCGGGTCGCCGTCGACCGCGTGTGCGGCACGGAACGGATCCTCGTCGTTCACGCTCCGCGGGAGGTGGGTCGTGATGCCCATCAGGTTCGACTCGAGCCGTCGGGGCGGCAGCGGCTCGATGCGCCGCACCGGGCCGGGGTTCGCCTCCTGGAGCGACCGGCGCGGCGGGAAGAGCCGCCAGTCGCCCGAGGCGGTCTCGAACTCGCGCTGCGGATCGCGCCGCCGCACGACCGTCAGCCACCGCGTCTTCTGGGCGCGCTCAGCCGCGCTGGTGACCTCCAGGCGCACCCGCTGCGTTCCCGTCTCCGGGAACCGCACCGTCCATACGTGCTTGCGGGAGCCCGCGGCCGGCAGCGCATACGGACCCGCGTCCAGGGCCTCGTTGGCGCTGGCGCCGGGAGGAAGCTCGAGACGGACGCGCACGTCCGTCGCGTCGGTCGCGCTGTCGTTTGACACCCAGGCGACGATCTCTGCCGTGGATCCGGCGAGGACGATCCCGGAGCGCACCACGAGCCACGGCACGCTGAGACCGCCCACGGGACCGGAGCCGAGGGAGACATCCTGGATCAGCCACTCGGCGCCGCGGTAGCCTGTGGTCTCGTCGCCGTCGGCGTCGATCAGCCCCATCAGGTCCCACGCCGATTCCAGCTCGGGCGGGGCATCGAGGGAAACCTCGGCCCGCAGGAGGCCACGATCGCAGGTGAGACGCACGCCCAGAAGCGCCGCTTGGCCGAAGGTCGGCGCGGCGAGCGGCGGCTCGCTCGGCGAGACGGCGAAGCTCTCGGCCGCCGTGGCCCAGACCGTGGCGCCCCCCGCGGTGACGCCGCTCGAGACGCCGAAGCGGGCCCGCGCGGGGTCGAGGCCGGGAAGCCGGGAGACGGCGATCTCGAACGTGACCGTGCAGGTCCCGTCCGCCGCTTCCTCGGTCGCCGTGAAGCCGGTCGCGAGCGGCGCGCCGCCCCAGTCCCAGCCCGCCCCCCGATAGCGGTACAGCCCGAAGCCCTCGACCGGATCGGTCTCGGCCCGGGCGGAGGCGCCGAGGCAGCTCACGGCGAGAAGCAGACCTAAGAGCATGCGGGATCCAAGCAGTCTGATCACACACAACCCCCATCCAGTCTCAGGAAGCGACTTCCACGATCTCGATGCAGTCCGCCGGCAGCGAGCAGCTCAGGCGCCGGCCGTCGACGTGCGCCGTGCCGCGCCCGAGCACGGCGCGGGCCGTGCCGTAGGGCGCGCCGAGGGTGAACGCGCGCGTGGCAGGCGCGGACCCCGGGTTGTCCACGAGTACCCAGGCTCGGCCGTCGGCGGCGCGCAGCATCGGGGCGTACAGCTCGTCGTCGGGCCGGACCGGCTGCTCGATGCTGCCGAGCATCGCGTCGACCAGCATCCGAAGCTGGCCGTCTCGGGTCTCGCGGTAGGCCTGGAACAGCCAGCAGCCGGCGAGCCACGCGACGCCCCGGCCGTACGCGTTGCGCGTGAGCGCGGCGCTGCCGTCGCCGAAGGCGGCGAACGCCTCGGCCGAGGTGACCTCGAGCCGCTGCTCGGCGAAGCGGCCGTCGAACTCCGTGTAGGCCGGGAGGCCGCCGAGGTGCTCTTCGAGACGGAAGCGGGGCCGATCGCTCGGCTCGAGGCCGCCGACGCCATAGGAGCGGCCGATGTCGACCTTGGAGCTGGGCACGACGCGCTTCTCGCGGCAGCCGAAGACCTCAGCAAGGCCCATGCCGGGGTTGGTCGCCGCCGAGAGGCCGGTCGCCGGGTCGAGCGCGCACGGGAAGCCCTCGGCGATCAGTCGGCCGCCACCGCGAACGTAGGCGGCCAGCGCCTCGGCCGTGCCGCGGGGCAGCGCGAACGGGACGGGCGCCACGACCGCGCCGTACCGGCTGCCGGCGGCACGCAGGGCCGGCTCATCGACGAAGTCGACCCGGTGGCCGAGATCGCGCAGGAGGTCGTAGGCGCCCAGCATGCCCGCCCAGTAGTGGTCGAGGGCGCCGTCGTGCGTGGTGAAGAAGACCTCGTTCTCGGGGCTCACGAGCACCGCGACGTCCGCGGCGGCCGGCTCGCCCTCGGCGAGGAACACGGAGTGCTCGGCGAGCGCGGCCGCGAGATCGCGCAGCTCCCGGAGCCAGGGCTCGGGTGTGCCGTCGGGCCGGGTCATCCCCCAGGCCGGGCTCTCGGCGCCGAGCAGCTCGGCGCGGTACTGCCAGAACAGGAACCCCCGAACGCCCTCGAACAGCGGGTAGAGGATCTGCCGCCGGAGGCTCTCGCGGCTCAACGGGCTCGGCCGCGCGAGCGTGCTACCCGGCAGCGCGTGGATCTCGCTCGCGATCATCGGACGGCCTCCGCCGGCCGAGCGCGCGTAGTCGACCATCACCGGGAGCGTGCAGCTACTCGTGCAGCCGAAGACATCGCACTCGCGCGCGAGGTCGAAGTCGTCGGAGCCGCAGCACGAGACGTTGAAGATGGGCGGCGGGACCGTGTGGCACATCACAGGCGTCGTGGGGTCGAGCGAGCGAGTCAGCTCGGCCCGCCAGCGCATCTCGCCGGTGATCGTGTCGCGGTGGAAGATCCGCCAGTCTGTCCAGTCGGCGCTCACGGTACGCTCACGGGGCAGCTCGACCTGCTCCCACGCGGCGTAGTTGCGGGCCCACGCACGGTTCAGCGCGTCGAGGCCCTCGTACCGGCCCTCGAGCCACTCGAGGAAGCGGGCACGGGTCGAGCCACACCAGCAGACCTGGTCGGCGGCCGGACCGCCCCGCACGAGGCCGCAGGTCCACTCGGGCTCGTTCCACAGGTCCCACAACCACAGTGCGGGGTGGCCGGCATAGCGCTCGGCGGTCGCGGCGAGGAACCGCCTCCGCTCCTCGAGCGCCCCGGCGTGATGGAGGCACGGCCCCGGTGCGCCGCCGATCTGCCGGTGGGCGAGGCCCGTCGGGTGGACGACCCGGCCGTCGCACCGGACCATCAGGCAGTCCGGGTACGCGGTCGTGAGCCACGCGGGCATCACGTCGAAGATCACGTTCAGCACCACGCGCAGCTCGAGGCGGGCCGCGCAGTCCATCAGGCGGTCGATGTCGGCGAAGTCAAAAGCGCCCGGCGCGGGGTGGTTCCATCGCCACTGGACCCAGAACTTGGCCGTGTCCATGCCGTGG
Source organism: uncultured Armatimonadia bacterium (assembly GCA_964598695.1). Lineage (GTDB taxonomy): Bacteria > Armatimonadota > Zipacnadia > UBA1398 > UBA1398 > CAZRDB01. Next base: position 13,439 of record CAZRDB010000104.1, read on the forward strand.
GACTTCATCGCGGCGAGGTCGCGCTCCCAGTCCTCCGGCGGCGGGGTAGGCGCCCGGTAGTACTGCGCCCCGATTGCGAGACCGCGGGAGAGATCGAGCGGACGAGCGTTCGGCAGGTCGGTCGGCATGGCGCTCTCCTTACGGCTGGTACAGGTCGAGGTCGTCGAGCCACAGCGTCCCGGAGCCGCCCGAGACGTCGACGAACAGCGCGAGCTGCACGGTCTCCGGCGGCAGCTCACCGGCGGCGATCCCGCCGGCCACGGGGGTCCAGTCGGCCGTGCCCTCGGGGAGCGCCCCGGGCTGGGCGATCGCGGGCCAGCCCGGCTCCCGCCCCCCGGCTGCAGCCCGCGCGAGGCACCAGCTCCGGATCCAGCCGTCGGCCCCGAAGGCGGCGACGTTCACCGTCGCGAGGCAGCCGTCGAGGGCCGCGGTCCGCACCTTGAGGCGCAGGCGCAGGCCACGCGTCACGTCGGCCGCGATGTTCCAGTGCACGAGGCGGCGGTCGAACGGCCCGTCGAGGCGCAGGCTGCCCGGCTCGGCACAGCCGACGGACCCATCCCACGCGTAGGGGCTCACGCGCTCGGGCGTCCACTCGCCCGTGTCGCCCAGCAGGAATCCTCCATCGCGCACGAGGTTGGGCGGGCCCGTCGTCACGGAGGCCCTGCGCGTGACGGTGTAGGGCGCCGCCAGGCCGAGTGCGCCCGACGCGAACGTGGCCGCGACGGAGACGGTTCCGGTCGTCCGCGGCGCCTCGGCCGGCACGGCGAGCCGGATCGCGCCCTCCTCGCGGAGACACTCGACGGGGAGGCCCTCGATCCGCACCTCGACGGGCAGCTCCTCCGGGGCGCTCACGGCGAGCGTGGCCGACTGGCCCGGCGCGACAGCGACCGTGGTGGGCGAGAGCCGGAGGGCTTCCTCGCACCGGGCGATGCCGGCCATCTGGGCGCTGCCCTCGATGTAGACGGGCCCGCGCGCGAGGTCGAGCGTGAGGTCGGCGGCGGGGCCCGCGGCGATCTCGTTGGCATACAGGTCGCGGACGACGAGGCGCTCGCCGGGGAGGCAGCCGAGGGCGGTTGCGGCGAGGGGCTCGAGCGGCCCAGTGCGGTCCTCCCACACGAGCGCGATCGGGCCCTCGAAGGAGATCTGGTGCAGGGTCCGGCTCAGGCGGACGTGGCCGAGGCAGCGGCGGCCGTCGAGTTCGTGGGCGGTCGCCGCGAGCGCGGCGTCGGAGAGCTTCGGCGCGAAGCCGAGGTAGAGCACGCCGATGCCGGAGTCGCCGGTCCACTGCGACTCGTGCGCGCTGTCGCGCGGGTCGTAGGTGCAGAACCAGAAGGCCTTGCCCTCGGGCGAGAGGGCGAGGCACTCGGCGTAGAGCGCCGCGAGCCGGGCGGCCTGCTGCTTCTCCGAGCAGCCGTACCGGGCCGAGTAGCCGGGGCTCTCGTCGTAGGCCACGGAGCCAAACTCGTTGACCCAGATGGGCTTGTCGGCCATGCCCCCGCCCGCGAGCAGCGTCTTGCGGCGCTCGATCTCGACCGGGAAGGTGCTTGGCGGCGCGTAGCTGTGGAGGGTCGCGATGTCGAACCAGCGGCCTCCACCCTGCTCTCCGACGGCACGGAGCCAGTTCTCGAAGCCGGCATGGGAGAGCCCCAGCACGGTGCAGTCGGGGTCGGCCCGCTTCGCGGCCTCGTAGGTCGAACGGAGCATCGCGACGTAGTGCGACCCCGCCACCCGCGTCTCCTCGGGCCACATAAGGTCGGGCTCGTTCCAGGTCTCCCAGTGGCGGATCCTCCCACGGTACTGCGTGACGAGCCGCTCGACGTAGGCGGCCCACGCGCCCATCTTCTCCTCGGGCGGCACGCCGCAGGCGGTTCCACCCGTGAGCCAGTCGGGGCCGCCCCAGAGGATCGCCTGGTACCGCAGGCCGAGCGGCTCCATCCGCCGGAGGGCCGAGTCGAGTGCGCGGGTGTCCCACTTGCCCTCCTCGGGCTCCTGCACGCGCCAGGTGTTCTCCCACGCGAGCCAGGGGCGGATCCAGTGGACGCCGGCCCGGGCCATCAGCGGGGCCTGGTAGGCGTACCACCAGATCTGCTGCTGGAAGAGATTGATGCCGATGGCGGAGCGGTCGGGGTCGACGGGGCGCGGCGCGGGGATCCGGCAGACCCGCAGCCGCCCGGCGGGGCGCCCCTCGGCCGTGGCGGTCAGCTCGTAGATGCCGTACCGCGGGAGGGGCAGCTCGACGGCGACAGGCGAGAGGTCAGCTCCGCCGCGCACGCGGGCCTCGGCGGTCCAGACCTCCTCGCCGGTGGCATACTCGGTCGCGCGGAGGGCCACGGCATGCGCGCCGGGCTCGCCGGGCCACGAGGCGGCGACGGTCACGCGAACGGGCTCCTCGCCCACGAAGACGCCGCCGACGCGGTCGGTCACGAGGCGCGGGCCGAGGGCGGCAGCGGAAGCGTCGGCCGAGAGCCACAGCGGAAAGGGCCGGTCGCCGACCATCACGTAGGCGGCCGCGACGTACCGGTCACCCGTCGTCGCGGGCCCAAGCGTCACCTCGGTGAGCGTGCACCGCGCGATGCCCTCAGGCCCTCGCTCCACCCGCACCCGGGCCGAGAGGTAGGGCTCCTCGATCGCCGCTTCGCCCTCGGGTGAGAGCGCGACCGACTTGAGTACGGCGTGCGCGAGGTCTTCCGGGAACTCCGGATCGCAGAGGAGCCACGCAAGCCCCGCCTCACCCTCGGCGCCCCGCGTGTAGGCGAAGGCGGTGACGGGCTCCGGGAGTGTCAGGTACTGGCCGAGCGCGTCGGGGAACTCCCACCGGCCGCGCATCAGGTCGAGCAGCTCGACGGTGAACGGCTGTGGCGGGAGGGGCACGTTCGGGGCGACCTCTTCCGAGACGGCCTCGGGTGCGAGGGCGGCTTGGCCGAGGAGGCAGAGGAGCGACAGCGACACCAGCATGGCGGGCACTCCGTTCGGTGGTGGGGTCCTGCTCGGTGGCGTTCGGCGTGGCGCGCGGGAGGGCCTCCCGGATGGGCGCGGGTGCGTAACGACTTCCCGCGCGCCAGGCACCTCCGGGCAGGCAGGGGACTGTGATCCGATGGAGCCTCGCGAAGCCAGGGCAGGCGGACTCGGCGCTCTCGCGCTCATTGCGGAGGTCGCGCTGGCCGCGCTCGCCTGCGCGGGTGCCATCGGGGGGTGCAGCCTGTGGTGGCAGGCGAGCCCCCCGGCCGGAGCCCTCATCGCCGATCTAGCTGGCTTCGAGCGCCGCGTGCTCCTCCGCTGGCCCGACGGCTCGTCCCTCGTCGTTGGCTTCTGCCGCGCCGGATGGCCCGCGTCGGCCTCCGCCATCGTCAGGTCACCGGAGAAGCCCGATCTGGCCGTCCTCGGGTTCACGCCGGCACCGACGGGCGACCCCCGATCCCTCGGGGCGGGGGCCTTCTGCCTTCCCGACCCGAGGTCGCTGGGCTTGCATGGTGAGGGAGAGCCCACCTCGCGCTGCGACTACGACTCGGCCACCGGATCGGGCACCGAATGGTATGCGTGGAGCTTCGCCGACGAGACCACGGGTGACGCGGTGACCTATATGCACTGGAGGCAGACCCCATGAGCGCCCGCTGCCTGGTTCACCTCACGGTGCTCGCGGTGGCTGTCAGCAGCCTCAGCATCGCTGCGCTGACCTACGTCGCGTCCGGGTTCGTGGCGAGCCCGGCCGACATAGCGGTGTACCATCTCGCGGGGCCCCCGGACGTTCTGGCCGCGATCCGCTGGCTTCCGAGGGCCGTGACCGGCACAGCTCTCGCCGCGCTCGCCGCGACCGCGCTCGCCGCCTGGGGGCTCTTCGCCGACGCACGCGCACGCCGGCGCGCGCAGCCACCTGCACCGCGGTAGCGGCGGGCGGTATCCTTGCGCTGGCGCTCGCCGACCGAGAGGATGCTGCCCGATGGCCGTCCGTTTGCTCACCTGCCTGCTGCTGCTCACCGGCCCGCTGTTCGCCGAGGGTACCCCGCCGCGCTCCTACACCGTGGCGACCGCCGAGGAGCTGCTCGCGGCGGTCGGCGCTCCGGGCGAGCGGACGATCCGGCTCGAGCCCGGCGTGTATGCGATCGACGAGCCGCTCACGATCACCGGGCAGAACCACGTGAACCTGTGGGGGAGCGGCTGGGACACGACGATCCTCCGTCGGGGCGAGGGGCCCG
>CAZRDB010000105.1:0-17447 GCA_964598695.1 uncultured Armatimonadia bacterium
CGGCGCCGGTAGTGACTGGAGTTCAGACGTGTGCTCTTCCGATCTGACCCGCCAAGCCCCCGTGGCCCGCCTGGAAATGGGGCTGCCTGATCGCCGCCATCGTCGGGGTCGTGATGGTCGGCGGCCTCGCTCTCTGTTGCGGCATGCCCGCCTACCAGGTCCAGAAGATGGGCGGCATGGTGGGGGCGATGGGCATCGGCTGGCTGGCCAACGTCGCGCAGGGCAAGCTCGACGACGTCGCTCAGCTCACGGTCGGAGGCCGGCCCGAGGTCGACCGGATGGTGCAGGTCATCCAGAACGAGGTCGGCGACATCTCGCAGTTCCAGCCCGACATGACGGACCTCGAGACCCACGTCGACAAGACCGTCGGCAAGGCCCAGGTGGTGCTGCCGCTGCAGGGCACCAAGGCCACCAAGACCTGCACCGTGCACCTCAAGCAGCACCCGCAGATGATGTGGCAGGTCGAGGACGTCACCTTCGCGCCGTAGGGGCGCTCAGAGGCAGTGCGCCGTCCGAGCGATGATCTCGTCCTGGAGGTCGTCCCACAGGGCGATGAACGGGGCGCTGTAGCCGGCGACGCGCACCATCAGGTTGCGGTGGCGCTCGGGGTGGGCCTTCGCGTCGTCGAGCGTGGCGCGATCGACGAACGCGAACTGGAGCTGCTGGCCGCCACTGGCGAAGTGGCTCTCGATCAGCGCGGCGAGGGCCTCGACACCCGCGTCGTCCCGGAGCAGACCGGGGTCGAGCTTGACGTTGAGCGTCGTCGCCGTGGGCAGCAGACGGTGGGGCAGGCTGGCGACGGAGTTGAGGAGCGCCGTCACCCCGGCGCGATCGCGGCCCTGGGCGGCGCCGATGCTGTCGGCGACGGGCTCGCCGGCGCGCCGACCATCCGGTGTGGCGCCGGTCACGCGGCCGAACTCCACGTGCATGTTCTCGCCGCCCGCCGTCGTCCCGAGGATGTAGACCCCACCCCGGAAGGGCCGGTGGCGCTTGAGCGCGGCATCGAACGATTCGATCGCGCGCCGCATGAGGGCATCGGCCCCGCGCGCCTGGTTGCCGAAGTGGTCGAAGCCGTGCAGGACCCGCCGGCGGAGCGCCTCCTCGCCCTCCCAGTCGCGGGCGAGGACGGCCACGAGCCGCGGGAGCGTGAGGGAGCGCTCCTCGAACACCAGGCGCTCGATCGCGACGAGCGAGTCGGCGAGGTTCGCGGTCCCGATGACGTCCCAGTTGCAGAAGTTGTAGCGTGCCCCGCCCTGCGTGTAGCCCCGAGCACTCTCGATGCAGTCGGCGACCACCAGCGAGGCCGGGAGGTTGCCGCCGGGCTCGCCGGCCGCGGCCCGGTCCCGACCGACCGAGGACCGGTGCGCCGCCTCTGCCGCACGCGCCATCGAGGCCTCCAGCCGCAGCCAGAGGTCCTCGAACGTCGCGATCGCGGAGAGGTCGGCAGGGGCCTCCAGCTCGGGCTCGAGCCCGAGCGCCATCCTGAGGATCTTCGGCATGTTCACGAAGCCCTCGACCGAGCCCATCTGGGCCTTCCCCGTAACGACCACCTCGTGGCAACCGGAGAGAGAGAAGTCGCGGGCGTCCTCGACCGCGACGCCGATCGCCGCCAGCGCGGGCACGATCTGCGCGTCGCTGCAGAAGTCCGGGCTCCCCGAGCCGCCGCGCAGCGCGCGGACGGCACGCTCGAGCACGGAGCGCGGCATGCCCGGGTGCCACCGCAACCCCACTTGCGGACGCGGCAGCGCGAGACGCTCCACGACATCGAGGCACAGAAGGGTGACCTCGTTGGCGCCCTCCGATCCGTCCGGCCGTACGCCGCCCAGCGTGAGGTGGTTGTGGGCGCTGACGCCGCTGGTCGCGCCGACCGACTCGAAGTACTTCACCCACAGGCAGCAGAGCAGCTCGAACGCGCGCTCCCGGTCGAGCGTGCCCGCCTCGCGCTCCCGGCAGTACGCGGGGTGGAGGTACTGGTCCACCCGTCCGGGCGCGTCGGGGAGGAAGAAGAACGCGAACCAGACCGTCTGGCACGCCTCCCAGAACGTCTCCGGCGGCCCCTGGAGCGCGTGTCGGCAGTTCCAGGCGATGGTTGTCAGCTCGGCACGGCGGGCCGCGTCGGGCTCGGCGGCGGCCATCTCGTCGGCCAGAGTCCCGTAGCGAGCCAGGAGGTCGAGGTACCCGACGGCGACGACGCGCAAAGCGGTGAGGAAGTCCCGCGCCTCGGTGTCGCCCGGCGTCTCGGCGGCCAGGCGCTCGAGCCGCTCGTCGATCCGCTCGACGAGGCCGGCGAAGCCGATCGCGAAGACGGTCTCGTAGTCGAGGGTCGTGTGGTTGCCGGCGGGGGCGAGGAGACCCTCGCTCCAGGCGCGCCGCGCCTCATCCGGGACGGGCCACCACGAGGGTGGCCCCCAGTGGACGCGACCGAAGATCGCGGGGGCGATCTCGTCGCCCTCGTCGGTGACCTGACCCGGGCGGGCGCCGACGATCAGCTCGCCCTCGCGGATCGCGATCTCCTGATGGCGGCAGTAGTGGGCGAACGCGTGGGCGGCGCGAAGGACCTCGGGCTGGCCCTCGGTGAGGGCGCGCGACTCCTGGTGGAGAGCGTGCGCGGCCGGATCCCCCGTGTGCCGGGTGCGCAGTGCCCGGGCCTTCAGCGCACACACGCGATCGGTCAGCTCCATGCCCGCGCCCAACTCCTCCCGCGGGAGGCCCCGCCACGGCTCTCGGCGCTCCCTCCGTGCTCGGAGAGAGGTTGCACGGCCACGGCGGAAGATCCTCCCGCGGGAGAAGTGATCTTGCGAGCGGGCACCCCTACTCCACCCAGAACACGTCGCAGAACCGGCCCATCGTCTCCTCGTAGCTGATCTCGATGTAGTGGCCGGGGCCGCCCGAGTCGCGGATGAGCAGCGCGCCGCCGCCGGGCACTTCGGGGTCGTCGACGTAGCCCACGGCCAGCACGCTGTGGTAGGAGCCGAGGCCCACCGGGTGGCCGCCCTCGAGCACCGTCCGGATCTGCTCGAAGTGGTCGCGGGTGATCTTGCCGTTCGGCGTCCACGGGTTGATCCAGTGCACGACCAGCCCCACGTCGCGGACCTTGGCCGCGGAGGCCCGCACTTCCTCGGTCGGCGGGTGCTCCTTGTCGAGCGCGGGCCGGTAGGGCATCTCCGACTCGGCGCACGCGCCGTAGGTCTCCAGCCCCTCCAGGATCGGGTGGAAGTAGTTGCCGTCGGCATCGGGGTTGTCGGTGACCGCCCCGCCGGCCCAGTTCGCGAACTCCGGGCTGATCGGCACGCCGGCGCCGCTCCGCGCCGCGAGCGCCCACTCGATCGTCCCCACGGTCGTGAAGACCGAGCAGGTGTTGCGCGCGCCCTGGCCGCGGGGGACCAGGCCCCAGTCGGTCATGCGCGGGACCAGATCGACGCAGTGCGCGCGGGCCGCGAGCGCGTGGCGCCAGTCGAGGAAGGTGACCTTCCCGCCCGCCCCCCCCGTGGCCAGCGTCGAGCCATCGGGCGCGAAGGCCAGCGTGTTGCCGCCGCCTCGCAGGGCGCGGAGGAAGTAGCCGGTCGCGGGGTCCCACAGCCGCACGATGCCGTCGGCGGTGACGGTCGCGAGGGTCGTGCCGTCGGGCGAGAACGCCAGGGCGTGGACGGTCGCGCTGTGGCCCACGAGCGGACGGACGAGCGCGCCGGTTGCCGGGTTCCAGAGCCGGACGGTGTTGTCGGTACCGCCGACCGCGAGGAGCTTGCCGTCGGGCGAGAACGCGAGGGCCGTCACCTGGGCCCCGGGCCCCACGAGCACGTGGCGCGCGTTGCCGCTCCTCGCGTCCCACAGGCGGGCCGTGCCATCGCGGCTCCCGGTCGCGAGGAGGCTGCCGTCGGGGGAGAGGGCCGTGGCCCAGACGCGGTCGGCGTGGCCTTCGAGCTTGGTGCGGAGCGTGCCGGCGGCGAGATCCCAGACGCGGGCGGCGTTCTCCTCGCTGCCGCAGTACAGGCTCGCGCCATCGGACCCGAAGCAGGGGAAGAAGAGGGGGGCGGAGTCGTCGAGTCGGCCCACGGCATCACCCGTCGCCGGGTCCCAGATCCGCAGGGCATGGTCGAAGCCCGCGCTTACGAGCCGCGCGCCGTCGGGGGAGAAGGCAACCGAGCGCACAAGGCCGGTGTGGCCCTCGAGCCGGGCCCCAGGGGCGAGCGTCGCGGAGTCCCAGAGCTGGATGACTCCCTCGGCGCCCGCGGTCGCGAGCGTCGCGCCGTCCGGGGAGTAGGCGACCGACCACAGGTCGCCGCACTCGGTCTCGAGCACGCGCGGGGCGGCCGAAGCCTCAGCGGCCAGCGCCCCGACCAGCACGATGCCGAGCGATAAGAGAACACCACTCGCCAGATCCATCGAGCACTCCCTCTCTCGCGCGGTGACAGGCCGCGCTCTCATGCGTCCCCTCCGCCTCCGTAGGACACGCGGCGAGTCGCCGCGGTCTCGCCCAGGAATACGACGGTCGCACGGCCGGAGGCAAGCGCCGGGAACAGCTCGCCGTGAAGGCGGGAGCTACGCGGGGTAGTGGGGGCCGCGGACCATCGCCTGCGGGCGGCGGCCGAGGTCGCCATCCACGACGTACGGCTCACCCCGCTCGGCCAGCTCCTCGATCATCCGTCCGCGCCACTCACGTAGACGCGGGGCGCTCTCGGGGTCGAGGGCCAGGTCGTGCAGCTCGTGGGGGTCCTCGGTGAGGTCGAAGAGCTGCTGCAGGCCCGTGGGGGCGTAGTAGACGTACTTCGTCCGGCCGTCGGTGAGCCCGGTCCACTGGTTCTCGGGCCAGTAGCAGGTCGAGTGCTCGAGGTCCAGCGTCTCGCGCCACCGCCGCGCCTCGCCGGCGACCAGCTCGAGCAGGCTGCGGCCGTCGAAGCGGCTCTCGTCGTAGCCGCCGGCCGCGGCATGGAGGAAGGTCGGGAGCACGTCGCGCAGCTCGACCGGCTGGTGGAAGACGCGGCCGCGCCGGGCCGCGAGCAGCCACGAGGGCCAGCGGAGCAGCATGGGGATGCGGGCCGACGATTCGTAGGCGAAGGTCTTCCGCCACAGGTGGTGGTCGCCCAGCATGTCGCCGTGGTCGGCCGTGAAGAGGATCAGCGTGTCGTCCCACCAGCCACGCCGCTCGAGGACCTCGAAGATGCGGCCGATCGTCTCGTCGATGAAGGCCACGTTGCCGTAGTAGCCCATCCGCGCGAGGCGGGGCGGCTCCGGGCCGAGATCGCCGCGCGCGAGGTCGTCGGGGAACCGCGCGGCGCCGCGCAGCGCGTGGGCCTCGGCCCAGTCGCCCACGAACCGCTCCGGGATCTCGGCCTCGCGGTACGGCGCGAGGTGGCGCTCGGGCGGGTCGTAGGGGCTGTGTGGCCGCGCGAACGAGACCTTCAGGAAGAACGGCTCAGCGCGCTCGTAGCTCTCGAGATACTCGACGGCCCGGTCGCCCGTCCACCGCGTGGGGTGGAGCCGCTCGGGCAGAGCGTAGGGCGCCATCCGGTGGTCGTTCCAGCCGATCCCGGTCGCGTCGGGATCGAGCCCCGGCGCCTCGCGCGCGAACCACTGCCGGTAGTCGCTCACGAAGCCCGCCGACTCGACCCGGCCGGACTCGTCGAGCAGGGTCCTGCGGAAGCCATGCCGGTTGCGTTGGGAGTGGTAGTGCATCTTGCCGATGCCGACCGCGTCGTAGCCCTGCTCACGGATCATGCGCGGAAGCTCGTTGTCGTAGCGCCCGGCGACCTCGTTGTAGCCGAGCATCCCGTGGTTCCAGGGCTTGAGGCCGGTAAGGAGCCCTGCCCGCGCCGGCGTACACGACGGTGTCGAGGAGTAGGCGCGGTCGAACCGGGCGCCCTCGCGCGCAAGCCGGTCGAGGTGCGGCGTCCGCAGGCAGGGGTGTCCCGCGGAACCGAGGCAGTCGCCCCGCATCTGGTCGGCCATCAGGAGCAGCACGTTGGGCCGTCGCCTGGGGAGAGCCGTCGCCTCGCCCGCGGCGCCGAGGACGGCGGCGCCGACGGCGGCCGCGTCCCGCAGCACCTCGCGTCGCGTTGGCATGCGCTTCCTCCTCGCGGCCGAGCCCGGGCCACGGTGACTGGTTCGCGCGCGCCGGTCCCGGCCCCTCCGCGGTAGGTCTCGGCGCGCACGACGCGGAAGCCATCTCCCCGGCCGGACGCAGCGTGCCGGCCGATCCATCGATGTGAGGAGCCTGCCGAACCATGCCATCCCTCTCCCTCAGTCTGCTGCTGCTTGCCGCTCCCGGCGGCGGGCGGACCGCCGCCCTCGGGCCCGTTCCCGTGGACGAGGTCTCGGTCGATGACCCGTTCTGGTCCCCCAAGCTCGCGGTCTGGCAGGAGACCACGCTCCGCGACACCTTCGCGAAGCTCGAGGCCGACGGGGCGCTGCGCAACTTCGACTGTGTCCGCGACGGCGAGGCGGGCGAGCACGGCGGGCCGCCGTGGTACGACGGCCTCCTCTATGAGACCATGCGCGCCGCCGCGGACTTCCTGCGTTGCCAGCCCGACCCCGCGCTCGAGGCGCAGCTCGACGGCTACATCGAGCGCATCGCCGCCGCGGCCGCGAAGGACGAAGGCGGCTACATCAACACCTACACCCAGATGGTCTGCCCCGACCACCGCTACGGGATGAACGGCGGCGACGACAACTGGCAGCACGACCTGTACAACATCGGTGCGCTGACCGAAGCCGCCGTGCACTACACCCGCGCGACGGGCAAGACCCGCCTGCTCACGGTGGCCGCTCGCCTGCTCAACACGATGTGCGAGATCATGGGGCCGGCGCCCAGGGCGAACGTCGTCCCCGGCCACTCCATCGCCGAGGAGGCCGTCGTCGCGCTCTACGTCCTGTTCCGCGACGAGCCGCGGCTCAAGCAGGAGATGCCCTTCCCCGTCGACGAGACCCGCTACCTGGCGCTGGTGGAGTTCTGGATCGAGAACCGCGGCCGCACCGAGGGGAGGAAGGCGTTCGGCGCCTACGCCCAGGACCACACCCCGGTGCTCGAGCAGGCGACGGTCGAAGGCCACGCGGTACGCGCCACGCTGCTGTACGCGGGCATGGCCGCCGTCGCGGCCGAGACGGGCCGCGGCGACTACCGCGCGGCCTGCGAGCGGCTGTGGGAGAACATGGTCGAGCGCCGGATGTACATCACCGGCGGGCTGGGTGCGATCGCCCACTACGAGGGGTTCGGCCCCGACTACCTGCTGCCCAACGACGGCTACCTCGAGACCTGCGCGGCCGTCGGCGCCGGCTTCTTCCACCACCGGATGAACCTCCTGACCGGCGAGGGCCGGTACGTCGACGAGCTGGAGCGGGTGCTCTACAACGGGATCCTCGGAGGCACCTCGCTCGAGGGCGACGCCTACTTCTACGAGAACCCGCTCGAGGGGGGGCGAGAGCGCCGCCGCTGGCCCTGGCACCCGTGCCCCTGTTGCCCGCCGATGTTCCTCAAAGCGGTCGCCGCGTTGCCGGGCTACATCTACGCCGTCGGCGAGGACCGTCTCGTCGTGAACCTCTACGCCGGCAGCCGAGCCCAGGTCGACCTCGCCGGCACGCGCGTCCGGGTGCGGCAGACGACCCGGTACCCCTGGGAGGGCGGTGTCCGCCTGGAGATCGCCCCCGAGGCGCCGGCGGAGTTCGGCCTGAGTCTGCGGATCCCCGGCTGGTCGCGCGGCGCCACGATCGCGGTCAACGGCGCGGCCGTGCCGGCGCCCGTCGAGGACGGCTACGCCACCCTGCGGCGCACCTGGCAGGCGGGCGACGTGGTCGAGCTGACGCTCCCGATGGCCCCGACGCGCATCGTCGCGCATCCGGCTGTCGAGGCGGCGCGGGGCCGGGTGGCGCTCCTGCGCGGGCCGGTGGTCTACTGCTTCGAGGGTCTCGACAACGGGGGCGAGGCGCGCAACCTGGTCCTGCCGCCCGACAGCCCGCTGACGGCGGAGTACCACGCCGACCTCCTGGGCGGCGTGACCGTCCTCCGGGCCGAGGGGGAGGCGCTCCATGCGACCGACCGTGGCGCCGGGCTGTACCTCCCGGCCGAGGAGCGCGGGACCGGGGCGCGACGTACGCTCACGGCCGTGCCCTACTACGCCAACGCCAACCGAGCCGCGAGCCCGATGGTCGTGTGGATCCCCGAGACCGCGACCGAGGCGGCCGAGGCCCTCGCGCCGAGTCTCGCGACGAGCGCGACGCCCTCGGGCTCGCAGCGCAACGCCGGCGAGACGGTCTGGGCGCTGAACGACGACCTCCTCCCGCGCGGCTCGGCCGACCGGCAGATCCCCCGCTTCACGTGGAACCCCGACACGGGCACCCCGGAGTGGGCGGAGTACGCCTTCCCGGCGCCGACCACGGTGCGGGCCGTCGAGGTGTACTGGTGGGACGAGACGGTTGCCGGCGGAGGCAACCGCGTGCCGGCCTCCTGGCGGCTGCTGTACCGCGAGGGCGGCGAGTGGAAGCCGGTCGCGGCGGAGTCCTACGGCACCGAGGCCCACACGTTCAACCGGGTCGAGTTCCCGGCCGTGACGACCGACGCCCTGCGGCTCGAGGCGCAACTCCAGCCGGAGCGCGGCGGGGGAATCCTCGAGTGGCGTGTCCGATAGCGGAGGAGGTACGTGTGGACAACCGCACGCCATCGAGGCACTCGCGCCGCCGCTTCCTGCGGGACACGGCCCTCCTGGCCGTAGGCGGACTGGCGCGTGGAGCTGTCCGAGCGGAGGAGACACCGATGCCCGACTCGCAACGACTTCCAGCGCTTGCGTTCCCGCCCGACAGGGGCAAGCCGATCGATCGCGACACGCTCCAGTGGGTCAGCGAGCAGGCCGCGACGCCCCACAAGTACGGGATCGTCCTGCGCGCCCCGGGAGCGGGGCTCTGTGACTGCCCCGGCGTCTTCCGCCACGCGGGGCGCTGGTACATGACCTACGTCACACAGATCGACGAGGGCTACGACACGTGGCTCGCGGCCAGCGACGACCTGCTCCACTGGGAGACACTCGGCAAGACGCTCGCGCGGGGCGGCGAGGGGTGGGACGGCGCACAGCGCGCCGGCTACCCGCCGCTCCACGACGCCCGCTGGGACGGCTCCTGGGAGGCCCAGGCGATCGACGGCCGCTACTGGTTCTCGTACCTGGGCGGCGCCCTCGACGGCTACGAGACGCCCCCGATGAGCATCGGGATGGGCTGGACCGAGAACCCGGCCGACCCCAAAGAGTGGCATCGTCTCGTGAAGCCGGTTCTGCGGCCCGACCAGCCGGACGCGCGGGAGATCGAGCGGACGATCCTCTACAAGAGCTACATCCTGCACGACCCGCAGCGGAGCCTGGGCCACGAGTACCTGATGTACTACAACGCCAAGGGGGCCTACGAGACCGTCATGATGGCCGTCTCGGACGACCTGCTCAACTGGCGCCGCCTGGGGCCCGGCCCCGTGATCGATAACGGCTCAGGCATCTCGGGCGACGCGCAGGTCGTGCGGATGGGCGACCTGTGGGTGATGTTCTACTTCGGGGCCTTCTGGCGGACCGGTGCGTTCGACACCTTCGCCGTCTCGCGCGACCTCGTCCACTGGACGAAGTGGGACGGGCCCGACCTCATCACGCCCTCGGAGCCCTGGGACGAGACCTACGCGCACAAGCCGTGGCTCATCCGGCACGAGGGCGTCGTCTACCACTTCTACTGCGCGGTCGGCAGTGAGGGCCGCGTGATCGCGCTCGCGACCTCGGAGGACCTCCGCTGAGGGGGAGGGGCTGCCGCGTGGGGGATCGCCTGGGCAGCGGAACGAGCCAGAGCCTCGCAGCGGAGGTAGGACGCTTCCGCGGCGGGGTCGGCTCGGGCTGGCTTGCCGAGCTGCCCTCTCTGCTCGATGCGTGCCGGCGCCGCTGGGGCCTGACGCTCGCGGAGCCCTTCGGCTACCCCTCGCTGAGCTTCGTCGCGCCCGCCGTCCGGAACGATGGCTCGGCGGCGGTCCTCAAGGTCGGCTTCCTGCTCGAGGAGCTTGCATGCGAGAGCGAGGCCCTGCGCCGGTACGATGGCCGCGGGGCGGTGCGTCTCCTCGACGACTGGCCGGAGCGGGGCGCCCTCCTCCTCGAGCGGCTCGTGCCCGGGTCCGATCTGGCCGGCGTCGAGGACGATGTCCGGGCGACGTCGATCGCGGCGCGCGCGATGGGCGCCCTGTGGCGCCCCGTCGCAGCCGACCACCGCTTCCCCACGATCGCGGAGTGGATGGGCGGGCTCACCGACCTCCGCCGGCACTTCGGCGGCGGGACCGGCCCGCTGCCCGTGGCCCTCGTTGAGCGGGCGGAGCGGATCGCACGTGAGCTGCTCGCGAACCAGTCCGCGCCGGTCGTGCTCCACGGCGACCTGCAGCACCACAACATCCTCCGCGCCGAGCGCGCCGAGTGGCTCGCGATCGACCCGAAGGGCGTCGTAGGCGAGCCGGCGTATGAGGTGGGGGCGTTCCTCCGCAACCGACTCGGCGATGGGCCGGAGGCGGGCAGGCGGCTCGCGCGACGCGTCGATCAGTTCGCGGACGAGCTGGCGATCGACCGTGCGAGGGTTCATGGATGGGGTCTGTCCCAGGCCGTGCTCTCGGCCTGGTGGAGCATTGAGGACCATGGCGACTGGCGGGAGGCGATCGCGTGCGCCGCGCTTCTCGCCGGGATGCCGCGTGAAGGGGTGTAGGACGTCGTGAGAGGACTGCTGGTTATGGCGCTGGTGTCGGCAACGGGAGTGAGCGCGACGGGGGCGACGATCACGGTGCGGGCCGATGGGCCGACACGGCCGGTCTCGCGCACCCTGACCGGGGCGTGTCTCGAGGACGTCAACCACGAGGTCTACGGCGGGATCTACAGCCAGATGCTCTACGGCGAGAGCTTTCAGGAGCCCGCGCCGGCCGCGCCGATCGCGGGCTTCTCGGCCTATGGCGGCACATGGACGGCGGAGGACGGCGCACTGACCGGTGGCGCCGGCGACGGGCCGCGGCTGGTGGCCAACGGCGTCACGCTCGGCGACGGCGAGGT
The DNA here is from genome assembly GCA_964598695.1 of uncultured Armatimonadia bacterium. GTDB lineage: Bacteria > Armatimonadota > Zipacnadia > UBA1398 > UBA1398 > CAZRDB01. Next base: position 11,037 of record CAZRDB010000105.1, read on the forward strand.
GCGCGCCGAGGTCTTCCTCGCTGACCGGGCCGCCGGGCTGGCCGAGCTGGTCGTCCGAGCGGGTCGGTGCGGCAACGGCGCCGACTCGTTCGACGGGTACGAGATCGGGCTCGACCCGGCGGCCGGGCTGCTCCGCGTCGGGCGGCATTGCCACGACTACCGGCTGCTCGAGGACACCCCGTGCGAGCTGCCCATCGGCGCATGGATCTCGCTCACCGTGCGACTCGCGGGCGGCACGATCGAGGTGCTCGTGGACGGCAAGAGCGTCGCCCGGATCCACGACCCGTCCCCGCTCCCGGCGGGATCGGTCGGCTTCCGCCAGTGGCGACGCGAGGGCCGGTACCGCGCCCTGCGCGTGTCGGGGGCCGAGGGAACGCGCGATCTGCCTCTCGTTGCCGACGGCGGGGCCACCCCCCAGGTCAGCGGGATGTGGCGGCTCGTGCGGACAGGGAGCGCCGAAGGCCGCTGCACGCTGCTTGAGGCCGATCCGTACGCGGGCGTTCGGAGCCAACGGGTGGAGTTCGGCGGCGGCGAAGGCTCCTACGGGATCGAGAACCGCGGCCTCAACCGCTGCGGCCTGCACCTCGAGGCCGGCAAGCCGTACGAGGGATGCCTCATGGCGCGCGCCGAGCGAGAGACCGAGCTGTGCGTCGCGCTCGAGACCGCCGACGGCTTCAGGCTCGCGGAGCGGCGCCTGACCGTGCAACCCGGCGGCTGGCGGAAGCTGCCGTTCGGGCTCACGCCCTCGGCCAGGGCCGACGGGGCGCGGTTTGCGGTGGTCCTCGAGCGACCCGGAACGGTCGACCTCGGCTACGCGCTCCTCGAGCCCGGGGAGTGGGGCCGGTTCCGCGGCTTGCCGGTGCGGCGCGATGTCGCCGAGGGCCTCATCCGCCAGGGCGTGACCGTTCTCCGCTACGGCGGCTGCATGGCCAATGCGAGCGAGTACCGGTGGAAGAAGATGATCGGCCCGCGGGAGAGCCGACCCCCGTACGCCGGGTTCTGGTACCCGTACTCGAGCAACGGCTGGGGGATCATCGACTTCATCGCCTTCTGCCGCGCGGCCGGCTTTGCGTGCGTGCCCGACTTCCACATGGGCGAGACGCCCGAGGACATGGCTGACTTCATCGAGTATGCCAACGGTCCCGCGACGAGCGAGTGGGGCAAGCGTCGCGTCGCCGACGGCTTCCCGGAGCCGTTCGGCCTCCGCTACTTGCAGCTCGGCAACGAGGAGCGGGTCAACGAGGAGTACGCCGACCGTTTCCTCGCGTTGGCGGAGGCGATCTGGGCCAGGGATCCCGAGATCGTGCTCATCGTCGGGGACTTCGCCTACGCACGACCCATCGACGACCCCGACCACGTCGAGGGCGCCGCGGGTGGGATCTCGAACCTGAGCGCGCAGAAGCGGATCATGGCTGCGGCGAAGGCCCGCGACCGCGAGGTGTGGTTCGATGTGCACATCTGGACCGAAGGCCCCGGGCGCTCCGATGACTTCCGGGCCCTGCCGAGCGTGCAGGAGGCGTTCGAGGCCGTCTCCGAGGGCGCCCGACACCGGATCGCGGTCTTCGAGTTCAACGCGGGCAACCACGAGCTGCGGCGCGCGCTCGCCAACGCCGAGGCGATCCACCTCGCCGAGCGGCTCGGACTCCCGATGGCGACCTCGGCGAACTGCCTCCAGGTCGACGGCCACAACGACAACGATTGGAGCCAGGGGCTGCTGTTCCTCAACCCCTCCGACGTCTGGCTCCAGCCGCCCGGCTACGTCTGCCAGATGCTCTCGCGCAACTACCAGCCGCTGCTCCTCGAGTGCGCCGTCGAGGGCGCCGAGCTGGACGTCACCGCGAAGCGGAGCGAGGACGGCAAGACGCTCGTGGTCGAGGTCGTGAACACGAGCGGCGCCCCGGTCGAGACGGTGATGCGGCTCGAGGGCTTCACCCCCACTCGCCCGACCGCTCGCGTCGAGGAGCTGACCGGCGACCTGCACGACCGCAACACGGCCGACGAGCCGGAGCGGATCGCGCCGACCGTTGAGGAGTGGAGCCACGGTTCCGCGAACGGCGCAGTCGTGCGGACCTTCGCGCCACACTCGCTCACGGTGGTGCGGTTCGAGTAGGACCCTCGAGGGCTCGGGGCAGGCATCGGAGGATGGGCGGGGCAAGGAAGCGAGGCAACCCGTGCTCTGCGCCGCACCGCTCGTGGCCGCCCTGCTGTTCGCCGCACCGGGGGGAGAGGAGACTCCGGCCGGACGGTTCCTCTCCCCGTACGCCGAGGAGCCCTTCCCCGCGACCTTCGTCGACGCGCTCGAGGCGTTCCTCGCCACCGAGGAGGCCTACGGCGCTGCCGACTACGAGCGGGCGGGTTCGACGCTCGCGGGGTTGTGGGACCGGTATCCCCCGGGTACGGCGGCGTGGCCGGGCGGGCTGATCCAGCCGGCCGGACTCAACATCGGCTCTCCGCCCTGCTACTACGCGCTGCGGATGTACCAGGACTGTGTCGACTGGCGCCTCTCGCTCCGGGGAGTCGAGCCGCCCGCGCCGCACGTCGCGACACTCACCGTCGTGCTCATCGGTCACTCCCACGGCACGGAGCCCACGACCCGCGCCGAGCTGGAGGCCGGCACGGGCGTCGAGGCCGCGCACGCGCTCGACCCGCTGCTCCTGGCCGACGAGAGCGCCGTGGTCCACGAGTCGCTCGCGCTGTTCCGCGAGTGGGTGCTCGCGATCACCGGGGGCCGCCTCGTCGTACAGACCCGGATCCTCTCGCTGCCCGACCTCGACGTGCCGGTCGGGATCACCGCCCAGCCCCACCGGCTCGCGGGACTCACCGGCGACGCGATGCAGCGCGTCTGGTCGGCCGTCCCGTCCGAGGCGCTCGCCGCGACCGACTGGTGGTGGGTGCTCCACCCCTCGCACATCCCGGAGCAGTACCCGGACTTCGCGACCATGGAGTTCATCACCGGCGGGATGGGGCGAGGCCCCGACGGCGCGTCTCCCTGCTTCCTGATCGACGACCGCTGGCTCGTGCGGAAGCCGCCCCACCTCGGCAAGGGGCCGTACACCTCCGTCGAGCGCAGGGCCTACCTCCCGCAGTGGCTGCAGCACGAGTTCATGCACCACGTCTTCGCCCGCTACCCGGCGTTCGAACTCGAGGCGAAGGGGCACCAGTGGTTCGACCGCGCGGCGTGGCCCGCCGACTTCGTCGGACGCTTCGAACCCGACTACTACCACGAGGCGATGCACAAGCGGATCGTCCCGGACGGCGTTCCCCCGCTCCACGTCGCGCTCCGGTACGACGCGCCGCCGCCCCCGCTGTTCGCGGAGGTCCGCCTCTCCGACGTGCTCGGGACCTACCGCCACCGGCCCGTCGAGAACGACTGGCACGAGGGGACGCTGACCACCGCCGACGGCCCGGACGGCGAGCCGGTGCTGACGTGGACCAACCGAGCCGGCGTCTCGTGGCAGCTCACGCCCGACCTCGGGAACGGCCTGCTCGCCTGCGCGCCGGGCAGCCCCTACTACGACTCCGACCCGGTCGGCGGGCGGAGCTTCCGCCTGGTCCTCCGCCGCGACGACAACGGCGAGTACCTGCCGGTGCTCGAGGGCTTCGTCTTCGGCCAGGGCCTCTACGAGCGCGTGACCGAGCAGCCATGACGAGAGGCGGGAGACGACCCTGAACGCGAACGCGCGCGACCTGCTGCTGTGGTACGACACACCCGCCGCGCGGTGGACCGAAGCGCTGCCGATCGGCAACGGCCGGCTCGGCGGGATGGTCTACGGCGGGGTGTTTCACAACACCAAGCTGAACGACCGGCTCCAGCTCAACCTCGACACGCTGTGGTGGCGGAGCGAGGTCGAGCACCGACACAACCCCGATGCGCTCGAGGGCTTCCGCGAGGTCCGCCGCCTGCTGCTTGCGGGGCGCGTCAAGGAGGCCGAGCATCTCGCGAAGCTCACGATGACCTCCTGCCCCAAGGAGCAGGCGCCCTACGTGCCGCTTGGCCATCTCCACTTCGTGCTCGAGGGCCACTACCGGGGGGAGTTGACCGACTACCGCCGCGAACTGGACCTCCGCACGGGGCTCGCCCGTGTGACCTACCGGCTGAACGGCGTCGGCTACACGCGCGAGTTCTTCGCCAGCGCGCCGGCCGGGGTGATCGCGCTGCGCTTCGCGACCGACACGCCCGGGGCGCTCTCGCTCTACGCCGACCTCGTCCGCAGGCCCTACTCGGGCCGCAGCGAGCGCGTGGGCCCCGAGACGATCCAGCTCGCGGGCTCGGCCGGCCCGAACGGCGTGCGCTACGCCGCACAGGCGCGGATCACCGTACGGGGCGGCGCGTGCGGCACGCGGGGAGACTTCGTCACCGCGCGGGACGCCGACGAGGTGACGATCCTCGTTGCGGGCCACACCGACTACGCGGGCGAGGAGCCGGCCGACCTCTGCGCGACCGACCTCGACCGGGCGGCCGGCCGCGGCTACGAGGAGATCCGAGCCGAGCACATCGCCGACCACGCGCGGCTGTTCTCCCGGGTCGAGATCGACCTCGGCGCCTGCCCCGAAGCCGAGGCGCTGGCGACCGACGCCCGGGTGCGGCGCGTGGCCGAGGGGGCGGGCGATCCGGCGCTCGAGGCGCTGCTCTTCCAGTACGGCCGCTACCTCCTGATCGCCTCGAGCCGGCCCGGGACGCTGCCCGCCAACCTCCAGGGGATCTGGAACGAGGAGTTCGTCCCGCCCTGGGAGAGCAAGTTCACGATCAACATCAACCTGGAGATGAACTACTGGCCGGCCGAGGTCACGAACCTCGCGGAGTGTCACGAGCCGCTGTTCGACCACATCGATCGCGCCGTCGTGACGGGGCGCGAGACCGCCCGCCGGACGTATGGCTGCCGCGGCTTCGTCGCGCACAACAACCTCGACGGTTTCGCGGACACGGCTATCGTCGGCGTGCCCGACGGCGCCTTCCTTTGCCCCTTGGGCGGACCTTGCCAAGCCATCCACAAATGGTACCCAACCCGGTTCTCGGGCGACCGCCCGTTCCTCCGCGAGCGCGCGATGCCGGTGCTCCTCGAGGCGCTCCGCTTCTTCGAGGACTACCTCCATGGGACCGAGGACGGCCGGCTCCTCACGGGGCCCTCGCTCTCGCCCGAGCTGTGCTACCTCCTGGACGACGGCACCCCGGCCGCGATCTGCCTCGCGCCCGCGATGGACTGCCAGATCCTCCGCGAGCTGCTCGGGGCCATCGAGGAAGCGGCCGGTCTCCTCGGCGAGGACGACCTGCGCGCACGGGCGGGCGCGATGCGCGCGCGGATCCCCACCGACGCCATCGGCCCCCACGGCCGGCTGCTCGAGTGGCAGGAGGACCGGCCTGAGAACGAGCCGGGCCACCGCCACATCTCGCACCTGTTCGCCGTCTACCCCGGTACGCAGATCGACCCGCTCGCGACACCCGAGCTGGCACGCGCGGCCCGCGCCTCCGTCGCGCGGCGCGTCGAGCACGGCGGAGGGAAGAGCGGCTGGAGCAGCGCGTGGCTCGCCTGCGTCCGCGCCCGGCTCCACGATGGCGCGGAAGCGCACGGCCATCTCGCGGACATCCTGCGCCAGTGGGTGTTCCCGGACCTCCTGGGCGGCCACCCGCCGGGCGTGTTCCAGATCGACGGCAACCTCGGGGCGACGGCGGCTGTGGCCGAGATGCTGCTCCAGAGTCACACGGGCGGCCTCCGGCTGTTGCCGGCCCTCCCGCCCGCGTGGCCCGCGGGGCGCGTCCGGGGCCTCAGGGCCCGCGGCGGCTTCGAGGTGGATCTCGCGTGGGCCGAGGGTCGGCTCACGGCCGCGCGGATCCGCAGTACCCTCGGGGAGCCGTGTGTGCTCCTCGAGACCGGGGAGTGGAGCGTCACCCGCGACGGGGCGCCCGTCGCCACAACGCGCGAGGGAGCCGATCTGCGGTTCGAGACCTCAGCCGGCGCGGAGTACGAGGTGGAGGCGTAGGGGGCCGCCCGGCCCGACCGCGATCGCCGCGGGTGTCCAGAGGGCTCGCCCTCTGGCGGGGCCGGGGCGGAGCCCCGATGGAAGGTCACTCTGTCTCGGGCTCGCGGCTCTCGAGCTTCTCGAGCCGCTGCTTCAGCTCCTTCGATTCCTCGGTCAGCTTGTCCAACTCCGTGCGGAGGGCCTTCACCTCGGGCGGGAGGCCGCCCGCGTCGCGCAAGGCGCCCATCGCGCCCTCGGCCGTCTTGGCGAGCGCCGGGTCGAGGCCCGAGGACTTCACTTGGGCGAGGGTGCCCAGCGCGGCCTGCTCCTTCAGCTCGACGAGCGCCCACATCGCGGCGTTCTGCTCCGGGAAGGGCCCCGGTTGACCAAAACCCCCCACAACCGGCGGCCGGGGAGAAACAAAAAAACCCCCACCCCCAAACCCCACACCCC
>CAZRDB010000106.1:0-8540 GCA_964598695.1 uncultured Armatimonadia bacterium
AGCTGATCGCCAAGCACGGCCGCGAGCTGGCCGGCCTCGCCGCCGCCCACAACGTCGACCTGCGCTTCGAGGCCAGCGTCGCGGGAGGCATCCCCATCATCCGCGCCCTCCGCACCTCCCTCGCCGCCGACCGCGTCTGGCGCGTGATGGGGATCGTCAACGGCACCACGAACTACATCCTCACCCGCATTACCCGCGCCAAGCTAGGATTCGTACGCGCCCTCGCCCAGGCCCAGGAACTCGGCTTCGCCGAGCCCGATCCCGCCAACGACATCGAGGGCTTCGATGCCGCCTGCAAGCTCACCATCCTCGCCACCCTCGCCTTCGGCAAGTGGGTCGACTTCGACAGCGTCCACTATGAGGGGATCCGGGACATCGCGCCGATCGACATCGACATGGCCGCCCGCTTCGGCTACGCCATCAAGCTCCTCGCCGTCGGCCGGCGCGACGCCACCGACCGCGTCGAACTGCGCGTCCACCCCACCCTCGTGCCGGCCGCCCACCCGCTCGCCTCGGTCTCCGAGGAGTTCAACGCCGTCTTCGTCAATGCCGTCCACTCCCGCGAGCTGATGTTCTACGGCCCCGGCGCCGGCGCCGGACCCACCGGCAGCGCGCTCGCCGGCGACGTCCTCGACATCGCCCGCGACATCGTCGCCGGCACCGGCGCGAGCAGCCCGCTCGCCTCCTCCGAACCCCCGGCCGTCGTCCCAGCGGAGGAATCGGAGTCACGCTACTACCTGCGGATGGCCGTTCCCGACAGCCCCGGCGCCATCGGCTCGGTCGCCCAGGTTCTGGGACGCCACCAGGTCAGCATCGCCGCGTGTCACGCCGACCGACTCGAGGAGGGCGTCGGCTGCACCGTCTGGATCACCCACCCGGTCTCGGGCAGCAGCATCCAGCCCGCGCTGCGGGCGATCGCCGAGCTGGGCCCCCTGTACGCGATCGCCGCGGCGATTCGAATCGAGGAGTAGACCCGGCCCGCGCCGGAACTGAGGAGGAGCACCCCATGGGCGAGGCAGTACTCACCACTTCGCTGGCCGGCCTGCCGCCGGCGCGCTCGGGCAAGGTCCGCGACATCTACGATCTGGGCGACTCGCTCCTCATCGTCACCACCGACCGGATCTCCGCCTTCGATGTCGTGCTGCCGAACGGGATCCCCGACAAGGGCCGCGTGCTCACCCAGATGACCCTGTTCTGGCTCGAGCGCTTCGGCGACCTCGTCGCGAACCACCTGATCACCGCCGAGGTCGACCAGATGCCGGCCGTGATCCGCGACGACCCCGGCGCCGAGCGCCTCCGGGGCCGCTCGATGCTCGTCCGCAAGGCCGAGGTGGTCCCGATCGAGTGCATCGCGCGCGGCTACCTCGTGGGCTCCGGCTGGGCCGAGTACCGCAGGAGCGGCGCCGTCTGCGGACACAAGCTCCCCGAGGGGCTCGAGCAGGCCGCGCAGCTCCCGACGCCGATCCTCACGCCCTCCACCAAGGCCGAGGAAGGCCACGACCTCAACATCACCCGCGCGCAGATGGTCGAGATCGTGGGCGAGGAGACCGGCCGCCGGCTCGAGACCCTCACCCTCACGCTCTACGCCAGCGCGGCCGAGTACGCCCGCGAGCGCGGCATCATCATCGCCGACACCAAGTTCGAGTTCGGCCGGCTCGGCGGCGAGGTCATCCTGATCGACGAAGCGCTCACTCCCGATTCGAGCCGCTTCTGGCCCGCCGACGCCTGGAGAACCGGCTCCAACCCGCCCAGCTACGACAAGCAGTTCGTCCGCGACTACCTCGAGACCCTCGACTGGAACAAGGAGCCGCCCGGGCCGGCGCTGCCCGAGGAGGTCGTCCTCCGGACGCGCGACAAGTACCTCGAGGCCTACGAGCGCCTGACCGGCCGCCCACTCGACGGCTAACGCGGGCCCCGGAGCGCGCCGCAGGCCCGGACGACGGCAGACAGGACCGCCTGAGCCCCGACGGGGCCTCTCATGGAGACGATCCGCCACAAGCGATTGCGCCCCTTCGAGCAGCAGGTGCTGCAGACGATCCGCCGCCGACGCCTGCTCGAGGGCGGCGAGCGCGTTCTCGCGGCCGTCTCGGGCGGATCCGACTCCACCGCGCTCCTCTGTGCTCTGCGGGCCCTCGAGCCGGAGCTGCGGCTCACCGTCGCCTGCGGCCATATCGACCACGGGATCCACGCCGCGAGCGGCCGGCACGCCGAGGCCGTGCGCGACCTGGCGGAGCGGCTGGGAGTGCCTGCCTGCGCTGCCCGGGTCGATGCCACGGCCCACGCCGCGGCGGCCGGACTCTCGCTCGAGCACGCGGCGCGCGAGGTTCGCTATGCCGCCCTCGAGCGACTGGCCGCCGAACAGCGCTGCACCGCCATCGCGACCGGCCACACCGCCAGCGATCAGGCCGAGACCGTGCTGCTCCACCTGCTGCGCGGGACGGGCACCCGAGGGCTGCGGGGAATCCCGGCGCGGCGCGGGGTGATCGTCCGGCCGCTCCTGGACGTCCACAGACAGGCGGCGCGCGACTACCTGGCCGAGCGGGGCGTCCCCTACCTCGAGGATCCGACCAACGAGAGCCCCGACCCGCTCCGCAACCGGATCCGACAAGAGCTGCTGCCGCTCCTGGACCGGATCCTGGGCCGCCCGACCGAGACCGTGCTCGCCCGCCATGCCGAGACCGTGGCCCTCGAGGATGAGGCGCTTCTGGCCGCGCAAGAGGCATTCGGGCGCGAGGCGCGAAGTCCCGAGGTGGCGAACGGCGAGGCGGTGGTTCTCTCGGTGGAGGCACTCCGGCACATGGGCCGCGGAGGTGCGGCCCTCGCGCTCCGGCAGGCGGCCCGCGAGGTCGCCGGCGAGGGCCGGGACCTGAGCTTCGCCCAGATCGGGCAAGTGCTGCGGCTGCTCAACAGCGAGACGGCCGGCGGCGTGCAGCGCGGCGGCGGCTGTGAGTTCCGCCGCGACCACGGGGCACTGCGTGTCCAGCGTGCTCCGGGAGCGGGCAAGTAAGACAAGGCTCCTCTCAGAGCACCACATGAAGGCAAGTATCCGGCCGAGCCGGAGCGATGACGCGTCGGCGTCTGTGGAGGCGAGTGGTCACGTGCAAGGCCAGATGAGTTGGCGGGGCGTCGTGGTGGTCCTGCTGTTGGCGGCACTCTTCGTGCTGCTGTTCAAGCAGGGCGTGAGCGGCGCGGCGCCCGAGGAGCGCTCGTTCAGCTACCTCCTGAGCCAGTTCGAGCCCGGCGTCGAGAGCCCGGCGTTCAGCAAGGTCGAGGTCGACCTCACCCGGGGCCGCGCCCTGTGCTTCGCCGAAGGCCAGCCGGCGCCCGTCTGCTACGTGAACATCCCCCCCCAGGCCGATCTCCCGGCCAAGCTCCTCCGGCCGGGCGGCGACAAGGCGGCGCTCAACGCGACGATCGAGGTCGTCATCAGCCCCCGCCGGTTCTCCGAGGCCTGGGTCCAGGTTATCGGCTACATCGTCCTGCCGATCGTCCTCGTCCTCTTCCTCTACGTCGTCTTCGTCAAGCAGATGCAGGCCTCCGGCGGCCAGGCGATCACCTTCGGCAAGAGCCGCCACCAGCGCTACCACAGCTCGTTCGAGCAGGTGACCTTCGACGATGTCGCCGGCGCCGATGAGGCCAAGGAGGAACTCGAGGAGGTCGTCGAGTTCCTCAAGGAGCCCGAGAAGTTCCGCGCCGTCGGCGCCCGGATCCCCACCGGCGTGCTCCTCACAGGCCCCCCCGGCTGCGGAAAGACCCTCCTCGCCCGCGCCATCGCCGGCGAGGCCAACGTCCCGTTCCTCTACATCTCCGGCTCCGATTTCGTCGAGATGTTCGTCGGCGTCGGCGCTTCGCGCGTCCGCGACCTCTTCGACCAGGCCAAGCACCACGAGCGCTGCATCGTCTTCATCGACGAGATCGACGCCGTCGGCCGCCACCGCGGCACCGGCATCGGCGGCGGCCACGACGAGCGCGAGCAGACCCTCAATCAGCTCCTGGTCGAGATGGACGGCTTCGACAAGAACACCGGCGTCATCATCCTCGCCGCGACCAACCGCGCCGACGTCCTCGACCCCGCCCTGCTCCGGCCGGGCCGCTTCGACCGCCACATCGTGATCGACATGCCCGACGTCCGGGGCCGCGAGGCGATCTTCCGGATCTACGTCCGCGAGCGCCCCGTCGCCGAGGATATCGACATCGAGACCCTCGCCAAGCGCACGCCGGGCTTCAGTGGCGCCGACATCGAGATCCTCGTCAACGAGGGCGCCATCCTCGCCGCGCGCCGCAACCGCACCCGGATCGAGTTCGTCGACCTCGAGGACGCGATCGACCGCGTCAGCCTCGGCCTCGAGCGCAAGAGCCGGGTCCTGAGCGACGAGGAACGCTACGCCCTCGCCGTCCACGAGACCGGCCACGCACTCGTCGGCATGAGCGTTCTCGACTCCGACCCCATCCACAAAGTCTCCATCGTCGCCCGCGGACAGGCCCTCGGCTACACCATGCACCTGCCCAAAGACGAGCACCACATGTACTCCGAGCACTACCTCCGCGCCCGAATCTCGGCCACGCTCGGCGGCCGCGCCGCCGAGGAGGTCGTCCTCGGCAAGCTGTACAGCGGCGCCGCCGACGACCTCGCCAAGGTCACCGACCTCGCCCGCGCGATGGTCTGCACCCTCGGCATGAGCCAGCGGATCGGACCGATGTCGATCGAGAAGTCGGAGCGCCACATCTTCCTCGGCCGCGAGCTGCAGGAGGAGCGCCACGTCTCCGAGGACACCGCCCGTCTCGTCGACGAGGAGGTCCGCTCCATCGTCGAGGTCTGCTACGCCCACGCGACCGAGGTGCTGAGCGCCCACCGAACCGCTCTCGACCGTGTCGTCGAGGCGCTCCTCGAGCGCGAGACGCTGCTCTCCGACGACCTCGAGGCCCTCGTCCGCGCCGCCGACGAGGAAGCCGGCGTACCGCCGCTCCTCCCCGTCGCGGTAGGCGAGATCGCCGCCGCGGCCGCGTCGCCCAGCGATGCGGAGGCCGCGACGTAGGCCGAGCGACGGCGCCCCGACCGGCAACCAGGGAGGCGACAGAATGCCTCGACCGCGCGCTCGCAGACGGACGAGCCCGAACGCGCCGCTCGCACCGGCCGCCGAGCTGATCGCCTGGCGCTCGACGGCCTACCGGCGTGCCTGCCTGCTCCGCCTGGGCGCCATCGTCGCCCTGCTTGCCATCGAGCTTCTCCCGCGCGCCGACCGACCCTACACGCTCGACGGCCTCACACCGGCGGCGATCCTCTTCTGCTGGTTGCTCGCCGGGCTGATGCTCTGGGCGACGCCCGTCACCGCCGTTCGCCCCGCGCGCCTCGCGCCCGTCGGGGCGCTCTTCGACGCCGCCGTCGCATGGGTGCTCGCCGGTTACCCCGAGGTACCCGCGCCCCTCGCCGGCGCCGTCGCCTGCATCGCCACCGTCGCCGCCTACGAGATCCGCGAGGCCGGACACCTCCGGGGCGTCGCGATGGCCAGCGTCCTCACCGTCGGAGCCCTCATCCGCCTCGCCACGCGCCAGCCGGTCGACGGCTACCTCCTCGTCGCCGCCGCGGCCGGGGCCGTCGCCCTCGGCGCGCGCTGGTCCGGTCGCTACACGAGGCCCCATCCCATCTCGGTCGCGCGGTGGGAGGCCGAGAACGCCGAGCCCGACGCCGGCCACGATGCGCGGGAGCTGGCGCAGTCACTCCGCGCCGCGGCCGAGAGCCTCCAGCGACAGCTCTCGCTGGCCCGCTGCGCGCTTGCGCTGCGACGGCTCGCCGACCGAGCCGACGGCCTGCCCGCCCTCGGAGCCCGGGCCTCCCGCCTGCTCTGCGAGGAACTCGTGCTCGCCGCGGCCAGCCTGTGGCGCGTCGGCCCGGGCGAGAGCCTCCGCTTCCTCGGCGGCCACGGAACCGTCTCCACCCCCGCGCCGATCGACGGCGACGCCCACCTGCTCGCGAAGGTGGCCCGGACCGGCGCCCCCAGCATCACCGAACGACCCAGCGAGAGTGGGCGCGACCCCGCGGCCGTCGGCCGCCACGAGGAACTGGGCGGCCAACTCGTGCTCCCACTCGAGGCGCGCGGCGCCGTCTACGGCGTCCTCTGTCTCCACCGCGAGCCGAGCGCCCCCGCGATCGGACGCTCGGCGCCCCGCGAGTACCTCGAGTGCGCCGAGTCGCTCTCGGCCGCCCTCCGCGAGCAGCTCCTCGAGGCTGAGGGCGAGCGCCAGCGCGAGCGGCTCGAGGTGCTCTACGAGATCGCCCGCACATTCGAAGCCGCCCAACCGATCTCCGAGCTGACCGGCGACGTGCTCCGCCTGCTCGCCCGCGTGCTGGCATTCGACAACGCCACGGTCCTGATCCTCGATCCCACCACCGGCAAGCTGCGCGTCTCGGCCAGCCACGGCGCTCACGTCGACCTCCGCGAAGAGCTGGAGTTCGCGCGGGGCCGGGGGATCTCGGCGTGGGTCGCCGAGAACCGCCGCTCCCTCGTGCTGCCCGACGTCCGCGAGGATCCCCGCTGGGGCACGCTCGAGGAGGGGATCCGGGCCTTCGCCTCGTATCCGCTCCTCTCCGAGGCGGGCCAGACCATCGGGGTGCTGAACATCTCCTCCGACCGGGCCGGCGTCTATGGCCCCGAGGAGCAGCGCCTGCTGCAGATCGTCGCCTCCCAGCTCGCGCTCACCGTTCGCCGGGCCGACCTCTACGCACGGCTGGAGATGCTGGCCGTCCTCGACCCCTCGACCGGCGTGCACAACGAGCGCTTCCTGCCGCTCGCCCTCGAGCGCGAAGTCTCCGCTGCGCGTGGCCAGGAGCAGGGCCGGTTCGCGCTGGTGCTCCTCCACCCCGGCCGGCGCGGCCAGCGGGTGCGACAGAGCGGCCTCCACCGCGTCGTCCACGCCGCCCGCGAGACGCTCACTCCCACCAGCACGGTCTGCCGGTTCGAGGCCGAGCGCCTCGCGATCCTGCTGCCGGGCCTCGGCCCCGAGGAGGCGGAGGCGGTCGTCGACGAACTGCGCGAGCAGTGCGGCGACGTCCTCGTCACCGCCGCCAGCGCCGCGTATCCCCAGGACGGCCTCAGCGCGACCGAGCTGCTCAGCACCGCGAGCATCCGGCTCGGCACCGAGCTGACCCGACCGTAGGAGTCCGGCGATGGCCCAGGCCGAGCTGCCCCTCCCCCTGCCGCGCCGCGTGATCTCCGTCTCGCGCCGCACCGACCTTCCGGCCCACTACGTCCCCTGGCTCCTCCGCCGCCTCGACGAAGGCCACTGCCGCTTCTTCCACGCGATGGGCCATCGCTGGCTCACGGCCGACCTCCGGCCCGAGGCCGTCGCGGCCCTCGTGTTCTGGTCCAAGAACCTCGGCCCCCTGCTACCGCACCTGCCCGCGATCGCCGAGCGGTACGCCTTCACCTGCCACCTGACCATCACCGGCCTTCCCCCGTCGCTCGAGCCCGGCGCCCCGCCGTGGGAGGAGACCGTCGGCCAGGCGCACGAGATCGCCCGACGCTTCTCTCCCGATCACCTGACCTGGCGGTTCGACCCCATCGCCCTCGCCACGCCCGACGACTGGCCCGCGACGCTCGCCCGGTTCGGCACGCTGGCCGACGCCCTCCGGGGCGCGACGACCCGATGCGTCACGAGCTTCGTCAGCGTGTATGGGAAGGTCCGGCGCCGGCTGGCCGCGCGCTCCATCGGCCTCTGGGAGCCCGCCGCGGAGCAGCAGGCCGCGATGGCGCGCACCCTCCAGGCCGAGGCCCGCGCGCGGGGGATCGAGCTGTCGGCCTGCTGCGTCCCCGGCCTGGCCGAGGCCGGCATCCCGCAGGCGCACTGCATCGACCCGGAGGTCCTGCGGCGGGTGGGCGCCCGGCTCGAGGAGCCGCTGCGGCCCTCCCCCTCGCGCCCCGGATGCGGCTGCTACGCCTCGGTCGACATCGGGATGTACGACACCTGCCCGTCGGGCTGCGTCTTCTGCTACGCCAACACGAACGAGCAACGGGCGGCCGAGGCTCTCACCGAGCACGACCCGGCGGGTGAGGCCCTGCGGGAGAAGCCCTGAGCCCCGGCAGCCGCCCCGCGCTCAGGCCACCTCGAACCCGAACACCGTCCCGCGCGTCAGCTCGAACTCATATGCGACGACGCGGCCCGCGAGGTCGGCGTTGGTGCCGCGCCAGGCGATCGAGTGGTCGACCCGGTCGCCGGCCACGGGTCGGCAGTCGTCCCAGTCGAAGCCCTCGTAGGGCCGACCCGCCACGTCCGTGGCCCGCGCCCGTAGCCCTCCCTCCGCCGGATCGATCCGTGCGTTCACACGGAGCTGGACGGCCTCGCCCAGCCTGCGGGCTTCGGTCCGCAGCGTGCCCCCCTCACCGCCCGCCGTGTAGCCGACGTACCGGTCGCGAGGCAGGTGCGCGTACCCGATCTGCCGCCCCGTGAACCGCTCGGCCTTGTGGCCCCAGCGGTAGCCTCCGTTTAACCACCACCCCAAACCCCCTAGGGCTACAGGCATTCCCCCCCCCCCCACCGGCCCG
>CAZRDB010000106.1:8550-17387 GCA_964598695.1 uncultured Armatimonadia bacterium
CCAGCGGTAGCCTCCGTAGTCCAGACTCACCCAATCGCCGACGGCGAGCTGGCAGTCGCCCCCCGCCATCGCGCGGTCCCACGTGCCGGGTACCGGGTTGCGGTCGAGGAACGGCGCCGTCTCGCGATCCCAGCTCCGCCCGTCGCGCGACCACGCCACCACGGTGTAGCCGATCCCCGCGAACGGCCGGTCGGCGTCTCGCAGCTCGGCGGCAGTCCGGTCCGGCTCGCAGTTGAGGTCATCGCGCAGCACCTTCACGAGGCTGATGAGGAGTTCCCCCCGTGCCAGCACCCCGCTCATCCCGTAGAACTGCGTCTCTCCCTGCTCCGCGGGATCGGGCTCGACGATCGCCCACGGCTCCTCCCAGTGCAGAAGGTCCTCGCTCACGCTCGCGTGGGGGATCCGCCGGCCGGCCCAGGCCCCCGCCTCGGGCACCATCGAGACGAACCCGATGTACCGGCCTCGGATCGGATCCCGGTGGATGCTCGCGATGTCGTGGTTCGACCGCAGCACGGGACCGGCCGCGAGCGGCTTCCACACGAGCCCGTCGGGAGAGCCCGCGACCTGCAGCCCGCCCCCGTGCCACCAGCCGAGCTTGAGGCGTAAGGCGGGATCGGGCGCGGCAGGCCCCTCGTCGAGCACGCTGCAACCGAACTGGATCGGCGCCGGATCGGCGAGCACCCGGTGCGGGCGCCGCCAGTGGATCCCGTCGTCCGACTCCATGTGCGCGACGCTCGATGCGCCCGCGTTCCCCGGCGTGCGCGGCACCCCGTACCACAGGCGGAAGCCGCCGGTCCGCTCATCGCGGAGCACGGTCAGGTAGGGCTGGAAGCAGCCGTCCTCATAGCCGGTCACGATCGGCTCCGGCAGCCGCGCGGGCGGCTCCGGCTGTCGGCGGAGGCCCGAGGTGGACCTCACGAGGGACCGGTCGAGCAGGAGGTACGGTCCCGGACGCCAGACCGCGTCCGCCGGCTGCGCGGCGGCGGCGCCCACGCGTGCGAGCCCCGCAAGGGCGAGCAGCCCCGCCGAGCCGCCGATCAGATCGCGCCGCGTCGCGCGCATCCCGCCATCTCCCGTCGTTCCAGAGGAAGCAGAGGCGTACGGGGAGCGGTTTCGACGGGGAAGCGGGGGGCCCTTCCAGGATGTGCCAGCGCCGGGCGGGCTGACGGGGACAGCCGCGTCCTGGTGTCCGGGCGCCCAGAAACAGAACTGGCGCGCCCAGAGGGACTCGAACCCCCACTCTCCTGATCCGTAGTCAGGTGCCTTAATCCATTTGGCCATGGGCGCGCACTACCAACGCTCTCGCGAGCGGAGGACTCAGACTGTATGGCGGAGTGAGAGGGATTCGAACCCTCGAGGGCAGTTAACCCACCCTATCTGCTTAGCAGGCAGACGCCTTCAGCCGCTCGGCCATCACTCCGAACGAACCGAGCGATAGTCTAGCACCCTCGACTCCGCCGCGCAAGGGCCAACGCGCCGTCCTCACGCATCGCCGGACACCGCCTCCGGGCGCCGCGCGCGTCGCGCCTCCGAGACCAGCAGCGCCAGCAGCACGACCACCAGCACCGCCATCGCCACCGGCAGCATCACGAGCCCCGCCCGCAGGCTGAACAGGTCGCCCAGCCAACCGAGCACCCACGGGAAGAGCGCGCAGCCGGCGATCCCCGCGGCCGCCAGCAGAGCCAGCATCGCCGTCGAGGTGTCGTCGAGCACCTCCGTCGCGATCGCGAGCAGGGTCGGCCAGAAGCAGGCCACCGTCAGCCCGGCGCAGCCCGCGAAGATCCACGCGACCCGGGCGTCACCCGCCTGGCCGAACCCCAGCATCGAGATCGCGCACAGCACGGCGGAGATCGCCGTCAGTTGGATCGGGCCGACCCGCTTGAGGATCGCGCCCCCCGCGAACCGCCCCAGCGCCATCGAGGTCCCGAAGAGGATGATCGTCATCGCCCCGCCGCGTGCCGTCGAGCCCAGCTCGCGCTCGAGGAAGCTCGGGGCCCAGGTCGTGACGCCCAGCTCGCTGCCGCCCGCGAGGACCATCGCGAGCATCAGGCCCCAGAAGGCCTTGCGCCGCAGGAAGCCGAGGCTCGGGCGGCCGGACTCCGCCGCCCCCGAGGCCGGTCTGGGGTAGCGTCGGGTCGCGAACAGCGCGCACGTCACGAGCCCGACCGGAAGCCACACCCCCACCGTCGCGCGCCACGGGATCCCGCGCGTCAGCATCTCGCCGGCGAGCAGCGCCGACGCGACCAGTCCGACGGGGTACAGCGCGTGGGTGATGTTCAGCGCGCGCGCCGCGTCGCGGGGCCGCAGCTCCGCGACGAGTGGGTTGATCAGGGCCTCCATCATGCCGTTGCCGGCGCCGAGGGTCATCTGCGCGATCATCAGGGTGATGTAGCCGACGGCGACCACCGTGCCGCCGATCCCCGCGGAGACGAGGCCCAGCCCCACGACGAGGAAGAGCGCCTTGCCGAGGCGGTCGCCGAAGTGGCCGGCCGCGAGCAGCGCCACAAGGAGCGCGATCGTCCGAAGGCTCGCGATCAGACCGCGGCCCGCGAGGCTCAGGTGGAACTCCTCGCCGATCTGCTCGAGGCACATCGCGGGCGCCTGGGTCGAGGCGGCGTAGACGAACATCGCGAGCCAGCCGGCGATCTCCAGCCTCCGCAGGGCCACGGCCTGCCCCTGTTGTGGCTCGCTCACGTCGCGCCTCCCGCGTGCCGCCCCCGCCCTCCACGCAAGGTCACGAGCATAGCACCAACGCGACCGGAGGTGGCGAGGAAGCTGGCAGCCTACGGGCGGGGCGCCCCTACGCGGAGGACCAGCCGGTGGAGGGCGCCGGTCTCACTGGGACTCACCCCCGGCGGGGCCGCTCTCGCACGCCGAGGAAGGCGGCAGCCGACCTGCCTCCGCCTCGCGCAGCAGGACGGCGAGGTCGTGATGGCCTGCCTGGCTCGCGCGCTCAGCCGAGGTCTTGCCCTTGCCATCGCGCACCGAGGAGTCTGCGCCCCCTCTGAGAAGCTCCCCCACCACCACCCGATCGCCCTGCAGAGCCGCGTAGTGGAGGGGAGTGGCCGGCGCGCAGTCGACCATCTGCTGGTAGCCTGGGGCGCCGGCGTCGACCATCCCCTGGGGCGGAGTGTCGACCGGGTTGGGGTTCGCTCCCGCGCCCAGCAGCAGTCGCACCATGTGCCCGTCTCTACGGAGCACCGCCCAATGCAGGGGGGGGGCCGGGTCGTCCCACCCATGCAGGTTGGGGTCGGCTCCGTGAGCCAGCAGCACGGCCGCGACCTGCACGTCGCCCCGCTGGACCGCGTCCGTCAGGGGGGTCCCACCAGCGAGACCTCCCTGATCCGGGTCCGCCCCCATCCGAAGGGCGCACTCCACGAGCCGAGGAGACCGCAGCCCGATCACGAAGCCCAGCCCGCCACCGGCCAGCACTCCGAGGCACCCGCACAGGCACAGCAGCAGCACCAACGCACCCGCGATCGCCGCCAACACGCGGCAGCGCCCGGCGCGCCTCGCGCGATCCTGCGTCACAGGCGGTGCTCCCTCCTGCTGCGATGGGTTCGTCAGCCTCGTGCGGTGGGCCCGGACGCA
Organism: uncultured Armatimonadia bacterium; assembly: GCA_964598695.1. GTDB lineage: Bacteria > Armatimonadota > Zipacnadia > UBA1398 > UBA1398 > CAZRDB01. The sequence goes on from CAZRDB010000106.1 coordinate 12,142, forward strand.
GCCGAGGTCGGTCGTCGGGTCGCTGTAGTACCCCGCGCGCCGATGTAGCGGAACGGGTTCGTCGCACAGGCGATTCCGCTCGCGTCGCCTTCTGCCGGGTCTCAGGAGATCCTGCTCGCGGGGCCGGGACGTGGCGGCAGGCGGCCAGGCAGGGACGCCCGGCCCACCATGGGAGGAGGCATCGTCGCCGCAGGCGCTGCTCCCGCGAGGGAACTCCCCGGAGAGGGACTCCTGTACAACAGAGCCCCCCCCCGCCGTGCTGCCCACCGGACCCCGGGCGTAGCCGTAGCCGGCGGTCGCGGTCCGGTCGGCCTTCGCACTCCGCGGCCCGGCGGTCCTCAGCGCGGCCAGATGTCGGGATCGGAACCATCGACCAGTGGCGCTTTGACGCCCGTGTCGAGGTTCACCAGGTACAGGCGGGGCGGCGGCCGATCCTCGTGAGCGTCGGGGAGAGGCCACTCAGGCAAAGCCTCCTCAACCACCGCGATGCCGGCTGAGGCCGACGCCGCAACGCCGCGGGGCTTGCGGAACGGCGCGAGCATGGCCCGCGGCCCGCGCGACAGGTCCAGCTCGTACAGGCCGCTCCCGGGCTCCCCGTCCAGGAACCGGCCGGGGGTCGCGTAGACGGTACCGCCGGCGAAGGCGAAGCCATCGATGTCGATCCCGAACCAGGTCGGCCAACCATCGGCGTCGATCTGCCTCCATGGAGTCGCCGCGCGCAGCTCGTACGCGCTGTCAGGGTTGCCGGACAGGCTGGGGACCGCGGCAAGCCACCGGTCGGGCGCCCATCGGACGCGTGCCAGGGGCGTCACATCACAGCCCTCCAGCGTCAGCCCCGTTGCGCGGAAGGGCCCGCCCAGCGGCCCTCGGAACAGCTCCAGTCGCACGGGGCAATCGTCGTTGGGCCCGTGTTCGTTCGCTCCCGCCTTCTGCTGGAGGAGCCACAGGTCGCGGCCGTCGAACCCGAGCCCCACCCACCCATCGTCGCCGATCCGCTTCGGTACGGCGCCAGCAGGGCGGGCGCGCCACAGGCCCGCCTTGTGCGCTCCGTCTGCGCGGTCGGTCGCCAGGAAGACGAGGTCGCCCGGTCCGACGAGGGTCGGGCAGAACGCGCGTGGGTGGGGGGCATCCGTGTCGCCCGACTCCCCGAAGGGCTGGGCGATCTCCCGCAGATCCGTGAGGTCCATCGCGAACACCGCGTCCCCGCGGGTGTAGGTCAGCCAGCACGGCTTCGACAGCGGCGCTGGCTTGGGGGCGGACTCCGCATGGGGCGGGGGCGCCGGGGGTGTGCCGGGCTTGCCGCCCGCCTGCGGGCTCCGCGCTGTTGCGGGGACGCGGGACGACGCGGCGGGCGCGACGGTGGTAGGTGGCTGTGGCGCGGTCCGCCGGCAGCCCGCTGGGACCATGCAGACGAGCAGGGCGACGGCCAGCCCCGCGACCGCGACAAGCCCCCAGACCCACCGCATCGCCGGCCTCCAATCGTACGGACGGCTGCCCCACCCGTGTGGCGCCCTCCGACCGTGCTGCCCACCGCTACCGCGCTTCCCGAAAGTCCCTGCAGGTACCAGCGGCGCGCGGCGGTCTGTCGAGTGCTCGCCCCTCCGCAGGTTGTCGCTCTTCGCTCTTGCGCGCGGGAACGTCCGAGGACTGCTCTAGCTCCTCCCGCCCTCGAGGATCCTCTCGAGCAGCGCGAGCAGCTCGCTCGGGACGTACGGCTTCTGCAGGAACCCGGCCAGGCCCCGCCCCACGAGCCGCGCGGTCGCCTCCTGCTCGCCGAAGCCACTCGAGAGGATCACCGGCACCTCGGGCCGCATCCGGCGGATCACGTGGAAGACCTCGTCGCCCGACAGCCGCGGCATGGTCACGTCGAGGATCACCGCACGGATCTCGTCGGCGTGCTCCTCGAACCGCTCGACGGCCTCCTGCCCGTCCGAGGCCGCCAGCACACGGAGCCCCGCCATCTCGAGCGCGAGCTGCGTCACCTGCCGCACCACCGGCTCGTCGTCGGCCACCAGCACGAGCCCCTCCGTGTGCCAGGCCGTGAGCCCGCGCGCGGGCGGCGGCTCGATCTCCTCCTCGGCCGCCGCAACCATCGTCGGCAGCAGCACCCGGACCACCGTGCCCTGGCCCGGCTCGGAGTAGACCTTGATCGAGCCCCCGTGGCCCCGGACGATGCCCAGCACAGCCGGGAGGCCCAGCCCGCGCCCGGTGAACTTGGTCGTGAAGAAGGGCTCGAAGATCCGCTGGCGCGTCTCGGCGTCCATGCCGCAGCCCGTGTCGGCCACCTCGAGGTAGACGTAGTCGCCCTCCGGCAGATCCTCGTCGAGGTAGGCGCCCCGCAGGTAGGCGGCATCGGCGTGTACCTGCCCCGTCCCGACCCGCACGGTCCCGCTCTGGTCCCCGAGCGCCTCCGAGGCGTTGGTCACGAGGTTCACGAGGACCTGGCTCATCTGCGCCCGATCGGCCTCGATGGGCCGGAGCCCCGGCTCCAGCTCGTAGACGAGAGCGGCCTTCTTCGAGACCGAGGCCTCCAGGAGATCGGCCATCTCCGAGACCAGGGCCGAGAGGTCGGTCTCCTTCACCACGAACCGGCCCCGGCCCGAGTAGGCCAGCATCTGCTTCGAGAGATCGGCCGCCCGCGTCGCCGCCGTCTCGATCGCCTCCAGACAGCCGCGCACTGAGGACTCGGGCGCCAGCCGGCTGAGCGCCAGCGAGGCGTTGCCCAGCACACCCATCAGGAGGTTGTTGAAGTCGTGCGCGATCCCGCCCGCGAGGACGCCGAGGCTCTCGAGCTTCTGGGCCTGCTGCACCTGCTGCTCGAGCCGCGCCCGCTCCGTCTCGGCGCGCTTGCGCTCGGCGATGTCGCGCAACACCGAGAGCACCATCCGCCGCTGATCGATCTCCACCGGCGCCAAGCTCACCTCGGCCGGGAACTCCGTCCCGTCGGTGCGGCGGATCGTCCACTCGAAGTGCATCGCCGCGCCGTCGCGCGCAAGCCGCACCAGCTCCGCGGCCGGCGTCAGACCCGGCTCCCGCGGGGGGGCGAACAGCGCGTCGAGCGGCCGGCCGGCCAGTGATTCGAGCGAGGCGCCCAGGGCGATGCAGGCCGCAAGGTTGCCGTCGCGCACCGCGCCGCCGTCGAGCACCAGGATCGGGTCGCGCACGCCCTCGAAGATCGCGCGGTAGCGCGACTCCAGCTCCGAGATACGCTGCATCGCCTCGAGCCGCAGGAAGGGCTCGTCGAGCACCGAGGCCAGCTCCTCGGCCTTACGGATGTGCTCCTCGGTGAAGGCGTCCGGCTGGCTCGAGGCGATCCCGATCGTGCCCGCCGCGAAGGGCACGTCCATCACCGAGACCATCCGGTCGCCGGGCGACTCCGTGTACCGGGGCTGGCCACCCCGCTCGCGGCGGAGCTGCCGGTACACCGTGCGACCTGTCCGCCATGCCTCCCAGACGGCGCTCCCGGGAAGCCACGCCACGGAATCGAGGGGGCGCATCTCGGCCGGGTCGGCATCGAGGCCGTAGTACTGCACGAGCAGGTTGCGCCGCTCGTCGATCACCTGGACCGAGCAGGCCTCGGCCGGGATCCCGGCCGTCTCGAGCACCCGGTACATCACGGGCCGAAGCTCCTGGAGGTCGTGGTAGCCAGCCAGGTGGTAGGCCGCCAATCGGAGCGTGTCGAGCGCCGTTCGCCAGCGGAGCGCCTCCTCGGCCCGCGCCCGCTCGGTGACGTCCTGCAGCACGACCACGTCCGCGCGCACCCCTTCGGCGTGGAACGGACGGTGGCGGACCTCCACCTCGCGGATCGTCCCGTCGTCCAGGACCAGTCGGTGCCGGTACCGCGCCGTCTCGCCCGGCCGCGGGACCGAGACCTCCGCCTCCACGCGCGCGAGGTCGTCCGGATGCACCCGCCGCGCGTAGTCCTCCGTCGTCCAGCACTCGACCTCGGCCGGCGTGAGGCCCACGATCCCGGCGAACGTGCTGTTGGCGTAGACCACGTCGTTGCGCTGCACCAGCGCGATCCCGATCGCGGCCTCCTCCGCCAGGGCGCGGAAGCGCACCTCGCTCTCGCGGAGCGACTCCGCGACCTCCTGCTCGGCCGTCACGTCGCAGAGGAACGCGAGCGCATGGCCATCGGCGAGGGGGTGGACCTCGATCGACACGATGGCCTCCGCGCCGTCGGGCCGCCGGCAGCGCACCTGTGTCGACGGGTGGGCCGCGTCCGACGGCGCCTCGCCCCAAGCGCGCGCGAGGGGCGCGAGGCTCTCCGCATCGCTGGCCAGCTCCTCGAGACCGCGCGCGGCCAACTCGGCGCGGTCGCGCCCGAAGAGCGCACAGGCGGCGGGGTTGGCGTCGAGGATCCGCCCCGCACCGTCCAGGAAGACCACGCCGAACGGCGCCGCCTCGAGGATCACCCGACCGAGGCGCTGGTCGCACCAGCGAGGTTGCTCCCCTTGTCCCGTGTAGGCAGCCTCGTCGCGCACGAGATCCTCCACTCACACCCCGCCGAACCCGAGCCGCCTGTCATGCGTTCTTTCGCCGTGCAGGCGCGCCGGGCCTTCGCTCGCGCCGAGCAGCAACTCGGCAGAAGGCGTTCGCGCCGGCGCGTCGAACCGATTCCCCAGAGGCCGGCTCGACCCACAACGGCCGAGCCGCAGACGAGCGCGCGGGAGTCCGCCCGCGCCTACGCCGCGACGGAAGGAAGAACCCGATGGCCGGAGTCTCCACGAGCAGCGATCTGCAGGTAGTGGTGTTCCGCGTAGGCAGCGAGGAGTTCGCCGTCAGCATCGACAGCGTCCGGGAGATCATCCCGATGACCGACATCACGGTGATCCCCCGCGCCCCGAGTTTCGTCCGCGGCGTCATCGACCTCCGCGGCACGGTGATCCCCGTCATCGACCTCCGCGAGCGCTTCTCGCTCGGCCCGGCAGGCGACGATGACGAGAAGCGGATCACCGTCGTCGACATGGCCGGACAGACCGTCGGCTGCATGGTCGACGATGTCGACGAGGTCCTCACGCTCCCCGCCGGCAGCGTCCAGCCCCCGCCGCCCGCGGCGGTCGCCATCGACTCCGACTACCTCCTGGGCGTCGCGCGCTACAGCGAGCGCCTGCTCATCCTCCTCGACCTCGACAAGGTCCTCTCCGAGACCGAGCAGACGGCGCTCTCCGGCGCCACGGCCGTGGCCGCGCTCGGGGCGAGCGAGGCGGCGTCCGAGGAGTAGTGCTCTCGACACGGTGCGCCGG
>CAZRDB010000107.1:0-17374 GCA_964598695.1 uncultured Armatimonadia bacterium
GAGGAGCGGCTCACCGTCCAGGAGGTCGTCGCCGACGGGCCGCTCCAGTTCCGGGTCCGCCAGGTCCGTCCGCTCGGCACGGGCTCGACGGTCACGCAGCACATCGTCTTCCATGCCGAGAGCCCCCGGATCGACTTCGAGACCGTCGTCGACTGGCACGAGAAGCGGTCGCTGCTCAAGGCCTCGTTCGACTTTGACGTGCTCGCCGACCAGGCCCGGCACGAGATCCAGTACGGCCATGTCGAGCGGCCGACGCACCGCAACCTGCCGCAGGACCGTGCCCGGTTCGAGGTCTGCGCGCACAAGTGGACCGACCTCGGCGACAGCGCGTTCGGCGTCGCGGTGCTCAACGACTGCAAGTACGGGGTGAGCGTCGAGGGCAGCTCCGTCGGTCTGAGCCTGGTGAAGGGCGGGGCCCACCCCGACCCGCGCGGCGACGAAGGCGTCCATCGGATGACCTACTCGATCCTCCCGCACGTCGACGGCTTCTCGGTCGACGACGTGGTTCGTCCCGCCTACGAGCTGAACGTCGCGCCGCTCGCCTACCCGGTGGCCGCGGATGCGCGCGAGTTCGAGGCTCCGTTCGAGCTGACGTCGGTCGACACGATCATCGAGGCCGTGAAGTGGGCCGAGGACGGCGACGGCGTGGTCGCCCGAATCTACGACGCCGGCCGCAGCGGCGCAGCGAGCCTGCTCTCGCTGGAGGACTCGATCGGCTCGGCCTCCGAGGCCAACATCCTGGAGGAGAACGAGGAGCCGCTCTCCGTGCAGGATGGCGTCGTGGGGCTCTACTTCCGGCCCTTCGAGATCAAGACGCTGCGGCTGCGGCCGAGAGAGGTCTAGTCGATGGGCGGGCTGCGTCTGCTCGGGTCGCTCGGCGGCGTGCTGGCGCTCGCGAGCAGCACGTCGGTCCTCGACACGGAAGACTGGGTTGTGCGCGAGATCGGGCGCTCCGTCGAGGGGCGCCCGATCCTCTGCCACACGCTCGGCCAGCGCCCGTTCGTGCTGCTGCTGGGCGGCGTACACGGCAACGAGCCCCAGGGCGCCTACTGCGCCCGCCAGGTCCTATCGTGTCGCGGCGAGATCTTGGGTCGGCTCGAGGGCCACTCGCTCGCGGTCGTCCCGTGCCTCAACCCCGACGGCCTCCATCGCCGGACGCGCGGCAACGCCCGCGGCGTCGACCTCAACCGCAATCTGCCCTCGGCCAACTGGAGCCCGACGGGCGCCGCGCCGTACCGCCCGGGCCCGGAGGGGGGCTCCGAGCCCGAGACCCGCGCGCTGCTCTCGCTGCTCGAGACGCTCCGTCCGGAGCGGATCGTGAGCCTCCACGCGCCACTGCGCCTGGTGAACGTGGACGGCGCGCGCGACGGGGTCGGCGAGGCGATGGCCGGGGCGACGGGGTACCCGCCGGCCGAGGAGATCGGCTACCCGACGCCCGGCTCGCTCGGGAGTTGGGCCGGGGTGGACCGCGGAATCCCCGTGATCACGCTCGAGATGCCGGAGAGCCCCTCGCGCGCCTGCTGGGGGGAGTGCCGTGAGGCGATCCTCCTGGGGGTGACGACGGCGCTGCGGGGCGAATCGCCCTGGGCTGACGAGGCGGAGGGGGACGAAGGGGGGGAGTAGGCGACCGTGCACCCGTCTCCGACGCTCGGCTCCGGGCGTTACCGTGGCAGCCAGCTCGGGCTCGGTTGGCTGCGGCACACGATGCAGGTTGCCTACCGCTGCTTCCTTCCGGACCTGACGGGGTTCGGCATCGCTTCGTTGCGCAGGACCGGGCCTTCAACACCGCTTGCCGCGGTCAGACCCCTGAGAACGCGCGCCTCGGACGGGGATTCAACCCTGCTGTAGCGGATTGCAGGCTACAGGGCACCGCTAGTTCCCCGTCTAGCACGGTCGCGGACGTATTCTAGGGGAACTCCCCTGCGAGGGCAAGGCGTGATGGCTGGCGAATGCGTCACCACAGGTGTGGCCGCGCGTCCTGGATCCCGGGGCGAGCCGGGCAGTCGGAGCGTAGGGAGGTCGAGACGATGGACGGACCGGGAACCTCGGCAAGTCCGGACAGCGGGGGCTATGGCGGCTTCCCGCCTCCGCCGCCTCCGCCGCCTTCGAGCCCGGGGGGCTACATGCCCGTCGGCTACGGCGCGACCGCGCAGCCCGGTGAGCGTGCCCCGCAGGCGGTCGCGGCGCTGGTCTGGTCGATCGTGGGGCTCGTGATGCCGTGCCTCTTCCCCGCCTCGATCGTGGGCGTCTGGCTGGCCAACACGGCTCGGAAGAGCTACCCGCGCTGCTCGATGTCCACCGCGGCCTTCTGGGTTGGCGTCTGCGGGATCGGCTACGGGGTTCTGGTGTGTCTCTACTTCGCCTTCGTGATCGCGATGGCGGCGCTCGGGCCCGGCATGCCGGGCGGTGGGTGAGGGTAGGGCAACGCGGGGCCCCGGTCGGGGCCCCACCGCACCGACCGAGTGCAGGCGCGATCCACTCCCATGCCGCGGGGGGGCACATCGACATGAGCGCGAGCGATCAGGGCCCACCGAGGGGTGCGGGCGGGTACACACCGATCGGGTACCAGCCGCCTCACATCCCGGAGTCTCCCGCCCCGCGGGGGCCCTGCGAGCACCCGGAGCGCGCACCGCAGGCGATCATGGCGCTGGTCTTCGCGGCGGCGGCGTTCGCCCACCCCTGCCTGTTCCCGCTCTCGATCGCCGGGCTCGTGATGTCGATCCGCGGGCGACGGCGGTACCCGCGCTGCGGGGTCTCGTTGGCGGGGATCTGGGTCGGCGTGGGGATGATGCTCTACACCCTGTTCGTCATCGTCGTCTTCGGGCTGTGGATCACGCTGGTCGGCTACCTGGGGACCCATTCGCCGGCCGCAACCCACCCGAGTGCTGTGCCGCCGGCGCAGAGCCAACCGGCATCGCCTCCCCCGGCTGCCACGCCGGATCCGTGGCGCTCGGGTCCGAGCACACCCGAGCGCCCTCCGAGCTTCACTCCACCCCGCTGAAGCCCGAGACGTTCCCGGCCGGGTCGGTCTGGCGGACGAGCCAGCGCACCTGCGTGGGGTCGAGCGGCAGCGCGCGGACGGGCAGCTCGTGCGTCCGCGCGATCCCCGGGCCCGACCACTCGAGGTGGGCCGAGGCCCAGCCATACTCCTCGTAGTAGAGCATGCGGAGCGCGTGCGGGCCCGCCGTCAGCCGAACGGTCGCCTCCCTCGGTCGCGGCTCGTGGTGGCCCCAGTCGTCCAGGACCACCTGGCCGTCGAGCAGGAGCCGCGAGCCGTCGTCGGTCGCGAGGTGGAACGTGTACTCGCCCTCCTCCGGGACGTCGAGCGTGGCCGTCCAGTCGATGCAGAACCCCTCGGCGGGGAGGCGTGGGTCGCAGGTCTTGTCCTCGTAGTCGAACTGGATCGCCCGGTCGACGCGGTAGAAGGCCGGCTCGGGGAAGTCGATCCCGGGGGCGTAGGCGCCGAGGTAGCCCTCGAAGTCGGCGGGCAGCGCCACCGTCGCCGCCCCGGTGCGGTCGAGCGTCACGCTCGCGAGCCCGAGCATCGGGAAGTCGCCCTCGCCCACGAAGACCTCGACCGTCGCGCCGGGCTCCCCCTGCACCGCGAGCGTCGCCTGGTCCACACGGCTCGCCCGCGGCGCGTCGGCGCCCGTGTCGATCGTGATCGTCACTGGCGCGGAGGTCCGCCCGCTCGACTTCACCACCAGCTCGTTCGCGCCTTCGTCGGCCGTGCGGCCCACGTGCAGCGGCCCGGTGAGGACGACCCTGCCGTTGCCCATCCCGACCCCGAGGGGCGTCCCGTCGGCCGTCTCGACCTCGACCGGCTCGCCGGGACGGGCGCCGGTGACGACCACCGTGGGCTGGACGGAGCGGGTCAGGCGCTCGCTGAAGCGCAGCGAGGGGTTCGCCGGGTCGGTGCTCTCCTTGCGCAGGCTCGTCGCGAACATCTCGAAGTTGGGCATGAACAGCGCCCGTCCGCTGGAGGTCGTCAGGGCGAGGTTCAGGCCGAGCGAGCCGCCCGTGAGCAGGCGGAGGCCGTCGGTTACGTCCTCGGGCCTCCGTGCGCCGCCCCAGTTGATCTCGTTGCTGACGCCCTGGCCGATGACGGCCGGGATCCGCAGCTCCAGGCCGTCGGCCCCCACCGCGCTCGTGGCGCCCGGCACGGGCCCGGAGAGCCCCAGACCGCCGAAGACCACCTTGCCGTCGGCCGTCGCGCGGATCAGGTAGGTGTCGCCGCCCTCCCAGTAGCCGTTCCCGGCCGTGGAGTCGATCTCCATCTCGAAGCCGGCGCCGGGCGCGTTGCGCAGCAGGAGGTAGAGGGCGTCCTCGGTCCAGCATCCGTCGACCCGCGCCTCCTGCAGCGCGGGATCGCTGGTGATCAGCACGCGCGAGAGCAGCGGCTGGTAGGAGGCCTCGGCGATGCCGTCGACCGCCGGCTCGGGTGCCGCGTAGCCGAGCGAGGGCGCGATCGCGACGCTCGGGCAGGCGTCCTGGCCGTCGGGGACCCCGTCCTTGTCGCTATCGGGGTCGGTCGGGCTACTACCCAGGAAGATGTCGGCCGTGAACTCGGCGAGGTCGTCGAGACCGTCGCCGTCGGTGTCCGTCTCCGTCGGGTCGGAGCCGAGGCGGCGCTCGTCCATCGCGAGGCGCGGGTCGTCGTCCGCGAGCCCGTCGCCGTCGGTGTCCACGGCCTCCCACCACTCGCGCCGTGCGCCGGGAAGCAGCAGCAGACGCTTGCCCATCTCCCTGAGCGTGCAGGCCTCCCACGAGAAGTGCTGTGCGCCGGCGTAGCCCCACCGGAAGTGCTGCTCCATGCTGTCGGCGTACGGGTGGCCGTGTAGCATCTCGGGGAGCCACGCGCCGCAGATCGGGCCCTCCAGCGCGTGCTGGAACTCGTGGGTGAAGGTCCACGTGAGGCCGTACCACGTGTCGGGGTCGTTCTCCGGGTACCACGTGAGGCCGCCGCGCTTGTCGGGCATGCCGAAGGCGGCGCCCATATCGCCGAGGATGACGAACCCGCCCCAGTTGCCCGTGAGGCCCACGCCGGTCGTGAAGACGCCGTCGTACTGGCCCTGGGCGATGCCGCGGCCGGCCAGGTCCTTCTCGATCTCGTCGTACGAGGGACCGTCGTTCCTGGGCGCCGCGGTGTCGATCACGAGGGGCACGACCTCCAGGTTGAGGGCCCCGAACGTGTTCCGCAGGTAGAACAGCCGCGTCAGCTCGGAGGCCCGCAGGATCCCCGCGAGATCGGCGTCGGTCAGCCGCTTCTCGCTCCCCTCCTCGCCGCGGTAGATCGGCATGAGCACCTTGAGGTTCTTCACGAGCACCGTCCCGGGGGGGGCGGCGAGAACCGTGGGCGCGAGAACGGCAAGGGCCAGGGCGAGGACCGGCCAGAGTCCCCGGAGAGGGCGCGTACGCATTGCGGCAGACCTCCGTCGCTCGTTCCGTCCCGCCACCCAGGGACACCTTCCACGCCGCGGGACGCGCACCTGCGCGCGGGCGCTCGCGCGGTCAGGGAGGGACGGGGCGCTCGTCGTGCGAATCCCGATTCGGCCATGCCATCGCGAAGGGGGCATGGGACGCCCGCTGCCCGGCCGACCGCCGGCGGCCGGCCTGCGGCAGGCGCCGCGCGAGGAGGGTTCGCCATGCGAGGTGACACACGGAGAGCGGCCGCGGGAGGACGCGGGATCGTCGCGCTCATGCTCGCCCTCGCGGCGTGTCTCGTCCTCGCCTCCGCATGTGGCAAGGGGGGGGGCGGGGCCGCGGCCCCGGAGGAGCCCAAGGGCCGCGCGGTGGGGCCGCGCCAGGGCCTCGCCCAGTTCTCGGCGCAGTTCTACACGGAACTCAACAACTTCGACATGGACGTCCGGCGCGTGCTGGCGAACGGCGCCCTCGGCGACATGGTCCAGCGTGACACCTACGACGCCGTGGTCAAGCTCACCCGCGAGCGGGCGGAGTCGGTCCACCTCGACATGCTCTGCATCCTGAACCCCGAGGGCAAGACCTGGCTGCGCGCGAGCAACCCCGTCGAGCGGGGCGGCAGCGAGCTGTACGAGACCGAGGGGAGCTGCGAGGCCGGCGTCTGCGTGGACATGCGGACCCTGGTGCGCCGCGCGCTCGACCAGCCCGGCACGTGCAAGCCCTCGGTGGAGATCATGCCGGCCGAGCTGCTCCGCCACGAGGCCCTGTTCAGCTTCCGGGTCGCCGACCTCATGAAGAACGGGATCCCGGCCGAGGACCTGGCCGGCCGGCGGCTCGACCGATCCGTGCGCGTCCCGCTGCTCGCGCGGGGCAAGGTTGCGGCGGAGACGCGGGCGCTGATGATGCTCGACGTACTGCCGATCAAGACGACGCGCGGCGACCAGGTCGGCGTACTGGTTGCCGGCGGGCTCCTCTCCCGCACCTCCACCCTGCCCGATTCGTTCCGGCTCTCCGAGCGGACCGACGCGAGCCTCTTCCTCGAGAAGACCCGCGTCTCGACGACCCTGGCGCTCGAGGACCAGACCTCGGTCATCGGCGGCCAGCTCCACGACGACGTCTGGGACCAGGTCCGCACCGTCGACGAGTACGGTGTGGGACGGCTCGACCTGGGCTACGGCCCCCTCGACGTCGCCTTCCAGCGGATCACCGACGGCACCGGACGGCACATCGGCGCGCTCCTCGTCGAGCAGCCGTCGCTCCCCGAGGGCGCCCAGATCGAGTTCGTCCGTCCCTCGGGTGGCGGGGAGGGCGGCGAAGGCGGCGAGGGCGGCGAGGCCGCGGAAGGCGGAGGCGAGGGCCACGGCGCGGCCGAGGGCGGCGGCGAGGCGCCCGCCGAAGGCGGCGAGGCGGAGGGTGGAGGCGGCCACTAGCCCCCCCGCCGAGCACCCGCGCGGCCCACGATCCGGGAAGGACTCGCCATCGTGCTGACAGCCCTGCCTCTGCTGCTCGCCTGCCTCGGCGCAGCCGTCGGCCAGCCTGCGGTCCCGGCTTCCGACCTGCTGCCATACTGGCAGCCCGGGCGCGGCCTCGGTCCGCTCAGCGTCACGTTCGAAACCGGTGCGGCCCCGGCCGGCGCTCCCTCCGAGGGCGCCCCCGAGGAGCAACTCGCCCGCATCGCGGAGCTGCTCGAGCAGGGCGGCGCCTCCCCCGGGCTGCTCCTGCTCCGTCGGGCGCAGATCGAGGAGCAGCTCGGCCGCACGGACGACGCGCGGCGCGATCTCACGGGAGCGCGGGAATCGCTGACCCGCGAGGTCCGCGAGCAGCCCGATGCGGTCTGGCTGCGGCTCGCGCTCGCCAAGCTGCTTCTGGCCGAGGAACAGGCCGAGGAGGCCCGGAAGCTTCTCCGCGAGGGGCTCGATCACGCGCCGGGCGCGGCGGCGCTCCTGATCACGCTCCTGCCCCTCGACCCGAACGCAACCGACCGGATCATGCCCTGCGAGGAGGGGCTTCGCCAGGCCCTGGCCGCCGACCCCACCGACCGTGAGGCGCTGTGCGGCCTCGCGACGACGGCGGGCCTGCGGATCTCGATGCAGCTCGACCCCGAACTGACGCAGCTCTGCAGCCTGGGCCACTACGCCGAACTGGAGTCGGAGCTGGGTCTCATCGCGGCTTTCCGGCGCCGCCACGAAGCCCTTCCCGACGACCCGATGGCGCGGCGCGACACCGCGCGCGCCTACGTGCTTCTCGGCAGCTTCGGGATGGGCGGAGGGGAGGATGCGCTCCTCGAGATCGCCCCCACTGGCGACCGTGCGCTCGCCGAGTTCCTCGAGCCCGTCGCGGGGCTGCTGGGCGACCTCACGCGGGAGCCCACGGGCGATCTCTCGAGCTTCGGAGCGCAGGTGCTCAGCCTCGGCGCCGCGGGCGATGTTGACGGCGTGCTCGGCGCCCTCCGCGCCGCGATCGCGGTCCACCCCCGGGAGCCCGCGTTGCGCGTCCGGCTGGCCGAGCTGCTGCTCGATCTGAAGGACGACATGGCCGGGGCGGAGGAGGTCACGCGGGTTGCCCGCGAGGAGTGCCCCTCGCCGGCCGTGACCGCGACGGGCGCGTGGATCGCCTTCCGCAAGGGCGACGACGCGGGATGCCGGAACACGGTCTACCTACTGCTCGACGCGCTTGGCCGGGGCGAGGGCGGCGAGGATGGCCCGGCGCTCTACCGGCGCTGCCTGCTGCTCCTCGCCGGGCTCGCCGTGCGCGAGGGCAAGCTGGAGGAGGCCCTCGGGCTGCTCGAGCACGCCGACAAGCAGGTCCCGAGCCCGTCGGTCAGCCTCGATCGAGCCCTGGTGCTGTATCTCACGGGGCAGGCGACCTCGGCACGCGACCTGATCTGCGAAGTCGCGGGGGAGGACACGCGGAACCGGGTCTCGCGCCGACTCCTCGAGCACTTGTTCCCGCAGTAGCGCTCAGACGGTGTTGGCGTCGTCGAACGCCTGCGCGAACGCCTCGGTGGTGGGCGCATCGATGTTGCACAGCCGGACCAGACGCACCGATGGCGCGGGATCGCGTGCCAGGAAGTCGAGTGCCTCGCGCACGAGTGTGCGGGCGCAGATCTCCTTCGGGCAGCCGAAGATGCCGGAGCTGATGCCCGGCATCGCGACGGAGGAGAGCGCAAGCTCATCCGCCCTCTCGAACGCCGAGCGCGCCGCCGAGCCGAGAAGCTGCTCGGAGCCCGCGCGGCCCCAGACGGGGCCGACGGCATGGATGACATGCCGGCACGGCAAGCGGCCGGCCCCCGTCACCACCGCACCCCCCGTGGGACAAGGCGCCACCGCGTCCGATTCCTGCTGGATCGCTGGGCCGCCGGCATGGGCGATCGCCCCGGCCACTCCGCCCCCATGGGCGAGGCGCTCGTTGGCGGCGTTGACGATCGCGTCGACCGTCTCCTGTGTGAGGTCGCCCCGGACGATCTGGAGGCGAGCACCGGAGGGCAGGAGCCGCTCACGCACGACCTGGTTCACGGCGGTCACCTCCACGCGGTCTCTCCCCGCCATCGAGGCAGCATTCGCCCCAGCCGTTGCACCCACCTCGCGCCGGGAGGGGGCGTGGTGGCGGTGCTGACGCTGGTCCTCGCCCTCCAGCTCGTGGGCAACGGCTTCGAGTCCGATCTCGACCGCGGCGCGGCGAGCCTCTCCGAGCAGGCAGAGTGGGTTGCACCGCTGGTCTGGCAACCCGTGACGCTCACGATCGCGACCGGCAACGCGCGGCAGGTCACGGTGGAGGTGCGCGTCGACTCTCCCGGCGGCGCCGTCTGGGTCGACGGCCTCTCTTCACCCACGCTGCCGGTCGTGAACGGGTCGTTCAGCGAGCCCTCACCGGCCGGATGGGAGCCCTCGCACGGGGCGGTGCTGGAGATCCTACCCGGCGGCGATGTCGGCGGCCTCGCGGCCCGTGTCTCCGGCTCCACCGAGGGGGTTGGTCTCCGGCAGTCGCTGCCGTGCGAACCTCTCACCGTGGTCGAGGCGACGCTCGTGCTCGCCGTGGAGGGTCCCGACGATCGCGCCTCGGTGGTGCTCCGCGCCGGGAGCAGACCGGGTCTCGAGGCGGTCGCGGCCGCCACGCTCGTGCCCGTCCTGCCTCCGAGCCGGGTGGGGCGCTGGGTCGCCCTACTCCGACCCGGCGCCCGGCTGACCGTCGCCCTGCCCGAGGGCCCCGCCGCGCTGGGCGTCGAGCTGGACGCCCGGGGCTCGGCCACCTCGGCATTGCGCTGTGCCGTGCGGGAGATCGGAGGCGCTCTCATCGCCGAGGAGGAGCTGGCCGTGGGTGCGGGGTGGGAGCGTCTGGTGTTGGCACAGGCCGCTCGGGAGGCCGGCGGCCCCGTGACCGTGGAGATCGAGGCGCGCGGCGGGCCGCTCCAGGTCGACAACGTCTCGGTCGTCGCCCCCGAGGTCCCGTTCGGTACCGCCGCGGCGTGGGCGGGCGGGCGCTTCGTTCCTGACGGCCCGCTGCTGCTGACGGGCGAGCGGAGCCTGATGGGGGGCCATGTGCTGGAACCCCTGCGCGCCTTGAGCGCCGCCCTGATGGCGGGGCGGTCCGGCACGGGGGAGCCGATCGAGATCCCCCTGGTTCTCGACGAGATGCTGGCCGAGGAGGCCTACGCGATCCGGTGCGGCGCCGACGGCCTGACGCTCGTCGCGAGCAGTCCTCACGGCGCGCGGTACGCCCTCCTCGAGGCGATCGGCCGGACGGTCCCCGCCGTGGGCGACGGCCGGGCCGGCGTGCTCTGTGGCGCGGTCACCCACGAGCCGACCGTCCCCTGGCGCGGCCTGCGCCTCGGGCCGGAGGACGCGGCATCGGAGCTGGAGCGGGCCTCGGCGCTGCGGCTCAACGCCGTCTGTCTGGATCCCCCCAATACGGGCGACTTCCTCGCCCAGGGGCGCGCGATGGCCGAGAGCTGCCGCGAGGCCCGGGCGCGCGATCTCGAGCCCGTCCCCGTGCTCCGTCTCTGGGGCGCCTCGGCGCTGTCCGACAGTCCGTACCTCGCCGAGGGGAGCCACGTGGAAGACGAGGCGGTCCGGCTCGACGGCGACGGCCGCGCGACGCTCTCACGGCCCAACGTGCTCTGCGGCCCCGGCCGGGGGCTGGTCGTGCGCGAGGCGACCACCGGCGCGATCTACGAGCCCGAGTTCGACTACGTGATCCTCCCCGGCGAGGTGCGCTTCTCGCCCGGAGTGGGCTTCGCGCCGGACGCCGAGCCGTGGCTGGTGGAGCGAGCGCCTGGTGGGGCGATGCGCGAGGGCGCCCGCCTGCTCGTCTCGTACGATGTCGGTCCGGCCGAGGAGCCCGGCCTCGCGACCTGCCCGGGCCTCGTGCAGGCGGGAGAGGCCCTGGCGGACCAGCTCCGCCGGCTCCGCGCACTGACCGAGTGCCGCTGGCTCCGGCTCGACCCGGGACCGGTTCCGCCCCAGGCCGGGGACGGGCCCTGCCGCGGAACGGGCCGGGCGGCCTCGCGCCTGCGCCGCGAGAGGATCCGGCAGCTCGCGCTGGTGGCGGCCGAGGGGATGGAGCCGGTCCGTGTGCTCGTTCCCGCCGCCGCCTGGCGGGAGGAGGGCGACACGGACCCTGCCCCGTGGGAGTGGCTCCCGGCAAATGCGGTCGTGCTCGTCGACGCCGGTCTGCGCCCTCCGGCCGAGTTGGCGGGGCTCCTCGCCGAGCTGTGCGCCACGCCGGGGCGTGCCTGGGCCGTCTCGGTGGGAGACGCGCCGGGCGTGGTCGAGGCCTGGGCGGCCGAGGCGGAGCGGGCACGCCGCGCCGGATCGCCGTGCCTCGGGCTGCTGGCCTCTTCGGAGGGCGGGCGGCCGGCCCCCGCGCTGGAGGTCTCCCGGGCGACCTGGCGGTGAGCGGGGCTACCGCGTGCCGCGCGTCTCGTTCACGGTGACGGTGACGCGCTTCTCGACCTCCGCGACCTGCACCGTCGCCATCGATCCCTCTTCTCCGGCCCGCTCGAACAGCGTGACTCGCGTGCGGCTGCGGATGCTCGGGATCGACCTGCGCTCCCAGCCCGCGCCCAGCGTGCTCTCGTACCATGCGACGATCCGATCGAACGGCTCGCTCGCGTCGAACACCTGGCTGACGCGTTCGGTCGTCTCGGTGTCGCGGGCGGCCGTGGCGACACCGGCCGGCGTGAGGCTTGGGTGGAGCGGCACCGCCCCGCTCAGCGCGGCGCGGGGCTCGACCGGGACCGCCGGCTCGCCCGCGGGGGGCAGCGCGGCCTCGGCCGGCCTCTCGCCGGGCGCGATGTGGTCCACGGGTGGAGGAGCCGTCATGCGCTCATCGGCCGCGGTTGCCGGGCGGCGGGCAGGCTCTCGGCGTGCGGCGGCGGGCGCGTCGTCGGCCACGGCGCCGCCCAGCGCCATCTCGGGCCCGCCGGCGCCCGACCGACAGCCCGGCAGCGCGAGCCCCACACACAGCAACAGGACGCTCGCCCACCCACGCACCGCGCGCACCTCCCGTCCCCCCGCCGTTCGCCGCGCGCGCGAGCGCCCGATCGGGCGCCGGCCGCGGGGATCCCGCCGGGAGGAGAAACGTCAAACCGCACAGTAACCAATGGTATCCGATCGGCCCGGGAGGCGTACCGATGCGATCCGTGACCCCCTGCTCGGCGCTGGTGGCCCTGCTGCTGCTCGTGACGAGCACGGCCCTCGCACAGCAACCGACAGGCTCGGCAGTGGCAACTCCCCCCAGTTCGGCCCGGGTCTGCGCTCTGCCCTTCACCGGGGCGCCGACGACGGCCCCGGATCTGGGCTATCGCTTCTGGGTCGGCCTCGTCGACCAGCTCGCCGCCCAGCCCGAGATCACCTCCGTCCGCAACGGCGTGCTCGCCGTGGTGGCCGGAGAGACCAAGAAGGCCTGCGCCGACCTCACGGACGCCGATCTCGGCGCGATCACGTCGGTCGCCGTGGTCGGCGGCAAGCCGAGCGCCCCCGTCGACTGGATCCTCACGGGGCGGCTGTCGGTCGAGGGCGATGGCTCGGTGATCGCCATCGGCGTCGGCTACCGCCGGTCGGACAAGTCGATCGTGCGCACCCCACGCTATCGCATCGGCCCGGGCGAGGAGTCGAAGGCCGTCGCAGAGATGGCCGCGTACATGATGCGCTTCGTCACCGCCGCGGCCGTGCAGCCCGTCCCGCCCCGCCAGCCCTCGGTCGAGCAGTCGATCGCCGCGATGGCGCGGAGCCTCGATGAGCAGACGCGGACGGGTCTGGCCGGTGACGAGATCGTGGGCAGCGTGGCCACCTTCCTCGACGGCGTGGCGGCTCCCGCCGCGTTCCCGACCCTCGAGGACGTGCTGCGCGGCGTCCTGGTCGGCAAGCCCGACCACGTCGGCGGCATCGTCCAACTCGGCAGGCTCCACCTGCTGCGCGGCGCTCCGTCCGATGCCCAGGCGGCGTTCACCCGCGCGCTCGAGACCGCGAAGAACGCGCCCGAGGCGTACGATCTCTGCGCCTACGCCTGCCTGCGCGCGAAGCAGCTCGACGTCGCGCTCGCCTACGCCAACGCCGGCGTGGCGACCGCTCCCACCCACCCCTCGCTGAACAACACGCTCGGGCTGATCCACATGGCGAAGCAGCAGCCCGCCGACGCTGAGGCGGCCTTCCGGAGGGCGGTCCAGGGGGATCCGACGGGCACGACGGGCACGTCGGCCCGGCTCAACCTCGCCGTGCTGCTCCTGAGCACCGGCCGAGCCGACAACGCGCTCGAGGTGCTCAACGAGGCGCTGGCGGTCGCGCCCGACAACCCCGACCTCCACTACAACCGCGGCCTCGCGCTGCACGTCGTCGGGCGGCGCGACAGCGCGCCGGAGAAGCTCGCCGAGGCCCGCCAGGAGTACGAGAAGACCATCTCGCTTGATCCCTCGCACCCGAAGGCCCACTGCAACCTCGGCGTGCTGCTCGAGGCCGAGGGGCAGCAGGCGGAGGCGATCGCGGCCTACCAGAAGGCTCTCGAGCTGGATCCGGCCTTCGTCACGGCGGGACGCAACCTCGCGAGCGCCTACGAGCGCCTTGGCGACAAGGCCGCGGCCGCCGCGGCATGGCGCGCCGTCGCCGCCATGCCGGGGGTCAGCGCGGAGGATGCGCGACAGGCCCAGGACCGGGCCAACCAGCTCGGGGGGTAGTGGGGCCAACGAGGTGGCTTGATGTGCGACGCGGCGGAGCCGAAGGCCCCGCCGCGTTTCGCGTGTGTGCGACCGACCCTGGGCGCGTTACTCGGTCACCTGCTCGACCTCGGTGACGCCCTCGACCTGCGCCTTGAGCTGCCGTTCGACGAAGTTGCGCAGCGTGACCTGAGCGTGCGGGCACCCGTGGCAGGCGCCCTTGAGGCGCACGCGGACCTTGCCCGTCGCCTCGTCGAGGTCGACCAGCTCGATGTCGCCGCCGTCCATGCGGAGTCCCTCGGCAACCGTCGCCAGGGCCGCCAGAACCTGGTCCTTCATCCAAAGCTCCACCTCTCGGGCCCGCGGATGGGGGCCGTACCACTGTCTCAGTGTAGGCGATCGCCGCCCCGCCCCGCAATGCGGGCGTGCGAGCAGGAGGAGGCGGCGCGACGCGGAAAGTGCCTGCTCGCCAGACGGCCGAACGAGAGCCGCGCGGCGCCGCGCCGCCGCCACGAGGGGAGCCGCACGATGTCGGGCGAGCCTGCCCTGGTCTACCTCAACAACGGAGCCACCAGCCACCCCAAGCCGGCCTGTGTCGTGGATGCGGTCCACCGTGCCCTGACCGTCGCGCCGTGCGAGGCGGGCCGGTCTGCCGGTGGGGTCGACCTGACCGCGCGGTGTCGCGCGGAGTTGGCCGGGCTCCTGGGCGTCGAGCGGCCGGAGCAGGTCGTCATCACCCCCTCGGCGACCTACGCGATCAACACGGTCGTGCACGGCTGCTTGCGCGGGGAGGGCGGCCACGCGGTCACCACCAGCCTCGAGCACAACAGCGTACTGCGGCCCCTCGCGCGCCTTGCGGCGACCATGCCGGTGACCGTGACCCACATCGAGGCCGACGCGGACTCGCGCGTCGACCCGGCGGCGCTCCGGGAGGCGCTCCGGCCGGACACGCGGCTCGTCTGCGTGACGCACGCCTCGAACGTCACGGGGAGCGTCCAGCCGGTGGAGGAGATCGCCGCGGTCTGCGCCGAGCGGGGCATCGCGCTGCTCGTCGACGCCGCCCAGAGCGTGGGCTGCGTTCCGATCGACCACGCCGCTCTGGCGGGCCGAGTCTTCCTCGCGATCGCCGGCCACAAGGCGTTGCTGGGGCCCCCGGGTGTCGGTGCGCTCGTCGTCCCGGACGACCGCTTGCCGCAGACCTTCGTCGGCGGCACGGGCGTCCGGAGCGATCTCGCGATGCACCCCCCCGAGTTGCCCCTGCGCCACGAGGCCGGCACCCCGAACCACCTCGGCATCGCGGGGCTGACCGAGGGTGTGCGCTACGTCCGGGAGCACGGCGTGGCCGAGGCCGGCGCCCACCGCGCGGCGCTCGTGCAGGATCTCCGCGAGGGCCTGCGCGGCGCCCGGGGGCTGCGGCTCACGCCGTTGGCGGCGGAGGACGGCCGCGCCGGGATCGTGAGCTTCGCGCTCGAGGGGTGGTCGAGCGCCGATCTCGCGCAGGTGCTGCTCGACGCGTTCGGGATCGTCGTGCGCGGCGGCCTGCACTGCGCGCCGCGGGCCCTGCCGATCGATCTGTTCCCGGACGGGACCGTCCGGGCGAGCTTCGGCAGCTTCAGCACCCCGGCGTGCGCGCGGGCGCTTGTGGCGGCGGTGCGGGCCGTGGCCGGCTCATGAGACACGTGGTGGCGATCCGCGATCTCGAGGACTGCTTCGACGGCTCTCTCGTGCGCGAGTACGAGGTCGATGAGCCCCTCTCGGAGGACGCCATGCGAGGCCTCGCGTCGGGCTGCCACCTGCAGTACTTCGCCGATCTCCCGCGGCCGTACTTCCGCATCCGCAAGCCATCGGCCTGGGTGATCCAAGGGGTGCTCGGCGAGCCGTTGCTCCGCGTGACGTTCGCCCGCGGGGTGGCCTCGACCGACGTCGACGGGCTCGCCCACGCGCTCGAGCGCGCCTGAGCCGCGGAGCGGGCGGCTACCGGGTTCCCTCGACCGGGCCCGACTCGGCGAGAAGCTCCGCCCCCGACTCGGCCTCCAGCTCCGCCGCGGCGGCCTCGGCCATCCCCGGCGCCAGCGCGTGCTGGTAGTCCGAGGCCTGGATCTCCGGGAACCGCTTCCAGTCGGGGTCGGAGAAGTCCCACCAGCACGCCCCGGCCACGAAGCCTTGCTTGGTCATGATCTCGGTCAGGACCGTGCGGTTGGCGAGCATCTCGGCATCGGCCAGCGTCGCGCCCCGGAGCGCGGTCTCGGAGGGCTCCATGTAGCGGCTGCCCATCGGGCACTCCTGGCCCGCCTTCTCGCCCTCGAGCCAGACGAGCGTCACGTCGACGCCCGCGCCGCGCGTGTCCGGGGTCCCGCCCTCCCGGCTCGGTCGGTCGAGGAAGCGGGGATCGCCGCCGAGCTGCGCGAAGAGCGCGGCCTGCGCCTCGCGGGTGCGCGCGCCGTCGAGCACCCGGAGCGAGCGCTTGGGCTTGAGCGCCTGGGCGGCGGCCTCGGCGTGCTGCAGCCGCTCGGCCGTCTCGCGCCGCAGGACACACTGGGCGTTCGCGTAGAGTGGCTTCCCGAGACCCGTGTCGGGCGTGCAGAGCAGCATCTGGACCGTCGGGAGGGGCTGCTTCTCCACCTCGGTCACGAGGATCGGCTCCAGCAGGCGCGTCTCGACCGCCCCGGTCGGCTGGACGAGCGGGGGAGGAGCGACGTCCTTCTGGTTCTTGCCCGAGCCGGGGAAGCAGCCGGTCACGAGACCACCCAGCAGCAGGGGCAGAGCGATTGCCGTCGCCACGAGCCTGAGAACACGAACACGCACGAGCGTACCTCCTCGGTGGGTCGGACCGATCGCGGTCGGCGCGGGGAGAAGCAGGAACGTGCGGCGCGACCGAGAACCGCTTACGCAACAGGCAGACGCCGGGCCCGCCGAGCCGATGGAATGTGTCGTCGCGTTCGGCGGGCCCCCGATCCTTTACCCGACTCCCTCCGATCGCGCAAGGTCGCGCCGTCCCCGGCCGGGCCGTGCCCGACCGCGGAAGCCTCGACCAAGGAAGGTGTGCCGCGTGGCCCCTCGGACCGACCCTCGCCCCGCACTGCTGGTCATCGACGCCTACAACCTGCTCTACCGCGCCTTCCACGCGCTGCCCCCCATGCACGCCCCCGACGGTCGCCCCTCGAACGCCCTGTTCGGCTTCTGCCGGATGGTGCTCGCGCTGATCGAGCAGGTCGGTCCGAGCCACGTCGCCGTCGCGACGGACATACGCGGTGAGGGGCCCTCGTTTCGGGAGGAGCTGTGCCCGGAGTACAAGGCCCAGCGCCCTCCGATGCCGGAGGAGATGGTCGCGCAGGCGCCGCTGCTGCCCGAGGTGTGCCGGGCGATGGGCATTCCGATCGTGGGACTCCCGGGTTTCGAGGCCGACGACGTCATGGGCACTCTCGCGACCGAGGCCCAGCGGCGAGGCTGGCGGACCTACCTCGCCACCGGCGACAAGGACGCGTACCAGCTCGTCTCCGACGATACGCTCGTCTGCGCCGCCGACAAGGGCCTCTCGAATGCGCGGATCGTCGGCGCCGAGGAGGTGCGGGAGGCGCTCGGCGTGGGACCGGAACTCGTCATCGCGTGGAAGTCGCTCACGGGTGACTCCTCCGACAACGTCCGCGGCGCCGAGGGCATCGGGCCGAAGCGCGCCACCGCCCTCCTCGAGCAGTTTGGCTCGCTCGACGCCCTGCTCGCGCGCACGGCGGAGATCCGCAACCCGCGCCAGCGCGAGGCGGTCGAGCAGGCGGCCGAGATCCTCCGCCGTAACACCGAGGTGCT